>DASYIS010000250.1:0-18055 GCA_035997375.1 Chthoniobacteraceae bacterium
TCATCCGCATCCCCCGAATCCGCGTTGTCCCGTCGGTCGCCGCATCGAGACGGTGCTGGGCGAAGTCTTCGCCTCGGCGCAATCCGCGCTGGAGCGCGCGCTGGCGGAGCGGACGCTGGCCGATGTCCTCGAGACGGTCAACGAGCCCGCCCCGCCCGACCGCCGAAAATCCCGCGCGCATCTCAGTCGCCGCCCCGATTCACTTTCCAAACCCGCCCGTTAACCCAACCCAACGCCATGTATACCGACACCGCCCACGTCGACCCTCCGAGTCCCAACGCGACGCCCGCTTCTTCCCGCCATGGGACGGACGAGCATCGCCGGCTTCGCCACGATGACTTCTGGCGCCACCTGCCCGCCTACCGGGACGTGAGCGCCACCCAGTTTCAGACTCACCTTTTTCAGCAAAAACAAACCGTCACCAATGTCCGCCGGCTCCGGGAGACCGTGGGCGAGCTCGCGCCGGACAGCTTCTACGCGGATCTCGAGGAAGGCATCCGGCACGCGCCGATGGCCCTGCGGATTTCGCCTTACCTGCTCAGTCTCATCGACTGGAGCGACCCGATCTCCGACCCGATCCGCACGCAATTTCTCCCGATCCGCTCGCAGCAGCAGCCGAATCACCCCATGCTGACGCTCGATTCGCTCAACGAGCAGGGCGACTCTCCCGTGCCGGGGCTCACGCATCGCTACCACGACAAGGCGCTCTTTCTGCCGGTCGACACTTGTCCCGTCTATTGCCGCTTCTGCACGCGCTCTTATGCCATCGGCGGCGACACCCCCGAGGTGGAAAAGCTCAAGCTCACCGCCAGCCGCGCGCGCTGGGAGCAGGCGTTTAGCTATATCGAAAACACGCCGGCGCTGGAGGATATCGTCATCAGCGGTGGAGATAGCTATAACCTCAAGGCGGAACATCTCCAGCTCATCGGCGAGCGGCTGCTGAATATTCCCCATATTCGCCGCATTCGCTTCGCGACGAAGGGGCTCTGCGTCATGCCGCAGAAAATCCTGAGCGATCATGCCTGGGTCGATGCGCTGACCCGCGTGGTCGAGCTCTCACGCCGGCTGCACAAGGACGCCGTGGTTCACACGCATTTCAATCATCCGCGCGAAATTACCGGTGTCACTCAAGAGGCGATGAATCGGCTGACCGAGCGCGCCATCACCGTGCGCAGCCAGACCGTGCTGCAACATGGGGTGAACGACCGCAGCGCGACCATGCAGTTGCTCGTGCGGCGGCTCGGTTATGTGAATATTCACCCGTATTATGTCTATTTCCATGACATGGTGCCCGGCGTGGAAGATCTCCGCACCTCCCTGTCGGCGGGGCTGGCGATCGAGAAACACGTGCGCGGCCACACCGCCGGCTTTAATACGCCCTCCTTCATTGTGGATACGATGGGCGGCGGCGGAAAGCGCGATGCGCATTCCTTCGAGAGCTATAACACAGCGACCGGCATCGCGGTCTTTACCAGCCCGGCGGTCAAACCGGGACGCAAGTTCCTTTACTTCGACCCAATCCGGACGCTCGATGAAGTGCACCAATGGCGCTGGAGCCAGCCGGCCGAGCGGCGCGCGATGATCGCCGACGCGCTGGGCGAGGAAAGCTCGACCCTGGCGATGGCTTAATTCAATTACCTACATCTATGCGCCTCAAAGACAAAGTCGCTCTCGTTACCGGTGCCACCAGCGGCATTGGCAAAGCCATCGCCGACCGGTTCGCCGCCGAGGGGGCGCATGTCGTGGTTAATTATCGGCCGCGGCCGGAAAATGAAGCGAGCGTCAAAGCGCAGCTCGCCGGCTATGCCACCGAAGGCGCGCCCGCGCCGGGCGACGTCTCGGACCGCGCGGCGATGCTCTCGGCGGTGCAGGTCGCCGTCGAGCGATTCGGCCGGCTCGATATCGCCGTCTGCAATGCCGGCGTGGAGATCCGGAAGCCGTTCCTCGAAGTCACCGACGATGAGTGGAACAAAGTGCTCGAGGTCAACTTGCGCGGCGCCTTTCTCGTGAGCCAACTCGCGGCGCGCCAGATGGTCGCGCAAGGGCAGGGGGGCAAACTCATCTTCGTCTCCTCGGTGCATGAAGACATTCCCTTTCCCGGCTATACCGCCTACTGCGCGTCCAAGGGCGCCGTCCGCATGCTGATGCGCAACCTGGCCATCGAGCTCGCGCCGTATAAGATCAACGCCAACAACATCGCGCCCGGCGCGATCGCCACCAAGATCAACGCCGGCGTGCTGGCGGACAAGGAACAGATGGCGCGGGCGCTGGAGGAGATTCCGTGGGGCCGCTTTGGCGAGCCGGAGGAGGTGGGCTCGCTCGCGCTCTTCCTCGCGAGCGACGAGGCGAACTATGTCACCGGCAGCACTTACTATGTCGACGGCGGGCTGACGCAGCAGGTGACGAAGTATTGAGGTGGCGGTGGCGGCGCAAGGTGCCGGCCACTTTCTTCAGGGCCCGAGCCGGCTGCGCAGCACCCGCGCACGCCTTACATCAAGCTCCCCGTCTCGTGCAGCTTGCCCATGCAGTTCGGGCAGATGCCGTGGGAGAAGTCGGCGCCGGTCTCGGTGTGGATGTACTCCTCGATCTCGTGCCAGTAGTCTTTGTCGTCCCGCACGCTCTTGCAGTACATGCAGATCGGGAGGAGGCGGCGCAGCTTCTTCACGTCGGCGAGGGCTTGCTCGAGGTCGGTGACGCGCTTGGCCAGCTGGCGCTCGAGCTCGACGACGCGCTGGCCGACTTTCAAGCGGGCGCGCAGCTCGTCGGGGTCGAAGGGCTTGATGACGTAGTCGTCGGCGCCGGCTTCGAGGCCGGTCGCGATCTCCTCCTTGTGGCTCTTCGCCGTGAGGAGGACGAGGTAGATGTACGGGCGGTCCTTCTTCTCGCGGATGCGCCGGCAGACCTCCAGGCCGTCGAGCTTCGGCATCATCCAGTCGACGATCGCCAGCGGCGGCGCGTCGGCGGATTCCAGCACGCGCACGGCGGCGTCGCCGTCTTCGGCGGTGATAACCTCGAACCCCCAGTTGGTCAGGTTCCGCTCCAGCAGATGGCGCGAAACGTAGTGATCCTCCGCGATCAGGATGCGATTGGTCTCCGGGGTCATGTTTGGGTGGACTGCGCCTCTTACTCTATCGGTCATTGGTCTCAAAACGGGTGTACTAAATTTTTATCGGAATGCCAGTCAGGGGCGCCCTTCCCCTTCTCTCGACCTTCAAGCCGCGATTCGGTTGCACAACGCCTGCCCGCGCCGTAGTGTTCAAATGCCCATGGACTTGGCAAGCAAACTTTCCATCCTCGCCGACGCGGCCAAGTACGACGCCTCCTGCTCCAGCAGCGGGACGGAGAAACGGAACGCGCGCGCCGGCGGCCTCGGGTCGACGAGCAACGGCATCTGCCACTCCTTCACGCCGGACGGCCGCTGCGTCTCGCTCCTCAAGATCCTGCTCACGAACTACTGCACGTACGACTGTCTCTACTGCATCAACCGCGTCTCTTCCAACGTGCAGCGGGCGCGGTTTACGGTGGACGAGGTGGTCAAGCTGACGCTCGATTTCTACCGCCGCAACTACATCGAGGGGCTCTTCCTCTCGTCCGGCATCATCCGGAATCCGGACTACACGATGGAGCAAGTCGTCGGGGTCGCGAAGACGCTGCGGGTGGAGCATCAGTTTCGCGGGTACCTTCACCTCAAGACGATCCCCGAGGCGTCGCAAGCTTTGATCGATGAGGCGGCGCGGTACGCCGACCGCATCTCGATCAACGTGGAGCTGCCGACCAGCGGCGACCTGCAAAAGCTCGCGCCGGAGAAAAACCTGGCACGCATCCGCGTCTCGATGGACGGAATCAAGGCCCGCGTCGTGCAGGCCAAAGCCGAGCGCGCGAAAAGTCCGAAGGCGCCGCCGTACGCGCCGGCCGGCCAGACGACGCAGATGATCGTCGGCGCCACGCCGACGCCCGATCGCGACGTGCTCGCGCAAGCCTCCACGCTCTACCGCGCGCACCAGTTGCGGCGCATCTATTACTCCGCGTTCAGCCCCATCCCCGACAGCTCCGGCAAGCTCGCGCTGACCGCCCCTCCGCTCGTGCGCGAGCATCGGCTGTATCAGTCCGACTGGCTCATGCGGTTCTACGGCTTCGCGGCGGAGGAGCTGACTTCCGCGGAAGAGCCGAACCTGGATCTCACGATCGATCCCAAGCTTGCGTGGGCGATGCGGCATCGGGAGAAGTTCCCGGTCGACGTGAACAAAGCGCCCCGCGAACTGCTGCTGCGCGTCCCGGGCCTCGGCGTGCGCAACGTCGACCGCATCGTCCGCATCCGCCGCTGGCAGAAGCTGCGCCTCGCCGACCTCGCGCGGCTGCGCGTGCCGCTGAAAAAGACGCTGCCGTTCATCGTCGCGGCTGATCATACGCCGCACCTGCTCGGGTTGGATCGCGACCGGCGGCTCGGGGAGTGGATGCAGCCGGGGCGGCAGTTGGAGTTGTTTGCGCCGCGGGACCAGGGCATGCTCGCGAAAACGTCCGTCGTGACGGGCGAACTTTGAGGCAAGTCAATGCAAGATCCCGCGCCAGAAGTGTTTTTTCGCGGCACGCTTTTCCGTGGCACGTATAGCTTCGGCAAACGTCAGTTGGCCTTCGGCCTGTTTGCGATAACCCTCGGTACGCTCCTTCTCGCGTTGAAGTATCTGAACGGGAGGATGACGATCACGAGGATCGAGTGGAGTTGGGAGACTCTGGCGAGGGTTTCCTACTACTCATTCATCATCGGCGTTTCGGCGTGGTCCGGTTCAAAAATGGTCTATCACGCGTGCAAGAAAACGAAGTGCGGGATTGTCGTCGATCAGCTCGGGTGCCTCGACGAGACGTGCGCCAAAAAGCCGTTTCTCCCATGGTCCGAGATACGGGTGATCGGTCTCACGGAATACTACCATGGCGGATATCATTTTTTCATTCAACCGCGAGGTCCCTTTTGGATGTTTCGCATTCGCATCCTTGAAACAACTCCGGGGATGACGTGGGAACAAGGCGCGACCGTATTGCACGCCATCAAGCGAGAAGTCCTGCCAAAGCACCCTCATCTCAAAGTGAACCCATAAACCAGCCCGCGGGGTTCGCACGATTCACTTCTGCCATGCCCCAGATCACCTTCGCTCCCACCTTCGAGCCGTGGCAGCGCGCCGCCCGCCTCGCGTTGCAGCAGGGCATTCCGCCGGAGGACATCGAGTGGCAGGAGCTCGAGAGCGAGCAGCCGGCGCTCGGGCTTTTCGAGGAAATGGAGCCGGCGCCCGCCAGTGGCACGGTCTTCCGGGTGCCGAAGGAGTTTCTGCCGCTCGCGCGCAAGGCGTCGTTCCACCGCGACGAGCGCCGCTGGGCGCTGCTTTATCGCGTGCTCTGGCGGCTGACGCACGGTGAGCCGAAGCTGCTCGAGATCGCGTCGGACCCGGATGTCATCGCCCTGCATGCGCTGGAGCACGGCGTGCGGCGCGAGGTGCACAAGATGCACGCCTTCGTGCGCTTTCGCGAGGTGCGCACGGAGGAGGACGCGGAGCCGTGGTACGTCGCGTGGTTCGAGCCGGAGCATCACATCGTGGAGATGAACGCGCAGTTCTTCATCGATCGCTTCACGAACATGTGCTGGTCGATCCTGACACCGGAGCGGTGCCTGCACTGGAATCGGAAGGAGCTGTCGATTACCCCCGGCGTGGCGAAGTCCGAAGCGCCGACGGAGGACGCGGTGGAGTCGCTCTGGTTGCGGTATTACTCGTCGATTTTCAATCCCGCGCGCGTCAAAGCACGGACGATGCAGCAGTCCATGCCGAAGAAGTACTGGAAGAACCTGCCGGAGGCCGCGGTCATCCCCGTCCTGCTGCAGGAGGCCCCGCCCCGGGTCGACACCATGATGGCCAAGAGCGAAGCCAAACGCACCGACGCAGAAGAGTGGCACCCGGCCCGGCCGCCGGAGACCACGAGCCTGCGTACGCTCGCCACCGCCGCCGCCGGCTGCCAAGCCTGCCCGCTTTACAAGGATGCCACGCAAACCGTCTTTGGCGAAGGCCCGCGCGACGCGGAAATCGTTCTGCTCGGCGAGCAACCCGGCGACCAGGAGGATCTCGCGGGACATCCGTTCGTTGGACCGGCGGGCTTGCTCCTCGACCGCGCGCTGGGCGACGCCGGCGTCGATCGCGAAAAGTGCTACGTGACGAACGTGGTAAAGCACTTCAAGTGGGAGCCGCGCGGCAAGCGCCGCCTGCACCAGACGCCCAATTCGCGCGACATCGCCGCCTGCCGCCCGTGGATGGAAGCCGAGCTTGGCATTCTCCAGCCGCGCCTGCTCGTCTGTCTGGGCGCGACGGCGGCCAAGGCGGTCTTCGGCCCCGCGATGCGCGTCACGCAAGCGCGCGGTAAGTTTCTCGAGTCACTGTATGCGAAACGCACGCTGGTAACCGTGCACCCGTCGTCACTCCTGCGTGCACCGACCGACGAAGCGCGTGAGGAAAACTACAAGCTGTTCGTGGCGGACCTCCGGCGGATTTTGGAAGAGTGAGGCCGCGCTACCCTGCGGGTCAGTGCCATACAAACGGCTCGGTTACCTTGCGCGCGAGGCTCTTCGCAAAATATTCCTCGTCGTAAACCGTCTCGCGCATCACTTCGGCGTTCCGCGCGTAGACTTCCTCAAGGGTTTGGTCGGGGAAGATCGGGGGACACTCATCGATCTCCGGGAGGACGAAGTCCAGGTCCAGCGGTGCTGCCGAGCAGGACCGTGAGTCGCTGTTTGATGGAGTCGTTCCCATAGCGGGTTAGTATCTCCTGAAAATCGGGCGCATCAAGTTTGATGTGGTTGAGTTGCATCAACTGGAGGATATCGTTGATATCGCGGCCGGCGCGACGCTCGCCGCCGGAACGCTCGGCGTGGAGCTTGAGCGCCAACAGGTGCATGAGCGCGGGAATACGGACCGCGGCCTGCTGCATGGTGACTTCTTGCGAGCCGGACTCGAACTTCTGAAACGTCGCGTGGTCGACGAACATGAAGTCGATCGGCATGCACCCAGGCGCTTCGCTCTTGTACAGATGGAACACCATGTTGACCTGCCTTGGGAAGTATCCCATTTCGCGGATCAGTTTGTCCCAGGCGAATCGGTCGCGGCTGCTGACGAGAAAATCGTAGTCGTTCGTTTGCCGCGGGTATCCATACGCGATCACGGCGTTGCCCCCGATCACCAGGAACGGCAAACCTGCCTCGCGAGCTTTGGCGACGAGCTGGGCGAAGACGGACACCGTTTTACCCAAGCCTTCGGACGGCATGCCGCCAAGGAAAAACACCGCGCGTCCTCACTCCACCCCCAACCCCCGCAACTGCAAATCCAGCTCCGCATAATGCATCCCGGCGACGAGGGCGGCGATGAGGCCGAAATAGGAGAGGGCGATGACGAGGCGCTGCGCCGGCGTCACTTCGAAATAGCGTTGTTCCTCGTCGGTCCGCTTGCGAAAGAGCGTGCGGATGCGCGGGATGGCCTGGAACAGGATGACGATGAGCAGGACGAAAAAGAACGCATTGGGCCGCAGGAAGGCGAGCGCGCCCATGAGCGCCAGGCCGAGCAGCCAGAGCCACGGCGAGAGCGCGGTGACGATCCGCCCGCCGTCCATCGGGGTGATGGGGATCAGGTTGAAGAGATTCAGCAGGTAGCCGATCAGCGCGAGGCTGATGAGGAGGGGCTGGTCGAGCTGCACCCCCAGCACGTGGCACACGAGCGCACCGATCGAGCCGAGGATGGGGCCGCCGATGCCGATGCATGCCTCCACCCACGCATTGCGCGGCGCTTCCTTGAGCAGGATCATGGCGCCGATGAAGGGGATGAAGACGGGCGCGCTTACGTTCAGTCCGAAGTACTTCGCGACGATCAGGTGCCCGCATTCATGCACAAAGAGCAGGAGCACGAACCCGAGCGCCCACCACCATCCGCCGCCCTGCGCGTACACCACGATCATCAAGAGCATCGAGAGGCCGGTTTTCAGGAACGGCAGCAGCTTGAGGAGGGGCGCGAAGAATTTCACGATCACGATGCCGATCGCCGCCAGCGTTCCGAGGATGCCGCGGGTCTGGGCCTTTTCGCGTGGGATGGAGCCGGTCTCCCTCTCGATCCGGTAGAGGCGTGGGTCGTTCTGGCGAAGTGGCGGCGGGCCTTCCATAGGGACGCAGTGTCGGGCACGGGCGCGCCGGGTGCAAGGCGCAGCCGTGGCATCAAGCACCGCCGGCGGCTTCCGGGTTCGTAGTTTCGCCTTCAGGCGGCCGGGCGCGGCTTACGGCAATCGGATCGGAACTTCGAGAACGCCTCGTGGGAATGCGCCGCTCGCCGCCTAAAGGCGGAACTACGAACGGAGCTACTCGCCGCGTTCCTTGCCGAGGATCGCGGCGAGCTCTTTGACGCGCTCCGGTTGGTCGGCGGCGAGGTTGTGCAATTCGCCGAGGTCGTCCTTCAAATTGAACAAGCCGCCGGGCGGAGGGAACGTGACGCGGCTCGACGGCCCCAGGCCGTCCTGCACCGGGCCGGGGGTGAGAAAGAGCCAGTCGCCCTGCCGCACCGCGAGCCGGCCGGAGTGCTCGATGACGTGATGACGGCCCACGCGATCCTCGCCGAGCAGCGCGGGGAGCGCATTGCGGCTGTCGATCCACGGCGTCGCCGGCACGGGCGCTCCGGCGAGTGCGGCGAAGGTCGCCGGCAGGTCGATCTGGCTGACCAGCGCGCCGGAGACACCGGGCTTCACCCGCGCCGGGTAGCGGACGATCCACGGGACGCGCGTGCCGCCTTCGAAGAGGCTGTACTTGCCGGCGCGCAGCGGGCCGGCGGGCTGGTGCGCGCCGCGCAATTCGTTCGCCTGGTCGGCATAGCCGTCGTCGAGCACCGGGCCGTTGTCGCTCGTGAGGAGGACGAGCGTGTTTTCCGCGAGCCCATTGCGGTCGAGCGCGGCGAGAATCTCCCCGACCTCCCAGTCGAATTCCGCGATCGCATTCCCCCGCGCGCCCATCGTGGTGGCGGTGGCGAAGCGCGGGTGCGGCACGCGCGGGACGTGGATGTCGTGCGTGGCAAAGTACAAGTAAAACGGGTGATCCTTCTCGCGCTCGATGAACGCCACGGCTTCGCGCGTGAAGATGTCCGCCATGTCTTCATCTTTCCAGAGCGCGGCCTTTCCGCCCTTCATGTAACCGATGCGGCCGATGCCGTTCACCACCGCCATGTTGTGGCCGTGGCTCCAGTCGAGCTTGAGGTCGCTGCGATGGTCGACGCCCGTCGGCTCGCCCGGAAAGGCTTTGCCGTAGTCGACGGCGATCGGGTCGGCGGGATCGAGCCCGACCACGCGATGGTCCTTCACATAGACGCACGGCACGCGATCGCCCGTCGCCGCCATGATGAACGAGTAATCGAACCCGACCTCGAGCGGCCCGGGCTTGACCTCGCCGTTCCAGTCCGCCGGCTTGCCGCGCTCGCCGAGGCCGAGGTGCCATTTGCCGACCGCGCCGGTCTTGTAGCCCGCGGCCTTCAGCGCGGAAGCCAGCGTCGGGCGTCCCGGCGCGACGATGAGCGCCGCGTCGCCAGGGAGCACACCGGTCCCCGGTTGCCGCCAGGCATACTCGCCGGTGAGCATGGAGTAGCGCGATGGCGTGCACGTCGAGGAGGTGGCGTAGCCGTCGGTGAAACGCAGCCCTTCGCGCGCGAGGCGGTCGCTGTTCGGCGTCTTGACCGCCGTCGCCCCGTAACAGCCGAGATCGCCGTAGCCGACATCGTCGGCGAGGATGACGACGATATTCGGCGGCGCGGCGAAGGCCGGCGCGGCAGCGAGGAGCAGGAGGAGGAGGGCGCGAAGTCTCATGACTGGGGGGGCGTGGAGGTTTCCGCGGACGAGAAGAAATGGTAGAGCCCGCGGCCGGTCAGGATGGCCGGCGCGGTCAGCAGCCACGCGGCGAGCAGCCACCAAAGGTGCGGCACGAAGTCGCGCAGGAAGCTGGTGAAAGGAAACATCACTCCATGCTCCGCGTACCAGCGCTGCACCTGAAAGCGCCCGATGATTTCCAGCGAAAAGAAGAAGAACGGCGCATACCAACACCAGATGCGCTCCCTGCTTCGATCCTCGGGCGGTACCCCAAATCCCAGCGGCGTACCCAAGGCGCACCCGATGGCGAGCAGGCAAAACGTAATGCCGAGCGCTTCGCCAAAGCGAATCAGGCTGACGGCGATGAGCGAGTAGTAGAAGTCCGGGTCTTCCGCCATGCTGCCGTGCGCCCGCACGCCAAGGTGGAGCAGCCGGTAGAGCGGCACGACGACGAAATGCCAAAAGGCGGCGACGACGGGGAGACCCACGATGACATTGAGCGCGTGCTTGCGGAACATCGCCGGTCGTCTATTCGGAATACTCCGCCCACGAAGAGCTCGTCTCCCAGAGCCGCACGCTGACGACGCGCACCGCGGGCCGCAGCTTGTACTGCGGAGCCGCCTCCGCGAGGCGCTCCGCCAGCCGCGCCTGGAAGTAACGGTGGATCGTCTCCGCCATCACCTCGGTGGTCGGGTCCAGCGCCGTGAACCCGATGACGCGATCGCCATACGCCGCCTTCAGCGCGGGATACTGCGCGTCCTCGGTATTCATGCAGAGCGCGTGATCGTAGCCGTCGAGGAAGTCGGCCATGAGCTCCTTGATGAGCTTGAAGTCGCAGACCATTTCGTTGGCATCGAGCGTGGCGGCCTCGAGCACGAACTCGACTTTGCGCGTGTGGCCATGCGGGAAGCGGCACTTTTCCGGGTGCTTGGAGAGCATGTGCCCGCTCTCGATTTCAAAGCTTTTACAGATGCGGTAGGCCACGGTCGGGGAAAATGATCGCGTATTGTAGTGGAGAATCGTGGGGCGTCTTGCGAAATCGTGGGGTGGCGAATGACGAATGACGAATGACGAATGACGAATGACGAATTCCAGCGAGCGGCGCCCTTTCGTCATTCGTCATTCGTCATTTCCTACGTTCCCCGCCGGTGCCCAAAGAGCGCCACGTGCAATCGCTCGCAGTAGCGGTACCCTTTCTCCTTGCACGCGGCGACGAGCATCTCGCGCCGGCTCTCCAAGGTCGGCTGATCGATGCCTTCCGGCATGAGCAGCACCTTGTGCGGTGGAATGGGAACGCCGATCGCCGCGACCAACTCCTCGATTTCACCAAGGTCCTCCGCGCGCGCGACGACGAACTTCAGCTGGTATGGGTAACGCTCGATCCACGCGCGCAAGATCGCCGGCTGGAGCCGCGCGGCCTCGTGGCGCGCGATCCATTCGGCCGAAATCTCGCCCGGCTCGGGCGTCGAGTGGCGGAGCTTGGGACTGAGCGAAGCCAGGTCGCAGGCGATCCCGTCCGGCGCGACCGTGCCCGCGGTCTCGATGGTGATGTGCCGGCCGGCTGCGCGCAGTGCGGCCGCCAGCGCGGGCAGATCCTTCGCGACCATCGGCTCGCCGCCCGTGAGCACCACATGCGACGCGGGATACTGCGCGATCTCGGCGACGATCTCGTCGATCGAGCTCTGGAAGCCCTCCGGCTCCCACGAGGCGTATTTCGTGTCGCACCAGCGGCAGCGCAGATTGCAGCCGGAGGTGCGGACGAAGACCGACGGCACGCCGGTGAGCTCGCCCTCGCCCTGGACGGAATAGAAGATTTCGGAAAGGAACAAAGCAGGCGAAGTTTTACACGGGCGGCGTCCCATGCAAACCTCTCCCCATTCTCCATGAGCAAAAAGCTGCTCTTTCTTTGCGCGGTCGCCGTCCTCGCCGGCGGGATCTGGTACCTTTGGCCGCGCATCTTTTTCATGCGGGATTCTCTCCCCGGTCGCGAACACGAGGACGGACTGCCGAAGGTCACGATCGAAAATGGCAGCGTCGTCTATTGCCGGATGAGGGCCGATGACTTCCGCTTTCCGCTCCCTCGTGGCTCACGCGCCCGGCCGCCGGTGTTGGAATCCGGCAGCTTTGACCAGGTCAAAGGACGCATCGAAGTGGAGCTAAACGACGCCAACGAGCGGGTCGCGATGTTGTACACGGAATCGATGCGGAAGAGCGTGCCGCGCGGCGGTTATGTCTTCGCGAGCCCCATTCCTGGCGGCTTGCAGATTAGTTTTCAGTACTTCGGCGACCGTTGAGGCCGGAGCCACGTTACGCCGCCGCAATCGCCGGCTCCGCGGCCGGAGCCGGCTCGCCACCTTTCGCCTTCTGCTCGAACTCCTTGCACCATCCCTTGATCTCCGTGTCGTTGAAAATCTTGCCGACGACGCGGCGGAGCAGGCCTTTCAGGCTCGGGTTCTCGAGGTCGCGCAGGCTGCGGATTGCGGTTTCTTTGTAACGCTCAAGCAGATCGCGGCAGCGGTCTTCGGTGCCGAGCTCGCGGTAGAGCGCCTCGACTTCGGCGACCGTCATCGCGTCGCTCCGCGCCCAGCGGGCGGCGAGGCGCTCCTTGTTTCCGTCCTTCGCCTGCTCGTGCGCGAGCGCCAGCAGCAAGCTCGGGCGCAGCCCCTCGATGTCGTTCGTCTCGCCGGCGGCGCCGAGGTCGCTCAGATCGTCGCGGACCTGGTAGGCGATGCCGAGCGCTTCGCTGTAGTCGGCCAGCACGGATTCGACTTCCTCGAAGTCCGCGACGCCGGCGTAGAGCGCGCCCATTTGCAGCGCCACGGCAAAGGCGGGCGCGGTTTTCTGGCGGAAAATGTCGAGCACCTGGAGCGAGCTGAGCGGCCCCGGATTTCGCGCCCAGCAGAGCTCCGCGCCCTGCCCGCGGCAGAGCTCACGCTGCCCCTCGGCGGCCAGGCGCATCATCTCGGACTTCTGCTCCGCGCTCACGTTGCACGAGGCGAGCAGGCGGTACCCTTCGCCGATCAGCAGATCGCCGACGTTCAGCGCGACCGCCATGCCGTGCTCCTCGTGGAGCGTCTTCTCGCCGTAGCGCGCCGCGTCGTTGTCCTCGATGTCGTCGTGAATGAGCGAGGCCTTGTGGAAACACTCCACCGCCACCGCGACCTTGCGCAAATCCTGCGGCAGCGGCGCGCCCGGTTGCGAGCGGATCGCCTGGAAGGTCGAGACGGTGAGAAACGGCCGCCAGCGCTTGCCCGCGCGCATCAGCCAGTCGCGGCCGATCCGCTCCGTCTCGCCCTGGGCCGGCCCCATGATGGCGTCGAGATTCAGCGGCGTGAACCAGAAATCCACTTCGTCGCGCAACTGGCCGAGATCGAGCCGGCGCGTCTTGTCGTCGCCGCTGAGGTGGATGTAATCCCAGATCCAGTCGAGGTCGACGGTGGTATCGATGCAGTCGTCCTGCAGCAGCGGAATGGCGACGCCGGGAATCGCGGCGGCTTCCATGTAAGGAAACGCCCGCTCGAGCACGCTGATGCACGAGACCCCGACGATCGCCTCGATTTTCCCCGTCTGGATGAGCGACATGACGATGGCCGAGCCTTCCGCCACGAGCACCGCGTACCCGAGCCGCTCCGCCTCCGCCTGCAAATCCTGGATCGAGCAGAGCCCGCACTGTTTGCAGAGCAGCCCGAATTCGTCGAACGGCGCCGGGCACTTGCTCTCCACGCGCAGACACTTCGGCAACAAGAGCAGCCGGCGCTCGTACGGCACGCCCGCCAGCGCCTCGCGCCACATCTCGTTCGAGATCAGCACGCCGATGTAATCGCGGTAAATCGGATCGCACTTCAGCAGCCCCACCACGCGATCGGCGTGCACCTTCAGCTCGTCCTGCGGCATCGGCGGCACTGGCGTGTGCTCCGCCACGTAGTTGCGGATGAAGTGCAGGATGTGGTTCCGCTCCACCACCGTCTGCGGGATGTTCTTCTTCGGCTGGCGAAACCGCTGGGTGGGGACCGGACGCGGAAGCGTCAGGACCGGGGCGGCGAAGGAAGTTGTCTGGGGAGCGGCGGCGGACATGGTCGGCTAAGATTGTACCGTAGAGCCAAAGTGCAAAGGAGGAAGTTTTCTTAGGGGCGGCCGAAAGGAGGAGTCGGCGGGATCGGCCGAATTTCGACGATCTATTCGAGGAGCGCTTGCACATCTCGTTTCACGTACAAGACGCGCGCGATTTCGATCGGTCGCCTTTGGCTCCGATAGATGATGAGATACTGTCGGACCTGCCAAAAACGCAGCGGTTCCGCGGCGAGATCGCTACGAAAGTGCCCAATGCCAGGGGTTCGGGCCAGCTTGGCGAAGGCGGTGAACAGCTCGTCGCGGAGTCGATCGGCAACATCGACGTTCCCGATCTCGCTCGCGTAGTAGTCCCAGATTTCGTGCAGATCGTCGCGGGCGGCCGGCGCCAGGATGAAATCATCCATTCCGCTGCTTCCGTCGGGCGGCGGCGCTTTTCCGGTTCAATTCCTCAAGAGCTTCATGCCCGGAAATGCCTTCGCCGCGGTCGAGTTGATCGAGACCCACCTGAATCTTGCGACTGACTTCTCCGAGTTGGGCGGCCCGGAGGCGATCCTGATCTTCGAGGAGCCGCAATCCTTCGCGGACGACTTCGCTGGCCGACTGGTAACGACCGCTTTGCACCTTTCGCGCAACCAGCTCTTCAAGTTCCGGCGTGAGAGAGACGTTCATGACAGTTTCCAGTAAGCGAGCATGGTGCCGATAACGAAAAATGTCCAATCCTGTTACCGCTGAAGTTCGCCCCTCCCGCGACGTTTGCGCCCGTCGAGGTCCTGCTCGGCGTCGCGCGGCGTCTCTTCTCCCGGCCCACCGATGCAATTACGCAATTGAGGTCTCCGAACACTTGGACTATTGGAATCTGAAGGTTCCCGGCTCATGAAATTCTTCCTCCTCCTTCCCTTCCTCGTCGCAGCTTTCCCTGGAGGGATGAAGGCGGACCCTGCAGCACTCGCTCCCTCAGCCGTCGCCGGGCCGAAAGATGCCCTGGAGGCGCTGATTTCCTATTTTTGGAGCTACGAAGATTTCCCGAAACACACCGGCCCGAAGTCGTGGACGCGCCTGCAGTTCTATGTCTCGGGCCGGGTGACCGCCTACCACTTTGGCACGCCGCTGAAAACCATCCCTTGGGAACTCAGCGGCCCGCGGACGCTGCGGATCGAGGATGCCTGGTATACGCTCGATGAGGGATTCACCAAGATTGAATCCTGGTCTCCCTCGGGATCGATCGTCAAGCGGGCCACTCGAGAGGCCGCGACCACTCCCGCCGCGGCGCCTTCGCTCGTGCCCGCCCCGGTGGCGCAGGTTCCGAAGGCGACGCCGACGCCGGGGTCCCCCGCGCCGGCCGGCCCCACGTCGCTGGAGATCCTGCGCGAACAAGGCCCGAACATCATGAACTGGACGATGGCGCCCATCGATGTCGCGCTGCCCGCCGGGTTTCGTGACAACGTGACGCAACTCCGTGAGGGGCTGCTCGATGAAGCAGCCAAGGGCTCGCGCGCCAATCCCGCGGCGTGTCAAGCCGGCGCACGCTTTTGCGATAACTTGCTCGCTGCTCTGTCCGAACGCGAGACGAAGATTTCCCAAGCCCAGGCCTCCTGGTCCGTGCATTCCTCCGGCACCCTCGGCGCGCACCGCGCCGACTTGAATACCAACGGACAGCATCTTCCCATCCTTTATAACTCCAACTGGCCCGTCTATTTGCGGGAGCGGGCGGAAACCGGTGATCGCAAGAAGCAGGCCTCCAATCTGGACGACTTCTTCAACGCTTCCGCCAAGGCGCATTGGAACGATCGCACCACTCAATTGCGCCGAACCGCAGAGACCCTCTACGAACAATTTCGCGCGGCCGCCCGGCAGGTCGCGCGCTAACTTTCCGAGATGCCCTCCTCTCCCCACCCCCGCTCTTTTTCGGTTTCCCGCCGCCGCTTTCTCGGCGCCGCCGGCTCCAGTCTCGTCGCCGCCACTGCGTTCGCCAAGGCTGCGCCTCCCGTCGCGCAGCTCGAGGTCGAGGTGCTCGTCTGCGGGGGCGGTTGCGCGGGGCTGGTCGCGACGTTGTCGGCGGCGCGGCGCGGGGCGAAGACGCTGCTGCTGGAGCGCGCGGGGTTTGCGGGCGGAATCATCACGACGGTCGGGCTGCCGTTTTTCGATGGGATTGCGGATATCGCCGACAAGCGCGTGGTGGTGCGCGGGATCGCGCTGGAGCTGCTCTCGAAAAGCGGGGTCTGCGAGCCGGATGCGACCCATACGAAGACGCACAATCCGACGGTGCATAACGTGGAGAAGTTCAAGCTGCTCGGCGACCGGCTGTTGCTGGCGGAGAAGGAGCGGCTGGACGTGCTTTTCCATACGACCGTCTGCGGCGTGGAGATGGAGGGCGATCGGATCGGCGCGGTGCTGCTGGCGAACAAGGGCGGCATCACGCGGGTGCGCGCGCAGGTGGTGATCGATTGCACGGGCGATGCGGACGTGGCGCATTTCGCCGGCGCGCCGACGGCCGTGTCGCCGGAGCTGCAGCCGATGTCGCTCCACTTCCGCATCGGCCATGTGAAGAAACGCGCGGGCCTCGGCGAGGACTGCCGGAAGGCGCTCGAGCGGGCGCATGAGCGCGGCGAGCTGCCGATGTTTTACGGGCCCGGCGTCAGCTTCATGTTCGCGTCGGACGAGGTCTACATTCACGGCATCCGCGTGCCGGGCGATGCGACGGACCCCGCGGCCTTCACGCGCGCGGAGATGCAGGGCCGCTCCGATGCGTGGGCGATGTTCGAGTCGTGGAAGAAAGATGTGCCGGGTTTCGAGGACTCGTATTTCATGACCAGCGGGCCCTTCCTCGGCGTGCGCGAAACGCGCCGGCTCGTCGGTCAGCATGTGCTGACGGAGCAGGAAATCATGGCGACCACAAGCTTCGACGACGCGATCGCGACGGGCTGCTGGTACCTCGATTTGCATCCGAACAAGGTCACGGTCGGCAGTGCGAACGCCGTCCCGAAGCAGCAGCCAAAACCGTACGACATCCCCTGGCGCAGCCTGCTGCCGAAGGGCGTGGCCAACTTGATCGTCGCCGGCCGCTGCCACTCCGCCACGCAACTCGCCGCCTCCTCCACGCGCGTCACCGTGACCGCGATGGCGATGGGCGAAGCCGCCGGAACCGCCGCCGCGCTGGCGGTGCAGAAGCGCAAGTCGCCGCAGGAAATCGAGGGCCGCGCCGTGCGCACGGCCTTGCGCGAGAAGGGCGGAGGGCCGGCGCAAGACTGGGCGTAGTGGATAACGCGGCATGAATCAGGAAGAGCGCGGCCATCCTTTCATCATCCCAACCCGGCCGGCCGGAACCGGAAGGCGAACGTCGAAGCATTTGGGTGTCGGGACGGACGCCAGTTCTCGTTCCAGTGTGTAGAGTGCGGCTCTCCCCTGAGCCTACGGCGAATGGGGGTGCCGCCTCCAATTTCTTGAGTGCTGCCTGCGCGAGAGACGTCCAAGCACGAGAAGGAATCTCAATTTCTTGGCCGCTGCTCGCGCGAGAAACGCTCAAGGAATTGGAGGCGGCACCCCCGTTCGCCATAGGCTCAGGGGAGAGCCGCGCCTACACGTCATGGGAGCGCTTCGCGCAGTCCGCGCCGCGCCCGGCGAAACCCGAATTGAAGGTGCGCGCGACGAACTCGGCGGTTCACCTGCGCCTCGCCGCGCCGCGCGTGTAAAAACGCGCTGCTTTCATCGCCGGCGCGAAAAATTTTCGAAAATATTTTGCGCCGCCGACCCCCGGTTTTCGGGGGGGTGGCATGTTATACTGCGCGCCATGAAAACCAATTACGCACCCGACGTTTCTCTTCATGACCCGGACTCTCACTGGCCCGCGGGCTCTCCTCCGCCCGCGGCGGCGAACCGGGTTGAACCCGAGCCGGCCGAGGGCGCGGCCGCGCGCGGACGGCCTTCGACGTGCACGCCGGCGAAACTGCAGGCGATGTGTTCGTTCATCCGCCTGACGGGCCTCTCGGATACGGCGGCGGCGGCGATGGCGGGGGTGAAGCGCTCGACGCTCGCGCGCTGGAAGCAGGAGGACGATGAGGTGGAGCTCTCGCTCGACCAGGCGCGGTTCCAGTATCAGGCGCCGCGGCTGGCGAAGATCGGG
>DASYIS010000251.1:0-8425 GCA_035997375.1 Chthoniobacteraceae bacterium
GTCAAGGGCGGGGCCTGGATCGGCCTCACGCTGCTGCTCCCTCCGTTGCCGCGCGAGGAGATCTATTCCTACCCGCTCATTCCGGAGAATCCCGCCGCCGTCCCGCGCGATTGCCACTGGACTTCGCTGAACTTCTTCCGCCAAACCCCGGACCCGTCATTCTCCGATCCGAAAGTCGTCCTGGAGCAATTCCAGAAAGAATACTGCACGGCCCCGGGCGACCCGCAGTATGGCGATGTCGTCCTGTTGACGAAGCCCGATGGCACCCCCGTTCATTCGGCAATCTATCTCGCCGACGACATCGTCTTCACGAAGAACGGTTCGACGATCGTCCACCCCTGGATGCTCTCCACGACGGCCGACCTGTTGAAGCGCTATTCCTTCCACGTGCCGCGCGACCAGCGTCTCACCGTCACGTACCTCAGGAAGATTACGCTGTAGGGCCGGCTGAGGTTTGCTTGGAGGAAACGATCAGCTGAGCGCGCAGCGCGAACGGCCCGGGGACCGCACGCGCCCCGCGTGCCGGATTCGGCGCCCTCGCCGAATCCCGTTGTGCGCTTGCCCATCGCTTTGTGTGTTTGCACCCGCAGCGTGTTGAACGCTGCCCGGCGAGGGCGCCGGGCAGAACACGGCTCGCCCGCCCATCTTCCTCCCTTGTCCCCTCCGCCACCTCGGCGGGGCGCGTGTGCTCCCCCGGGCCAGGGCTGCCTTCGGCAGCAAAGCGCCGCCTCACCGCTCAAACAGCCCGCCGCTCCGCGCCACGTGCACGTGCGCGTTGACCCGGTGGACGCGCTCCTTGAAACCCTTCCACTCCTTCGGATCTTCGATCCCGAGCGCCGTGGCCAGCGCCCGCTCATTCGTGTAGCCGCGAAAGCTCCCCTTCTTTCTCAAGAAGGCGTCGAGCGCCGCGAGTTGCTCGGCCACCGCCGGGTCGAAGCGGGTGACCCAGCGGGTAAAGCGCTCGAGGTAACCCTGGTCGTTCAGCGGGTCGGCGCCGCCGTTGTCGATCGCCATGAATTGCCCGCCGTGCCCCGGGAGCAGGTGCAGGTTGTTCCCGCTGAAGCGGTCCCACTGGCCGGCGAGCGCATCGACGAGCAGGATGTTCGAGAGCTGGCGGGCCAGGTGCGCCGGCACGAGGTGCAGGCTGACGGACGGCAGCGGCACCGGCTGGTGTCCCGGCTGCGGCGCATCGTGGCGGAGATATCTGGCAATGGGATCGCCGGTCTCGAGTCCGCCGTTGGGTTCGTCGTCGGGCCGCTCGGCGCCGCGGTATTTCACCGCCTCCGCGGGGACCATCGGCTTGAAGGCGCCGCGCAGCACCTCGGGGTCGTTGTCCATCGCCTCCAGCAGCCCCTCGCGTTCACTCTGGCGCACCTCGGGAAAGGACGCGCTCTCGAGCAGCTTGCGAAAGGTGGCCAGCCCCTTGCCGTGCAACTCCATCGCGACGGCCGGCTGGAACAGCTCGCCGCAGCCCAGCGCACGCCCGATGTTGTAGGTCGAAATCTCCGCGCGGACGCTGGTCGCCTCCGTCTCCGGGCGGAAGCGGCCGATCGCCTCGCCGTGCTTCAGCACCTTGGCGTAGACGTGGGCCTTCTTCATCTCCAGCGCGAAGTGCGCCTCGCCCTTGTGCAGACCGCGCTCCGCTTCTTTCGCCTCGACGCGCAACCGCTCAAACTCGGGTGAAGTCGGCAGCGCCCCTTTGTCCTCGGGCTTCTCGACGACCGCGGGAGAACGCAGCGCGAGGAAGGAGACCCCGAGGAGGAACGGCAGCAGCGCGCGCCTGCCATACCGGCTCGGCCGCGCCGGGCCGCGGAGGCCCGCTGCGGGAGATGGGAATGGCGGGCGCCGGGGGGGCATCGGCGCAACATACGCCGCCGTCACATCATTAACCAATCCTAAACTGCGACGGGAGCTGAATCGGAGGCGCCGCCGCGCCCGGGTTCGTAGTTCCGCCTTCAGGCGGCCAGGCGCGACTTTCGGCAGCGCGTCCGACCCTGGCAGAACGCCTCGTGCCACCGCGCCGCTCGCCGCCTGAAGGCGCCTTCAGGCGGAACTCCGAACCCGGATTTCAGCTAAGCTTGCGCCTTGGTTGCAGATTGACCGTTCTGTACGATATTCGGCGCGCTCATGCATTTTCACCCCGGTTTTCTTGTTGCCCTCCTGCTGCTCGGCGCCCGCCCGGCTGGCGCGGCGGAGCCTGCTCCGAAGGCGGCCCCGGTCACGTTTGGCGCGCACATCCAGCCGGTGCTCAAGCAGTTCTGCTTCGATTGCCACAACAAGGACAAGCAGAAGGGCGACGTCGACCTGGTCGCGCTCTCGGCGAACGCGAAGCTCGAGGAGAACCGCGAGACGTGGGAAAAGGTCGTCGCCTCCCTCGAGTCGGGCGACATGCCGCCGGAGAAAAAGCCGCAGCCGACGAACCTCCAGCGCGACCTGATCGTCCATTTCCTCGATGGCCAACTGACGAAGATCGACTGCACGCTGGAGAAGAACCCCGGCCGCGTCACGGTGCGCCGGCTGAATCGCGACGAATACAAGCGGACCATCGCCGAGCTCGTCCATGTGACGATCGAGATGAGCGACTTCCCGAATGACGAGGTCGGTTTCGGCTTCGACAACATCGCCGACGTGCTCTCGATCTCGCCGATGCTCATGGAGAAATTCATGGACGCCGCCGAGCAGGTCGCGACCAAGGCGGTCATTGTCGACAACGGCAAGCCGCAGGTGAAGCGGATGAAGGCGCGCGAGTTCATCGTGCAACAGAAGGGCTCCGCGATTCCGAACGAGGACGGCTCGCTCGCCTTTGTCACCAATGCCGACGCGACGCGTATGGTCGAGTTCCCCGGCCCCGGCACTTACAAGCTCCGCATCCGCGCCGCGGGCGACCAGGCGGGGACCGAGCCCGCGAAGATGAAAATCTCTCTCGACGGCACCGACCTCGCGACGGTCGACGTGACCGCGAAGAACCCGAGCCTCAAGTCGTACGAGGTCTCATTCCCGATCGACCGGCGGCGCACGAGCAATCTCACGATCTCGTTCATCAACGACTTCTACGACGCGACCAACCCCGACCTGAAGCTGCGCGGGGATCGCAACCTGTTCGTGGAGTCGGTCGACTTCGAGTCGCCGCCCGGCGCGGCGGTGTTGCCCGAGAGCCACAAGCTGCTCATCCCGACCATGCCCGAGCCGGGCCGGGAGAAAGCCCACGCGCGCGCGCTGCTCGCGCCCTTCCTCAAGCGCGCCTACCGCCGGCCGGTCACGCCTGCCGAGGTGGAGCGCGTCGCGCGGTTCGTCGATCTCGCGCTGGAGCAGAAGGGGACCTTCGTCGAGGGGATGCAGGTCGCGCTCCAGGCCGTCCTCACCTCGCCGCAGTTTCTGTATCGCTGGGAGCTCGATGAAAGTGTGACCAAGCCCGGCGAGATTCGCGTGATCAACGATTACGAAATCGCCTCGCGCCTCTCCTATTTCCTCTGGAGCAGCATGCCGGACACGGAGCTGTTCCTGGCCGCGGAAAAGGGCGAGCTGCGCGATGAAGCGAAGCTGCAACAGCAGATCGTCCGCATGCTGAAGGACTACCGCGCCAATGCGCTCACCCTCAATTTCGCCGACCAGTGGCTGCAAATCCGCAATCTCGACGAGGTCGCGCCCGATCCGAAGACCTTCCCGAAGTGGATCGACGAGTTTCGTCCACTTTTCAAACAGGAGACGCGGAAGTTCTTCGAGGCGGTCATGAAGGAAGACCGCAGCGTCTCCGATCTGCTCGACGCGGATTTCACGTTCCTGAACGACAAGCTCGCGATGTTTTACGGCATCGAAGGCGTGCGCGGCGCGGAGTTCCAACGCGTGCAGTTGCCGCCGAATTCGCCGCGCGGCGGAGTGCTCACGCAGGCGGCGGTGTTGATGGCGACCTCGACGCCGACGCGCACCTCGCCGGTCATCCGCGGCAAGTGGATCCTCGAGCAAATCCTCGGCACGCCGCCGCCCGCGCCGCCGGCGAACGTCCCGCCGCTCACGGAGCAAAAGGCCGTCAACCAGACCGCTTCGTTGCGCGACCGCTTCAGCGAGCACAGCAAGAACGCCGAGTGCGCGGGCTGCCACAAACGGATGGACCCGCTCGGCTTCGCGCTGGAGAACTTCGACGCGATCGGCTCCTGGCGCGACAAGGACGGGAAGTTTCCGGTCGACCCGAGCGGCCAGCTCACCGATGGCCGCAAATTCGCCAATCTGAAGGAGCTGAAGCAGGTGCTCAAGCACGGCAACCAGTTCCTGAATTGCTTCACCGAGAAGCTGATGACCTACGCGCTCGGGCGCGGTCTCGATTCGCAGGACCGCTGCGCGATCCGGGCCGTCGTCGACCGCGCGAAGAAGGCGGACAACCATTTTTCGGCGCTGGTCACGGGCATCGTGCTCAGCGATCCTTTCCTCAAGCGCAAGACCGTCGCCACCCTCACCAAGAACTAAAACATGAGCCAGAAGTTTCAAATTCCACGGCGCACCTTCCTGCGCGGACTCGGGGCCACGATTGCGCTCCCGCTGCTTGACGCCATGCGCCCGGCCGCCGCGCTCGCCGGCGCCGCACCCGGCCAGCCGCCGGTGCGGATGGCGTTCTTCTTCGTGCCGAACGGCGTCCACATGCCCGACTGGGTCCCGACGGCGGAAGGCGCGGACTTCGATCTCCCGTGGATTCTCGAGCCGCTCCAACCGTACAAGCAGGATCTGCTCGTCCTCTCCGGTCTCGCGCAGGATCACGGCCGCTCGAACGGCGACGGCGGCGGCGACCACGCCCGCTCCGCCGGGAGCTGGCTCACCGGCGCGCAACCGCTGAAGAACGAAGGTTCGCAGATTCGCCTCGGCGTCTCGGCCGACCAGGTCGCCGCGCAAATGATCGGACAGCGGACGCGTTTCGCCTCCATCGAGCTCGGCCTCGAGGCCGGACGCCAGGGCGGCAAGTGCGACACCGGCTACTCCTGCGCCTACTCGAACAACATCTCGTGGCGCGATGAAGTGACGCCGATGACCCGCGAGATCAACCCGCGCCTCATCTTCGAGCGGCTCTTCGCGCAGGAATTGCCGCACGAGCAGGGCGCGAGCTACGCGCGCCGCAAGCTCTTCCGCAAGAGCATCCTCGATTTCGTGATGGAAGACGCGAAGGCCCTGACCGCGAAGGTCGGCGGGACGGATCGCGAAAAGATCGACCAGTATCTGACCTCGGTGCGCGACATCGAGCAGCGCGTCGAGCGCGCGGAAAAGATGGTGACCGCGCACACGGAAGTCGCGCGCGGCTACGAGGTGCCGGACGGCATTCCCGAGAGCTACGAGGAGCATGCGCGCATCATGGGCGACATGATCGTCCTCGCCTTCCAGGCCGACGTGACGCGCATCGCGACCTGCATGCTGGCGAACGAAGGCTCGAATCGCGCCTATCGCAACATCGGCGTCTCCGACGGCCACCACAATCTCTCGCACCACCAGGGCGACCACGCGAAGCAGGAGAAGATTCGCGAGATCAACCGCTTCCACATCACGCAGCTTGCGTATGTGCTGAACAAGCTGAAGTCGATCCCCGAGGGGACCGGCACCATGCTCGACAACTGCATGATCGCCTACGGCGCCGGGCTCGCGGACGGCAACGCGCACGCGCACGACAATCTCCCGCTGCTGCTCGCCGGCGGCGGCGGCGGCTCGCTCGCGACCGGGCGTCACCTCCGCTATCGCTCGGAGACGCCGCTGTGTAATCTTCTCGTCTCCCTGCTGGAGCGCGTCGGCGCGCCGGTTTCCAGCTTCGGCGACAGCACCGGAGCTCTGCGCGGATTGAATGGCTAGGCGGCTCAGCCGCTTCGAAAAGCCTGTGTAGAGGCGGCTCTCTGTGAGCCTAGGCGAACAGGTGCCGCCTCACTTTTTCTGAACGTTTTCATGCAATTTGCGGCTCATACGTCACAGGCGCCGATGGTAGCCATCACGCTCCGCGTGATGAGCGTTGCGCTCAGCCAGCCGGCGCGACGTTCGATCCCCCTCGCTTCGTCTGAGTCTGCCGCTCATCACGCGGAGCGTGATGGCTACCATCGGCGCCTGCCCCGCCGCGCGCTGATTGTCTGGGGCGTGCTGCTCCTCGCCGCGTGCGGCGCCTTTGCCGCCGAGCCGCCCAAGGCCGACCCGGCCAAGCTCGCCGCGCAGCTCGGCTCGCCGGAAGTCGCGGTCAAGCGTGAGGCGCTCTATCAGCTCGGCAAGCTCGGCCCGGCCGCCAAAGCCGCGCTGCCCGCGATCGTGACCGCGCTCGACGACCCGGACAAACAGGTCTGGACCGGTGCGCTCGCGGTCATCGCGAGTATCGGTCCCGACGCCGCGGAAACAGTCCCCATCATCATTCAGAATCTCGATCCGGGCAAAGCGAAGCCAGGCACCGCTCGCGACCGCCAGCAGTTGCTCGTGCGCAGCGCCTTCGCGTTGTCGAAAATCGGCGCGCCCGCCCTGCCTCCGCTCATCGCCGCGCTGGAGGACGCCAACGCGCCCCGCCGCGCCGGCGCCGCGCGCGCCCTCGGCGAGATGGGGCCCGCCGCGGCCGCGGCGGCTCCGGCGTTGGTAAAGAATGTCGGCCATGCGGACGAGACCGTCCGCCTCGAAACCGCCGACGCGCTTGGCCAGATCGGCGCGCCCGCCGTGGCGCCGCTCATCGCCGCCCTGCCGGACCCCGATGAAAAAGTCCGCCAGGGCGCCGCAAATGCGCTGGCGCAGATCGGCAAGCCCGCGATCGATGCCGCCAAGCCGCTCGCCGCGCTGCTGGCGAAAGAGACAGCCGTCCCCGTGCGCGCGGCCGCGCTGGTCGCGCTCTCGCGCGTCGGAGCCGCTCCGGAAGTAGCCGTGCCGTTGCTCGTGGAGGGCGCGCTCAACGACGACGCGGAGGTCCGCCACGCCGCGATCAACGGATTGCTCGGAAATCGCGCGCTCACCGAAAAAGCGGTGTCGCCTTTGATCGCTGCGCTGCGCAGCGACTCGCTCCCGCGCCGCCAGCGCGTCGCCTTGGTGCTCGGCCGCATGGGGCCGACCGCGAAGCCGGCCGTCCCGTCGCTCATCGAGCACGCGCACCGCGAGACTACGGAGCCCGCGTATGGCGACGCCCTCTCCGCGATCGGCGCACCCGCCATTCCACTGCTGGTCGAGCAGATTGCGACCCGAGGGACGCCGGCCGAGCACGAGTGGATTTTTAAGGCGTTGCGCGGCATCGGCGCGCCGGCGGTCGGGCCGCTGACTGCGGCGCTCGCCTCGCAGAATCCCGCCGTCCGAGCCGGCGCCGCCTCGGCGTTCACCGGCATGTCGATCACCGCGCCGGAGGCGATCAAGGCGCTCGTCGCGCTGGTCGGCGACAAGGATCCCACCGTGCGCGCGGCGGCGTTGCGCGCGGTCTCCGGCATCCGCTCCGAGCAGGCGAGCGTGTTGCCGAAGGTCGAGGCCGCGCTCGGCGATCCGAATCCGCAAGTGCGCCAGGCCGCCGCCGCCGCGCTCGCGGCGATGGGCGCGGTCGGCAAGCTCGGCGTCGACGGTTTGCTCGAGTTGCTGAAAGACCCCGACCTCACCACGCAACGCAACACGCTGCAATCGATCGGCAGTCTCGGCGCCGGCGGAGCGAAAGCGGTGCCGGCGCTGATCGCGCGCCTCGAGCAGGCGGACACGCGCGTTGCCACGATCACCGCGCTCGGGCAAATCGGCGAGGCGTCCAAACCGGCGGTGCCGAAGCTCGTCGGTTATGTGGAAAACGGACCCGACGAGGAGAAGCTGGCAGCGGTGCGCGCGCTCACCGGCATCGGCCCCGCCTCCGAGCCCGCGCTGCCCGTGCTGTACAAATTGCTCAAGGCGTCGAACCGCGACGTCCAGATCGCGGCCGTCGAATCGCTGGTCAAGCTCGAGCCGGACGACGACAAGCTCCTGCCTGTCATGCTGCCGCTCGTGATGGCTGGCAACAACAACGGCCTGCGCCGCGCCGCCGCCGGCGGCCTGAAACGCTTCGGCGACAAAGCGCAGCCCGCCGTGCCAGTCCTTTTGAAGATGCTCGAGCAGGACAACGAGCGCACGCTCGCTCTCGGCGTGTTGAAAGGGATGAAAGTCCACGCGGTCGAGGAGCTCATCGTGAAGCTCGAGGACCGCTCCACGCTCATTCGCACCTTCGCCTGCGAAGCGCTCGGCAAGCTCGGCGCCGAAGCCGAGCCGGCCCTGCCAACACTCCAGCGCCGCGTGCAACTCGACAGCGACGTCGTCCGCGCGGCGGCCAAGAAGGCGATCGAGCAGATCACGAAGAAGGGATAGGCATGACTACTCGCGCCGAAGGCTTTGGACTGCGGCAGCCTGCTGCCGCTTTGCGGCGGTCGCAGCCTGCTGCGTGCGGCGGGGGCATTCCGGGGTCCGTCGCATCCTGCTCCGCCCCACCCGCAGC
>DASYIS010000252.1:0-4441 GCA_035997375.1 Chthoniobacteraceae bacterium
GAACCCCGAAAGGCCACGCGCCGTCTCACCGACCGCGCCCGTTTACGGCGCGGGCGCCGGAACGGCGGGCGCGGGCGCGCCCATCTCCGGCGGGGCCATCAATCCGGGAATCCCGCCCGCATCCGGGGCGCCCGGCACCGGCACCGCGTCCACCGGCGTGACCGGCTTCTTTTTCTCCTCAGGCAGCTCGATCTTCTTCTCCTTGGGCGGCACGAAGTGGTTGCCGCGCGGCGAGTAAACGTCCGTGTAGATGGTTTTGCAGCCCACCGGAAGCGCGGCGGCGCAGGCCAGAAGGATCAGTTGGGGCAGAGGGGACAGACGCGGCATACCGACGTTGGTAATCCACGGATGTCTCAAGAGTCAATCGCAGGCTATGTGGAAACGCCGGTATTTTCGGGCGCCGCTCAAATCGGCCGGCCGATCAGGTCGTACACCTGCGTGCCGAAGATCTCGGCCTCGATGAATTCCCCCACGGGCGCGGGATGGCTCAGCAGCACCCGCGCGTCCACGTCGGGCGAATCGGCGGCGCTGCGGGCAACCAGCGGCTGATCCACCAGGACGCGCATCCTCCTCCCGATCTGCGCCTTGGAGAGTTCGCCGGCGATCCGCTGCTGGAGCTTCATCGCTTTCTTGTAGCGGGCCAGCTTCACCTTGTCGGGGAGCTGCCCCTCCATCTTGGCCGCGCGCGAGCCTTCCTCCTGCGAATACTTGAAAATGCCGAGCCGCTCGAACCGCGTGCGCTCGATGAAATCGAGCAGATACGCGAACTCCTCCTCCGTCTCGCCGGGAAAGCCGGCGATGAACGTGGTGCGGATGGCGATGCCGGGGATGCCGGCGCGAATGCGGCCGATGAGGTTCTCGATGTGCTCGCTCGAGGTCTCGCGCCGCATCAGCTCGAGCATCCGCGGATGGATGTGCTGGAGCGGCATGTCGACGTAGCGGGCCACCTTGTCGCACTCGGCGATGCAGGCGATCAGCTCGTCGCTCCAGTGCGCCGGGTGCGTGTAGAGCAGGCGAATCCAGAAATCGCCCTCGATCTTTTGCAGCTCGCGCAACAGCTTGCACAGCGTGACGCCGCGGCTGGAGTCGACCTGCTGCCGCGGGCCGGCTTTCTCGGCCCAGAGATCCATGCCGTAGTAGGTTGTGTCCTGCGAGATGAGGTTGATCTCCTTCACCCCCTCCTTCACGAGGCCGCGCACCTCCTGGACCACGCTCTCGATGCTGCGCGAGCGATGCTTCCCGCGCATCTGCGGGATGACGCAAAACGAGCACGGGTGATTGCACCCCTCGGCGATCTTCGTGTAGACGGAGTGCGTCGGCGTGAGGCGGAAGCGCGGCGTGTCCCAGTCGGGAATGTAGACGGGCTTGCGTGAGACGAGATTCAGCGGCTCCCATTTGTCGTCGTGCACCGGCGAGGGCCGCGCGAGCAGGTCGCCGATGATCGCGCCGGCGCTCGCCACCTGGTCGAGCCCGATGAAGGCGTCAACCTCGGGAATCTCGCTGCTCAGCTCCTTGGAAAAACGCTGCGCCATGCAGCCGCTGACGATGAGCTTCTGCCCCGGCTTCTTGCGCAACCCGCGCGCTTGGTGCGCCTCGAGGATGGCCTCGATCGATTCCTCCTTGGCCGAGTCGATGAACGCGCACGTGTTCACGATGAGCACGTCGGCTTCCTCGGCATCCGACGTGATCTCCATCCCCTGCGCCAAAATGCCGCCCAGCATGATCTCGGCGTCGACGAGGTTCTTCGCGCAGCCGAGCGAGATCATGCCGACTTTTTTCTTCGGCATGGGGAGTGAATCGATCATTTCAGTAAGGATAAACGGTTAGCTGCGGAAAGGCGGGCGACGAGTATAACACAGAAACGCCGAAATGCGCGGAGAAAGTGCAGAGGCGCAAAACTTGCCCCGCAGGTCCGACCAGTCTGACCCGTCCGACCAGCCACCGCGGGATAGAATTTGACGCGGCCTGCAAAGACGGCAAACTGCACGCAATGAAAACCGAAACCAAATCGTTGATGCTGGCCGCCGCGGCCATCGCCGGGCTGCTGACCGGGTGCGCCACCCACCCGCAGAAGAAGGAATGCACGAGCTGCGACGCCACCGCCAAGGGCCACAAGGCAAGCTGCGGCACCAAGGCCGATTGCTCGTCGAAGCACACCTGCCGCGGCAAAGGCAACTGCGGCGCCAAGGGGAATTGCGGCGCAAAGAAGCCGTCGTAGGCCGGTCTCCGGCCCGGTTTCAACATGTGCGCGCCGGCTTTTGGCAGCCGGTACCGGCATAAACACGCGCTCGGTCCCGCCCGCGAGTCACAGCCGCAAGAGCTTGCGGAGAGCGTCTTTCACCGTGTCGAATTGCTCTGTGGTGAGTATGCCGAGCCGGCGTGCCAATTTCCCGGGATCATAGCTCGCCAGTCCCTGCACGTTCACCGCTGAAACCTTCGGCAACCAACGCGGTTTGCCCAGTGGCACTTCGCCCGCAGACCACGGATCTGCGAAGTGAGCGGGGCGACCACCACCAACGCGCGGGCATCGGAGGGCTGCGGATAAGCCAGGATCTGGACGGGACGGCTCTTCTCGGCCATGCTCAATTCGGCGAACCAGACCTCGCCGGGCTCGGGATCAGTAGGCACCGAGCGCCTCCGTCCACGCGGCAGCTTGCTCCTCCGCCGTGAGCAAGGGGCTCGGCCGGCTGTTGACCTCAAACGGAAGCCCTTGGCGAATTTCGATCTGGGCCATCAACATGTTCACGGCGTCCGCGGGCGTAAGTCCAAGCTTCTCGAGAATCTTCTCCGCGCGCTGCAAGCGCCGGAGTGGGACACGCGTTCGGACGATGGCGGTGGACTCGCTCATGCCTCCAGTCTGCTCCGCCTCGCTCCGTGCGTCAACGAGCGTCCGCCGCGAGGGAACCGGTGCCTTTGCGGCATCCGAACTCTCTCTCGGCAACCTGCCCCTTGACGTTTCACTCGGGGCCATCGAAAGGTCGCAGTGATCCTGCCTGAGAGTCCATTCCCCGGTTCGAACCCAGCCCCCGCGGGCGGCTTGAGCAGCGTCGTGCCGCCGGCGGACCAGTCCCGCGTCACCATCGGACCGGCGCCCGCGTGGGTGCGGGTGCAGGCGGCGGATGAATCGTACCGGCCGGCCGGCGGTCAACCGTACACCCATCTGCTCCTCGACGAGCAGTACCACGCGGGCTTGCGCGAACACTACACGCACACCGTGCAGCGCCTCGAGACGCTCGGCGCGGTGCGCGCGGCCTCGCAATGGCGCTTCGATTTCGATCCGGCCACCCAGGAGGTGGTCATTCACTCGCTCCTTGTGCGGCGCGCCGGCGCGGCCGTGGAGCACGCCCAACCGGAGCGCCTCCGGTTTCTCCAGCGCGAAGAGCAGCTCGACCGGTACGTCATGCACGGGCAGGTCACCGTCCTCGTGCTGCTGGAGGATGTGCGGCCCGGGGACATCCTCGATCTCAGCCTCACCACGCGGAGCCGGCCGCGCCTGCTGCCCGATCGCTTCTGGTTCTTTGTCTCGGTCCCCTCCGAGGTGCCGCTGCGGATGTGCCGTTTCTCGATCCGTTTTCCCAAGGGCCGGCGGTTTGCGTGGAAAGCGTACGCGCCGGGATTCGCGCCCGTCATTGAGCAAGCCGAAGGCGAGACGACGTGGCGGTGGACGATGGAAAACACCGTCGCCCTGGAGCCGGAAGCGCAGGTGCCGACCTGGCTCCTGCCGCCGCTCTGGCTCCAGGTCTCGGATTGCGCCTCGTGGCAGGAGGTCATCGCCGCGGTCGGCGGCGCCTGGCAGGAGGCGCTGGACGGTCCGGAACTGACCCGCAAGGCCGAGGAGATCGCCCTGGCCGCGGAGACGCTCGCGCAGCGGGTGGAAAAGGCGCTCGAATTCGTGCAGGATGAAATCCGCTATCTCAGCGTGAACATCGAGCTCGGCGGCCAGATCCCGGCGGCGCCGGGGGACGTCTTGCGCCGGCGTTATGGCGATTGCAAAGACAAGTCGTTCCTCCTCAGCCAACTGTTGCGGCGTCTCGGCGTCCCCGCGCGGCCCGTGCTCGTGAATTCCCTCTGGCGGCAAAGCGTGCAGGAACTGCTGCCCACGCCGGACGCTTTCGATCATGCGGTGGTGGAGTACGAACTGGAAGGCCGCCGGTATTGGGCCGATGCGACCCTCACCCTGCAAGGCGGCGGCGCGCGGAACCGGCCGGTGCCGGATCTGCGGCTGGGGCTGCCGCTTTCCCCCGGTGCCAAGGGCCTGGAGCCCGCGCCCCCGCCGGCGGCGGAGAGCGCCTACGAGCTGCACGAGACCTACTACCTGGACACGACGGCCGGCCCTTCGCAGCTCCTCGTCCAGGTGGCGGCCCGCGGCTCGTACGCCGAGGAGCTGCGCCGGGCGCTGGTCTCCGAGGGCGCGGAAGCCGTCGCGAAAAGCCGCGAGCAG
>DASYIS010000253.1:0-2301 GCA_035997375.1 Chthoniobacteraceae bacterium
ACTGATTACTGCCCACTGATTACTGATTACTTCTTCGCCAGCAAGGCGCGTTCGTACTGCCGCGTCTTGAGGCCCCATGCGATGAAGACCGCGCCGATGACGAAGAAGAAGAGCGAGAGGAATTGCCCCGCGGAAATCGGCCCCACGTGCCACGCGCGATCGGGCTCCCGGAAAATCTCCCCGATGATCCGCAGCACCGCGTACGCGATGAAGAACGTGCCGGTCAGCACGCCGCGCGGCACGCGGAAACGGGTGCGCATGATCCAGAGGATCAGGAAGAGGACCACGCCCTCGAGCAGCGCCTCGTAGATCTGCGAGGGATGGCGCGGCGGAAGGATGGAACGCAGCGTCGCCTCGTCGAGGGTCCGCGCCTCATCGCTCAGCTCTGTCGGAAACTGGACCGCCCACGGCACCGTGGCCGGCTTGCCCCAGAGTTCGCCGTTGATGAAGTTCGCGCAACGCACGAGGAAGAGTCCGATGGGCGCGACGACGACCAGCGAGTCGCCGATGCTCGTCCACGAAAGCTTGTGCCGGCGCGCGAAGTAGAACGTGAAGAGCACCAGGCCGAGGATGCCGCCGTGGCTGGCCATCCCGCCCTTCCACACGGTGAGCGCCGAGAGCGGATGCTCCTGCACTTCCTTCCAGCCGTAGAAAATGACCCACCCGAGACGGCCGCCGAGCATCACGCCAAAGAGCGCGCCCCAGGTGATGAAGTCCGAGACCTTTTCGGGCGGCATGTCGGTGTACCCGCGGCGGGCGAGCCAGAGGTAGAGCCAGTAGCCGAACAGGAAGCCGAGGACGTACGCCAGGCCGTACCAGTGCAGCCCCGTCCCTTCCCGAAATTCGATGATGTAAGGGCTGAAGTGATGAAGGTAGTACGCGAGCACACGAGCTTTTGCCACAGATGCGGCGGCGGACACAACCTCCGCGCGCGACCCGTCGGCTGAATACGCTCACGGTTCTACGGCAAGTTGCTGAAACCAACGCCATGAACTGCCCGCATTGCCATCGGCTCCTCTACAGCCGCCGGTGGAAGGATTGCGGCTTCTGCGGGAAAGAGCTGCCGCCGGAGTGCCGCTTCAGCGAAGACGAGATCGAGGAGATGGACCGGGAGCGGGAACTCCTCGAAAAACGCCGCGCGGCCTTCAAGGCGAAGGAGGAAGAGGAGAAAAAGCGGCAGGGCGATGGCGGGGGAGATATTGGGCCGACGATGATGTTCTAATTAGCAGACTCGCAGCCGGAACAGGCGGGACGCTTGGCGGGACGCCTGTGCTACCCATTGTGGGACTGAGCCGGTTTTGCATAGTCGCGGCTTAGCTCGACGGAGTGACTGACGCTCTTAAGAACGCGTTCATGCGTTCGCACCAGCCGGACCAACTCTCCGGGTCGGCGAGTGCTTCCTCCAGCGCGGTGCCGAGCTCGTAGATCGTGGTATCGAAGCCGAGCTGCGCATAAGCTTCGGTGTTCTGCCGCATGGCTTCACTGAGCACGCGAAAAAGTTCGGGATGGTGCGGGCTGGGAAAGTCCAGGTCGGCCGGATGATCGTACGCGAATTGGCAGGCGGCGACATCGAGCGAATGATGCCGGCGGCAGGTTTGCGGTCGCACCGCATAGACGCTGCACAGCCCGTCGCGCAGCAGCGGACAGACGTTGTTTTGCACGGCGTGCTCCATCGGCGTGAGCGGCAATACTTTCTCCGAGTGCGCGGCGAGGCGCTCTTTCAAGGCCAGGAGCTCCGCGTCGGAGAAAGTCGCGAGGATATGATCCGCGATGAGGAAGACCTCGTGCGCATAGACTTCGATCCGCAACGAGCAACAGATCGAACAGCCGGCGCAGCAATCGAGCCGCGCGGCGGTTTGCCGAATGGTCTGCTCGTTCAACTGATCGTACGACGCGAGCGCGCCGCGAAAGGCGGCGTGCGCCTCGGCCGCGGTGCGCGCCTGCGAGAGCTGCTGCAGAAGTTGGGCCGGCGCTTCGTCGGACATGGTTCAATCAGGCCGCGGCCGGCTCGATTTTCACGTCGGCGCGAATCCACCAGGCGGCGATTCCCGAAAGCAGAAACGCGACGGCGAGAAAGATGAGCGAGGCGTGCCAGTTCTTGTGCGGATCGAAAGTGGTATTAATCCAAATGAGCATGGAAGGCGTAAGGGCCGCGCCGAAATTGCCCCACATGTTGGGCCAGGCATAAGATGAGGCGATATTGCGGCCGCCGACATCTTGGATGTAAGCCCAGGTCGCGGGAATGCTGACGTCGGTCATCGCCGCCACCGTGGCGAAGGCGACCACCGCGACCATGGGGGA
>DASYIS010000254.1:0-9506 GCA_035997375.1 Chthoniobacteraceae bacterium
GATCGAAAGGGCGGCAGTCCGGGCATGCGGGCGGGCGTGATCGACACGCAACCCGAGCCGGTGCTGGTCGCCGTCGATGCCGAGGGCAAAAATGAGTTCAAGCGTCTCGCCGCGCAGGCGGTCATCCAAGCGCTGCCGGGCCGGCCGGTGGAGCTGCTTTTTCATGCGCCATCGCAAGCGCAGGCCGGCCGGCCGCTCGAATTGCATGTGTCGCTCGTCGACGCGGAGGCGAACCCGGCCCGCGGGCCGGCGCATCTCGTGCTCGCGCCGGTGACCGGCTCCGCGGAGTTTCCCGCGACCGTGGACATCCCGGCCGATGCCACCTTTGTCCACTTTAGCATCACCCCGCGTGCCGAGGGCGTTGTGCGTATTGGGGCAAAGGCGCCGGGCTTGTCGGCGACGTGCAATCCGATCGACGTCACGACCGCGCTGCCCGCGCAAAAGATCTATTGGGGCGATCTGCATTCGCACACGCACTACAGTTGGGATGGGGTGGGGGACCATTCGTTCGACTATGCGCGCCATACCTCCGGCCTCGATTTCTATGCGATGACGGACCACGCCATTGCGCCGCAGGGAGAGGTGCCGCGAGGCTTGTCCGACAAGACTTGGGATGAATACAACGCGCTGACCGAGAAATACAACGACCCGCCGCATTTCGTGACGTTGCACGCTTACGAGTGCTCCTTCGGCCGGCCTTATGGGCATCACAATGTCTTCTTTCGCGACGCCCCGGGGCCGTTGGTTTACCCGAGTGAAACCGCGCTGGAGGCTTTGTGGAAAATGCTCAAGGCCGGCGACGTGTTGACCATTCCACATCACACGGGCAAGATGCCTGCCGGCATCGATTTCAGCCATCACGACCCGGTCTTCCGGCGGAATATAGAAATATATTCCGGGCACGGACTGAGCGAGGCGTATAACCCGGAGCATCCGCTTTCCTTCGAACACAGCAAATTCACGGCGGACGCGAAAAGCCTGCAATCGCCGACCTACGCGCAGGACGCCTGGAAAGCCGGGCTCGCGCTCTCGACGATCGCGTCCTCGGACGATCATCGCGCGCACCCCGGCCAGCCGCATTACGGACTCGCCGCCGTCCGCGCGCCCGCCCTGACACGGAATGATATCTTCCAGGGACTGTACGACCGGCAAACCTACGGCACCACGGGCGTGCGCATTATCCTCGACTTTCACGTCAACGAGACGCCGATGGGCCAGACCGCTGTCGTCTCCGCGCCGCCCACCTTGCGCATCCGCGCGCTAGGCACGGATGTCATCAGCTCGGTCGAGTTGCTCCGCTGGCTGCCGGCCGGCGGCAAATTCACGGTGATCAAGGCGTGGCAGCCGGAGACGCTGGATTTCGCCGAGACCTGGCGCGACGGGGAGTTCCAGCCGGGCGCGATCTATTACGCGCGGGTCACGCAGAAGAATCCCGTGCGCGGCCTCACCGCGATGGCCTGGTCGTCACCGATCTGGACGCAGCGATGAGTTTGGCGCGGGAGTTGGCTCTGGAGTCTGAAGCAGGACGTGATAGCAATGGCTCCCCACTCCAGCCATGAAGCCTTTCTTCTTCGTCGCCCTCGTTCTCGCTCTTTCACCACTGGCACGTGGCGCCGACCAGGACAAAGCCGCCGCGGCCCTCAGCCGTGGGCTCGCCTTTCTCGCGGCGCAGCAGCAGGAGGACGGTTCATTCGGGGCGGACCGGTTCCGTGGCAGTGTCGGTGTGACAAGCCTCGCAGGGATGGCGCTCATGGCGGACGAGGCTCAGGCCGGCCGCGTGAAGCAGGCGGTGAATTACCTCCTTTCCGTGCAAAACGAGCAGGGATTGTTCAAAGGGTCGATGTATGATCACGGGTACGCCACGCTGTTTCTCGCCCGCTACTGGCAGGCCAATCCTCAACCTGACACGCGGGAGAAACTGGAGAAGGCGGTGGAGCTCATCGTGAGGAGCCAGAACGCCGCGGGCGGCTGGCGCTAAGTTCCCACGTCGGGCGATGGCGACACCTCGGTGACGAGCTGCGAGTTGCTGGCGCTCGCCGCGGCTCGCCAGGCCGGTCTCTCCGTGCCGCCGGGAGCCTTCTCGAACGCCGTCAACTACCTCCAGAGCTGCCAAAACGCGGATGGCGGATTCGGTTACACCAGCGCCGGCACGAGCGCCTTCCCTCGCTCCGCTGCCGCCCTCGCCGCCATCCTGGCCACCGCCGCCTGGACCGCCGATGCGCGCCGACCCGACACCGCGAAGGGCGCCGAATACGTCCTGGGTTTTCTCCCGCAGCCCCGCGCCGATCCCGCGAAGACCCAGTTTTTCTATCATGGGCATTACTATGCTGGCGAAGCGATGCGCCTGGCCGGCGGGGAGACGTGGACGCGCTGGCAAGCCGCCGTGCGCGAGAGCCTGCTCGACAATCAACACCCCGATGGCTCCTGGTCGGACACCCTCTCCGCCGAACTGGCGACGAGTGAAGCCTGCCTGACCTTGCGGCTCGAGAAAGCGGCGGTGGAGAAGTGAGCGCAAACCATTCGGCGATCAGGGTTTCGCCGCCAGCGACGCACAGATCAGCTCTTCGTCATTCCGGGCGAAGACGTGGCGATTGGCATACGCGGGAGCTGCATAGACAAGCTTCTCCTCCCCGTCCTTGGTCGTCGGCTTGATCAAAGCGGTGCGACCGGTCTCACGATAACCCTGCGCCGTGAATTGGATGCGGATCATTTCTCCCTTGTCGGTAAACACAAACACGCCGGTGCCGCACAGCGTCAAGGAATGCATGGAGCTCTTGGCTTGATCGGTCGACCACAGTTCCTTGCCGGTATTGGCGTCGAGGCCGACGAGCAGGCCGCCTCGCTTGTGGGAGACGATGAGGTCGTCACGATGAATGGCCGTCGTCGTGTCGCTCAGAAAAGCGTCCGGTTTGCGCAGCGGCCAGAGCACGGAGGCCGCCGGCTGGTCGGGAGCGAGGTCGAGCATCAGGCCGTTGACCAACAAGCGATTCTTATGAGAGACGGGGCTGGGAATGGGGCGGCCCGCCAGCAGTGGCTCGCGCCAATAAGTGTCGCCGGTGGCGGGAGCGAGCGAAGTGACCCATCCGCCGCACGAGACGATGAGTTGCCGCTTCCCGCCTGCTTGGATTACCACGGGAGAACTAAAGTAGTTGCCTGACTCGAGCGCTTTCCAAACTTCCTTTCCTGAGTCTTTGTCGAAAGCAACCACGCCAGCCTTGGGCTTGTTAGAGTTTACCTGGACAATGAGGAGAGTCCCTTCGATCAGTGGCGACCCACAGCGAACAAAATCGCCGCCGATTCCGTATTCTTTCGCCAAATCCCTGCTCCAGAGGATCCGGCCGGTGAAGGCGTCGAGACAGACGAGATTGCCCACGCCCCCTGCCGCGTACAGTTTGCCGCGGTGGACGATCGGCGTGGCTACCGGCCCTCCGTAGTCGCTCTGCGGGGGCCAGGCAAAGTCCGGGTAGGTGGCGTCGTAGGAGGAGATCCAGACCACCCGGCCGCTCGCTTCGTTGAAGCAATGGACGCGTTCGACCGCCCTGGCTGCTTCCTTGGGACCCAGCACCACATCGGTCACGTAGACGCGGCCGTCGGCGACGATCGGGTTGGAGTAGCCGAGGGAAACCGGCGCCCGCCAGCGGATGTTCAGCCCGCCGGGAGGAAACGTCTCCAGGATGCCTTCCTCGTTCCACACCCCGTCGCGATTCAACCCGCGCCACTGCGGCGAATCCTCGGCACGGCCGGTGAGCGCACTCAACAAAAGTACGACCGTGCCGGCAAGGCATGGCGAGCGTTGGAGTCTTCTCATGACTTGGCGTTGAATTCCGCAGGGAGCCGCTTGGCCTGAGCGTGGCTGGTGCGGGAGATTTCGCAAGGCCAACCGCGCCATTCCACCGGACGCCGGGTTGAAAATCCAATCGGCCCGTGTAACCTCCCGTCATGCCGCGCCGTCCGCTTTGCTTCCTGCCGTTCGTCTCGTTGGTCCGTGTTTTAGGCTTATGTCTGGCGGTCGGTTTCTTCGGCCTGCCTTGCTTCGCGGAGCCGGCCGCGGCGGAGCGGGGGGTGGTGCTCTCCTTGTCGTATCACTTCGAGGAGGCGAAGAAGGACCTCTCGTATGCGCTTTATGTCCCGACAAAGTACGACGCGGTGAAGGCGGCGCCACTGGTCGTTTTATTGCATGGACTCGGCAGCAACCCGCAGCAGGTGATGCGATACCAGGGGATCATCGAGGAGGCGGAGAAGCGCGGATACGTGGTGGTGGCGCCGTATGGGTACAATGAATTCGGCGGGTATGGCGCCTGGGGGCAGGGGCGGGCGAGGCTGCCGGGGCAACGCGCGCCGGCGGCCGGCGAGGTGCCGGAGAATCTCGGCGAGCTGAGCGAGAAGGATGTGCTCAATGTGCTCGCGCTGGTGCGCCGGAACTATCGGATCGATCCCAAGCGGATTTACCTGATGGGCCACTCGATGGGCGGCGGCGGGACGCTCCATCTCGGCATGACGCATCCGGAGTTCTGGGCGGCGCTGGCGCCGCTCTCGCCCGCGATCTTCAGTGCGCCGGCGGGTTTGGAAAAGATCCGCAAGATGCCGATCATCGTGGTCCAGGGCGAGCTCGACCGCCTCGTGCAGGCCGCGCAGACGCGCCGCTGGATCGAGATGATGGAAAAACTCAAAATGGAATACCGCTATCTCGAGATCAAAGGCGGCGACCACATCCTGAGCATCTGCGCCAACCCGAAGATGATGGCGGAGGTGTTTGAGTTTTTTGACAAGCACCCGTGAAGCGGACTCACGTTCGGCGACCGCTCAACCTCGCTCGTGCGCGGGCTTTGGCGAGGCCGGCACGCGTTTCCTCGCGCTCCTCCCGCCGTAGGCCCTCGGTCTTTTCTTCGCGCTCGCCGCGGCGGAGGGTTTGAACGCGATGAGTTCCTGCGGCGTCATCCGGCCGACCACGAATTCCGGCCCATGCTTTCAGATTGACGCCCCGCGATACGAGTCGGAGGCTCGGGGTCCGAACTACGCACATGAATCCTACTCCCTCTCCAGAAACTCCCCTGCAATCGCGGCGGCAATTCCTCAAATCGGGCAGCGGCGCGGTCGCCGTCTCCGCGCTCGCCGGCGTCACTCTTCCGCATGTCCACGCCGCCGGCAGCGACCTGGTCCAACTCGCGATCGTCGGCTGCGGCGGCCGCGGGACGGGCGCCCTGGCGAACGCGCTCGGCACCAGCAACCTCGGGCCGATGAACCTGGTCGCGATGGCCGACGTTTTCGAGAACAAGCTCACCGGCAGCTACAACTCGATCAGCAAGAAATTCGAGAGCCAGGTGACGGTGAAGGATGACGACAAGCATATCGGCTTCGACGGGTACCAGCACGCGATGGACCGGCTGAAGCCCGGCGACGTTGTCATCCTCACGACGCCGCTCGCGTTTCGCTGGGTGCATTTCAAATACGCCATTGCCAAGGGGCTCAACGTCTTCATGGAAAAGCCGCTGACCGCCGACGGCCCGTCTTCTCGCAAGATGCTCGCGCTGGCCGAGGAAGCCTCGAAAAAGAACCTCAAGGTCGGTGTCGGGCTCATGTCGCGCCACAGCCGCGCGATGCAGGAGGTGCAACAGCGCATCCAGGACGGCGAGATCGGCGACCTCATCAACCTGCGCGGCTACCGCATGCACGGGCCGGTCGGGTCGGCGTTCTCGGAGAAATGGCCGGGCGGCACGCCGACCGAGCTGCTCTGGCAGATCTCCCGCTTCCATAGCTTCCTCTGGGCGAGCGGCGGCTGCTACAGCGACTTCTACATCCACCACATCGACCAGTTGTGCTGGATGAAAAACGATTGGCCCGTCAAGGCGCAGGGCATCGGCGGCCGTCATTATCGCGACAACAAGATCGACCAGAACTTCGACAGCTACTCGGTGGAGTACACCTTCCCCGACGGGAGCAAGATGTACATGGACGGCCGCTGCATCAACGGCTGCAACTCCATCTACTCCAGCTACGCGCACGGTTCCAAGGGCATGGCGATCATCGCGAAAGCCAACGACGCCGGCGTCCCCTCCAGCACGTACAAGGGCCAGAATCCCGATCGGGAGAAACAGATCTGGCAGTCCACGGACACCAGCAGCCCCTATGACAACGAGTGGATCGACCTGATGAACGCGATCCGCAACGACAAGCCGTACAACGAAGTGCCGCGCGGCGTGCAAGCGAGCGTCACGACCTCGATGGGCCGCATGGCGGCGCACACCGGCATGGAGATTCGCTACGACGACTTCCTCGCCTCCGAGCACGAATACGCCCCCGGCATCGAGAATCTCACCATGGACAGCCCCGCCTTCCTGAAGGCCGACGCGGACGGCAAGTACCCGGTCCCGATGCCGGGCATCTGCACGAAGACCGAGTATCCGGTGCAGAAGGCGTAAGCAGCCGGCGGAAATGGCCAACGAATGGCGCGAATGGGAACGAATTCCTGAAGCCTTCAGGATTCGTTTCGATTCGAGTGATTCGTTGGCCGCCCGCCTGTGAGGCGTGGCCCAGGTTGTCTTAATCTTACTCCTGCTCTTCCTCGTAATCTTCGGCTGCGGGATTAAGAGTATGAGCAAGAGTACGATTAAGAGAAGTGGCGTCGCCGTTTTCGTTGAGTTTGCGGGCTCATTCCCGTAGCTCTGGAGACCCATGCTCCGTCCGCGCAAGAAGTACACCGTCTACGATCTCCGGCAGCTCAAGGGCAAGCGCTGCCTCACGCACATCCACGTGAAGTCGCCGGAGGAAGCGGCGGCGGCGGAAGAGGCCGGCGTGGACCTGATGAGCTGCAGCTTCGATTCCCCCGAGGCCGAGGCCCGCCTGCCGCGGCTCGTGGCCGCCGCGCCGCAGAGCTTTCTCTCCGCGGCCACGCCGCACGGGCTCGCTTCGCCGGAGGAGGCGATCCGCGTTGGCTTTCGCGCGCTGGAGATCGGCGCCAGCTCCGTTTATTGCTCGGCCAGCCCGTTCATCGTCGAGGCGATGGCGCGTGAGGGGATTCCGGTCGTCGGCCATCTCGGGCTCGTTCCGCGGCATGTCACGTGGACCGGTTACCGCGCCATCGGCAAGACCGTGGAGGAAGCCCGCGAGCTGCATCGCCGCCTGAAGGCGCTGGAGAACGCCGGCGCCTACGCGGCGGAGCTCGAGGTCGTGCCGCATAATCTCGCGCGCTTCCTCTGCTCGCAGACGAAGCTCCTCCTCATGTCGCTCGGCTCCGGCAGCGGCTGCGACACGCAGTTCCTTTTCTCCGACGACATCCTCGGCGACTACGAGGAGCGCCCGCCGCGTCACGCGAAAGCGTACCGCGACTTCGCGGCGGAGCATCGCCGGCTCCAGCAGGAACGCATCGCCGCTTTTCGCGAATACATCGCCGACGTGAACGACGGCCGTTTTCCCCAGCGCGCGCATCTCGTCGAGATGGACGGGGCGCTGCTCGAGCAGGTGGTGCGGGAGATCGGATAGTAGCCATCACGCTCCGCGTGATGAGCGTTGCGCTCGCCCGGAAGTGCGGCGTCATACGCGTGTTTGGGCACGTGTTCCATAGGCATACGCAACGCTCATCACGCGGAGCGTGATGGCTACTATCGTCGGCCGCTCGTGCGGCCGCGTAGCGGAAGTGCATTGGCTTCCCGCGCGCATCGGACAAGCTGGCGCGTGCCCGTCATCGACCTTCTCTTTTCCATCGCGCCAGTCCGCAAGGCCGTCTGGCGGCTTTGGTATCCGTTCCTCACGCGGCGCTTGCGGGGGGATGCGGTCCTCTTTTTGAATTACGCGTTCGAGGAGGAGCCGCCGCTGAACATTCCCCTGGATCCCGGCGACGAAGCGAACCGCGCGTGCATCCAGCTTTATCACCATGTCGCGACGCAAGTGCCGCTGGCGGGGAAGGATGTCCTGGAAGTGAGCTGCGGGCATGGCGGCGGCGCGTCGTATGTGACTCGCACGTTGCAGCCGAAGAGCTGTACGGCGCTGGATTTGAACCCCGCGGGGATCGCCTTTTGTCGCGACCGCCACCGGCTGGACGGCTTGGAGTTCGTCCAGGGCGATGCGGGGAACCTGCCGTTTGGCGCGGCGACGTTTGATGCGGTCATCAATGTCGAGGCCTCGCATTGTTATCCGGATTTCCCGCGCTTCCTGGCGGAGGTCGCGCGGGTGTTGCGGCCGGGCGGGCATTTCCTGTACGCGGATTTCCGCTTCCGCGAACGGTGGGAGGAATGGGACGCCGCCCTGGCCGGCGCGCCGCTTCAGATGGTAAAGACCCGCCACATCAATGCGGAGGTCTTGCGGGGCATGGAACGCAATTCCGCCGCGTCGGAAGCGTTGATCACGCGGCATCTGCCGAAGTTTCTGCACGGCCTGGGCCGTGACTTTGCCGGCACGCGCGGTTCGCGCATCTGGCAGGCCTTGGCCGAAGGCGAATTGTCTTATCGGTCGTATTGCTTCGTGAAACCGAAGCCCGGCGAACGGCCGTGAACCTGCGGGGTACCTTTGGGCTCGGCGCGCCGGTTCGCCGAGCCCTCTCCTTAAAATCGCTCGCGCTCCGGAAACTTGGTGCTATGATCCCGCGCGTCACGCATTGAGGGAACCAGGGTATAGCAACGTCAACCACTTGCTGCGTGACGCCAGCACATGAAATACGACTGCAGCGATTCGCTCGCGGGGAAGCGTACGTTCCTCGCCATCGCCTGCTCGGGGCTGCTCCTGAGCGCCGGCGATTCCACGGCCACCGTCCTCAACTTCGACGAAATCAGCGGGAGCCTTTACGGCACGCTGTACGCCGACGACACCTACCTCAACCAGGGCGTCCGCATCTCCTCCGGCAGCACGCCGCAGGCGCCGCTCCTGCTCAACGACGTCTTCACCCTCGGCGATCCGCGGACGGACTTCTACGTGTATAGCAACACCGAGGCCGTCTCCGGCTTCAACACGGTCGGCGCGACCGGCCAGGGGGGCGGCAATCCCAACGACATCCTGCTCACCTTCACCACGCCGGTCAGCTTCGTCTCGCTCCGGACCGATCACTCCGTCGAGCAGGCGGACATCGTGCAACTGGTGGGGCTCGTCCCGACCGGCAACCCGCTCGAGTTCCGCGTCACCGCCGTCTTCAGCGCGGCCGATAACGCCCTCGCCGCGCCGTTCGACACCCTGTCGCTCTCGTCGGGCGCCGGCTTCACCTACGTCCTCTTTCAGCAGACGACCGATCTGGAAGCCTTCGACGACCTGACCTACATTCCAATCCCGGAGCCTGGGGTCGGGGGACTGCTGCTGGTGGGTGGGTTGGCGGTGTGGCGGCGGAGGAGGTAGGGCGGAAGGGGGACCGTTCTCCTCTTCGTCACTTTCTTCATCTTCCTAACCCGGCTGAGCCGGAACCAGAAAGGCAAACGTCGAAGCGTTTGGGTGTTGGGACGAACGCCAGTTCTCGTTCGAGGGTGTAGAGCGCGGCTCTCCCCTGAGCCTAAGGCGAACGGGGGTGCCGCCTCCAATTTCTTGAG
>DASYIS010000255.1:0-7889 GCA_035997375.1 Chthoniobacteraceae bacterium
AGGTGGTGAAAATGAGGAAAAGCGGCGTAAAGACGACTCAGCGGACGATCACGGCCGCGACAGTTCAAGCGCCCAAGGCCCTGGCGTTCGACGAAAAGGGCGGACTGGCGGTGCTGGATGGAGGCACCGACAGCAACGTGAAGGTCCTCTCCGCCCTCGTTCCCCGGAGTGCGAAAGATCCTCTTCCTTTCGGAGACGGGCGGGAGCTCACCGGCACCATCGGCCGCCAGGGTGGGCGCCCCGTCCGCGGCCTCTACGATCCCTCCGCGATGATGCACGTGAACTCCATCGCCTACGACGCGAAGGGCCGGCTTTGGGCGGCGGAGAACTGGAACTACCCGCGCCGCTTTTCCGTCTGGAATCTCGACGGCACACTCGCCAAGGAGTTCGTCGGCGGCACCGGTTACGCGGCGACTTCGACCTTCCTGCACGACAGCGACCCGACGCTCGCGTACGACGGCCCGGTCGAGATGAAGCTCGATCGCAAGGCTGGCACTTGGAAGGTCACGCGCATTCTTTGGTATCCGAAGGAGGGCGAGGACTTCCTCGTCGATACGGGCGTCCACGCCCAGCCGCACCGCTTCCGCAGCAAGGCGAGCGGCACGGAGCACGAGTACATGTTCATGCCGCCGTTCCGGCCGTGGCTGCCGCTGGCGGTCTTCGTGGAAAAAGGCGATCACTTCGAGCCGGTCGCCGCGGTCGGCAGCGTGCTCTCGATGTCGCCGCACGATGCGAAAGGCGCTTCCACCGGCGCGCCGGCGGGCGCCTTCGAGGGGCACGATCCGAATGAGGGCTTCTATTGGAACGACCTGAATGGCGACGCGAAGGTGCAGAAGGAAGAGCTGACGTTCGTGCCGGCCAAAGGGACGGGCAAAAAGACGACTGCCGGAATCAATCCGTACGCGGGCTGGGGGATGCGGATGTCGCCGGACGACCTCTCGTTTTTCATCGAGGGGCTGCATTTTAAGCCGACCGGTTTCGGCAAGACGGGCGAGCCGCGCTTCGGGCCGGAGGGGACGACACCGGCGCCCGCGGTCGGCAGCGGCGACACGGTCGAGGTGCCCGGCGAGCACATCCTGCTCAACCTGAATCAGGGCACCGCGGCGCTCAATGGCGCGGACGGCTTGCGCGGCATCGACCTCACGACGGGCACGGTGAAATGGACCTACCCGAATCCCTTCAACAGCGTCCACGGCTCGCATCGCGCGCCGATGTCGCAGCCGGGCCTCATCATCGGGCCGCTGAAAATCATGGGCACGGGCAAGCTCGATCGCGACCTCGGCTCGGTCTTCACCATGCGCGGCAATCTCGGTGAGGACTACTTCTTCACGAGCGACGGCCTCTACGTCGGCGCGCTCTTTCACGACACGCGCCGGCCGACCGAGGATCTGCCCGCGAGCGTCGAGTCGCTCAAGGGCCGTTCGCTCGCGGGCTTCTCGGAAGGCGGCGAGCCGTTCAGCGGCTGGTTCAGCCGGCAATCCGATGGAAAGTACCGCATCGCGACCAGCATCGGGCGCAACTGCGGTTTCACCGTCGAAGTGCTCGGGCTCGACACGATCCAGCGTTTCCAAGCCGCGCCGGTCTCGCTCACCGCGACCGATCTCGCGAAAGCCGACGCCGACAACGCCACCCGCGCCAAGGCGAATGCCGCGCCGAAATCGTACGTCATTCGCAAAGTCGCCAAGCCGATGGTCATCGACGGCAAGGGGAACGACTGGGGCCGCCTCACCGCCTTCAAGGCCGGCGGCACGGAAGCCAAGCCCGGCGCGAACATCAAACTCGCGTACGACGTCGACAATCTCTACGCGCTTTTCGAGGTGAACGACGCCACGCCGATGCTCAACCAGGGCAAGGACGTGACGCAGCTCTTCAAATCCGGCGACGCCGTCGACCTGCAGATCGCGACCGACCTTTCCGCGCCCGCGAAACGCAAGGAACCCGCCGCCGGCGACCTGCGGATCGTCATCGCCGAATCGGCGGGCCAACCGATCGCGGTGCTCATGCAACCCGTCGCGCCGAACGCGGCGAAGGAACTGGCGCACACGTACAGCTCGCCGGTCGGCAGCCGGAAGTTCGATCGCGTGGAGGTGCTGAAGAACGCGCAGGTGGTCGTCAACAAGGAGAAGGAGAAGTACACCGTCGAGGTCGCGATCCCGCTGGCGGCGCTGGGGTTGAAGCCCGAGCCCGCGCTCGAGATTCGCGGCGACGCGGGGTATATCTCCTCGGACGCGGCGGGGATCACGAACACGGCGCGCACCTACTGGTCGAACCAGAACACCGGGCTCGTGAACGATCTGCCGGGCGAAGCCGCACTGCGGCCCGGGGAGTGGGGGAGCTTCCAGTTCAGCGACTGATACGACCCGGAGCTTGCGAGCGCCGCGGAATGGCTCAAGATTGGCAGGACCTATTTATGGAGCTTACCCAAGAACAGCGTCAGAAAGTCACCGAGTGGATCGCCGCGGGCCAGAAGCTCTCCGAAATCCAGGAGCGCATGGGCGTGGAGTTCGACCTGCGCATGACCTACATGGACGCCCGCCTGCTCGTCGACGATCTCAAGCTCACGCCGAAAGACCCGGTCATCCCCGAACCGCCCAAGCCGCCCGCCGAGCCTGCGGACGCGGGCGCGCCGGACGCGGTGCCGGGAGAGGCGGACGCCCCGGTCGGCGCCGGGCAATGTTCGGTCACCGTCGACACGGTCATGAAAGCCGGCGCGATGGTGAGCGGCAAGGCGACCTTCAGCGACGGGCAGACGGCCGAGTGGTATCTCGACCAGATGGGCCGCTTCGGCCTCATCCCGGCGGTCGAAGGCTACCGCCCGCCGCAAAGCGACATCGCGGAGGTGCAGGCGTTGCTCGACCGGGAGCTGGCGAAACTGGGCTACTGATTGGACCCGGCACGCCTTCCGCCCGAGCAATCAGTAATCAGTAAGCAGTAGGACAGTAATCAGTGGGCGCGTCTCACGTGATGGCGCCTCAGGGACTGATTACTGCCAACTGCTCACTGCTTACTTCCGCCCTCACGCCTTCCGCCCGAACTTTTTCTCCAGCTCCAGGTACGACATCTGGATCATCGTCGGCCGGCCGTGGGGGCAGCAATACGGGAGCTCGCACGCCAGCAGATCCTGGATGAGCCGGACCAGCTCCGGCTCGCGCAGATAGTCGTTCGCCTTCACCGCGTGGCGGCAGACGGTCTTCGCGATCATGTCCTCGCCGAGGCGGAGCTTGGAGGTCTGCGCGGTGGTCTCGCGCAACTCGTCGATCACGTCGTGCAGGAGCTGCGAGGGATCGGTCGAGCGGACGAAGGTTGGCAGCGCGTCGATCTTGAACGTGGAGGCGCCAAACGGCTCCATCGAGATGCCGGCGCGCTCGAGCAGCTCGAGGTGATGGAGCAGCCAGTCCGCGTCCTTCGGCGTGACCTGGAGGGTCAGCGGGAGCAGCAGCCGCTGGGTGGGGACGCCGTGCGTCTCCATGCGCCGGCGCATCTCCTCAAAGAGGATACGCTCGTGCGCGGCGTGCTGGTCGACGAGAACCAGGCCGCTGCTGTTTTCCATGAGGATGTAGAGCTTGCCGAGAACGCCGAGGATCTTGAAGTCGAGCGACGGCGGCACGGGCGGGCGGGCGGCGGGGGGCTCGGGCGCAGCCGGCGGCGAGGGGGCCCTCTCGGCGGGGGCGAGTGGCACGCTCGCGGGAGCCGGACTGGTCAGTCCGGTCAGTCCGGTCAGTCCGGTCTGACCGGCCACCGGCGCCGCCTGCAGCGGCAGCGAAGCCCAGTCGCGGCGCAGGGCGATCTGCTCGACCACCGGAATGAGCGGCGGTTCCGTGTCGACCACCGGCTCCGGCGCGGTCGGGCGGAAGGTCTGCGACCACTCGCTGCGCCCGCTCTCCAGCGTCCGCCGGATCGCCTGGCAGACGCGGTCGCGCACGAACGCGGCGTCGCGAAAACGCACTTCGCGCTTCGACGGATGCACGTTCACGTCGACCGCCGCCGGGTCCATGTCGATGAAGAGGAACGTCACCGGATGCTGCCCCTTCATGAGCGCCGTGTGATACCCCTCGCGCAGCGCGTAGTTGAGCGTGGTGTTCTCGACCGCGCGGCCGTTCAGGAAGACGAGCTGCTGCTGGCGCGTCGAGCGGCTCAGGCCCGCCTTGCCGATCCAGCCGCGGATGGAGATTCCGTCCTCCTCGGTTTCCACCACCGGCAGGAGCTCCGCCGCGAGATTCACGCCGCAGAGGTCGCGGATGCGGTCGATGAGCTGCGCCGCCGGCGGGAGCTGATAGATGACGCGCTCATCGTGCAAAAACGTGAAGCCGACCTGCGGATGCCCGAGCGCCTGGAGCAGCATCTGGTGCTCGACGTGATGCGCCTCGGTGTTCTCCGTGCGCAGGAATTTGCGCCGCGCGGGGAGATTGTAAAAGAGCGAGCGCACCTCGATCTGCGTCCCCGGCGCATCGCCGCCGTCGCGCACCGTCTCGATCTTCCCGCCGCTCAGGATGATCTCCGTCCCGGCCAGCGCCTCGCGCTCCCGCGTGGCGAGGCGAAACCGCGAGACACTCGCGATGCTCGGCAGCGCCTCGCCGCGAAAGCCGAGCGTGCGGATCGCCGACAGATCCTCACCCGTGCGGATCTTGCTCGTGGCATGCCGCTCCAGGCACATCAGCGCATCGTCGCGGTCCATCCCGCAGCCGTTGTCCGCCACGCGGATGTACGAGATGCCGCCGCGCCGGATGAGCAACTCCACCCGCGTGGCGCCCGAGTCGATCGAGTTCTCCACCAGCTCCTTCACCACCGAAGCCGGCCGCTCCACGACCTCGCCCGCCGCCACCTGGCTGGCGACGGTTTCGGAGAGAAGGTGAATGCGCGGCATCGAGCCGAACCAATAGCCGCAAAAAGGCGCAAGCGGCACAAAAAAGGCGCGCGGGAGAACTCCGTTTGTGGCCACGGCGTTCTGTCGGACGTCTCTGGTACTCAATCTTCTCTGGTTCCCAAAGTTAGCGAAGCGCTTTGGGAACCCCGCCGGCTGCCGAAACTCTGTCGGAGATCGTGAGCCTGTCGAACGGTTTCCAGAGACGCGCGGCTTGCCGGACGCGGGTGTAGCTTCGGCGGCCGCTCGGAATCCGCGCCCAGCGGGAAACGGAGTTTCGGCTGCGGGTGGGTTCCCAAAGCGCTTCGCTAACTTTGGGAACCAGGAGATGGGAGAGGGTCTTCGAAAACCCGCGCCGGCGACGTTCGAACACGCCGGCGGGACGCCTGCGCGGGCGGGCGAGACGCCCGCCCTACCCGGCCAAAACGGCGCTGCGCGCCGGGTCTTTTCACGCGCCGCCACCCAGCTCACCGCGCCACTTTTGCAGCAGCGCCCTAGCCTCCTTCGCGCGCGGGTGTTCGATGGCGGTCCAGATCTGACACGCGGTATCCATCAGCGCCAGTGCCCGCGCCCGCTCGCCGGTCGGCCAGAGGTCGAGGGCGATGTTGAAGGAGGCGGCGCCCTCCCCGCGCCGGTCGCCGATTTCGCGGGCGACAACCAAGTCTTGTTCGTAGAACTCGATGGCCTTGCGCGCGTCGCCCAAGGCGGCATAGGCAGTGCCGAGATTGCCGAGGGCTTGGCCCTCCCCCTGCCGGTCGCCGATCGCGCGCACTATGACCAGCCATTGATCGTAGAACTCGATGGCCTTCCGCGAGTCGCCCAATTTCATATGGGCGTTCCCGAGACTGCCGAGGGCGTTGCCCTCCCCCCTCCGGTCGCCGATCGCGCGCACGATCGCCAGATGCTGCTCGTGCAACTCGATGGCCTTGCGCGCGTCGCCCAAGTGGGCGTAGGCGAGGCCGAGATTGCCTAGGTCCTGCCCTCCGCGCGCCGGTCGCCGAGTTCGCGCGCGATGACGAGCGCCTGCTCGTGGAGCTCGATGGCCTTGCGCGCGTCGCCCAAGTCGGCGTAGGCGTTGCCGAGATTGCCAAGAGCGCGGCCTTCGGCGGCCCGGTCACCGGCCAGCCGTGCGGCGGTGCATTGGGCTTCGAGCCAGTCGATGCGCTGGCGGGGATGGAAGCGCAGATCGCCGGCATACGCCACCGCGTCGACGAGCGAGACGAGCAGCGCCGCGGACAGTTCATCCTCGCGAGTTTGCAATCGGGAGAAGGCGGCTTCGATGTGGGTGCGCTCGTGATCGAAGAGCTGGAGCCCGGCCAGCACGTGCTCCCCGCCTTGCAGGTAGAGCCGGTCGGCTTCCTGGCCCACGGCGATGTAGTGACGGGCGTGGCGGAGGCGCGCCTCGTCGCGCGCGGCGGCGGGGAGGCGGCTCTCGCAATACTGCCGGGCGAGGTCGTGGAGGATGAAGCGGTTCTCTTTTTCCACCCAGCGCAGCAGGCTCGCGCCGCAGAGGAGGTTGAGGTCGCGCTGCGCCGCTTCCTCGTCTTCCTCGGCCCAGATGGCGGCGGCGGCGGGGCGGTCGAAGCTGGTGGGGAAGATGCCGAGTTGGTGCCAGCGGGTGGGAAGGGGTTCGGGCAGGAGGGCTTCGCTGAGGGAGAAGACGGCGTCGACGGCCTTCATGGTCTTCGCTTCGCGTCGCTCGCGGAGGAGGGTGAGCAGTTCGTTGACCGGGCGCTTCTCCGTCCGGACGGCGGCGGCGAAGGCGAGGAGGGCGACGGGAAGCCGGCCGCAGAGCTTCGCCGCCTCGACGACGGCGGGGGTGCCGGCGGTGAGGCGGCCGCGGGTTTCCTCGGTGAGGAGCTGCTGGGCGGCCAACGGCTCGAGCTCCTCGACGGGCTCCAGCTTCAGCCCATCGAGATCGATCTCCCAGCGGGTGGTGACGATGACGCTGGTCCGCGGCAACTGGAGGAGCGGGGCGACCTGGGCGGCGTCGCGGGCGTTGTCGAGGATGAGGAGGCAGCCGGTGGCGATGCGCTCGCGGAGGGTCTGCTCCAGAAGCGCGCGCAAGGCGGGGACGGCTTCCGGCAACTGCGCCTCCGGGTGGAAGGTGCGCAGGACTTTCTCCAGGACGGCGGCGGGGGTGAGCGGGGCGGCGCTGGTGCCGAGCAGATCGAAGAGGAGCTGGCGGTCGGGGCAGACATCGGCGAGGCGCTGGGCGAGGACGAGGGCGAGCTCGGTCTTGCCGACCCCGCCCATGCCGGCGACGCCGGTGAGGCAGAGCCCGCGCTTGCCGAGGCGCGCCCGCATCTCCGCCTCCAGCCGGGCGAGCAGCTCGTCGCGGCCGAAGAGGTTTTCGCGCGGGGCGGGGACGGTGCCGACCGGGGCGGCGGTGGCGGTCGGCGCGGCCGGCGGCTGGCGGCTGACGAGCAGCGCGTGACGCTCCAGGATGACTTGGGCGCACTGTTCGGCGGTCTTCTGGAGTCCGTCCAGGTAGCCTTCCGTGATGAAGATGCCGGGAACTTCGCCCGGACCGAGCAGGATGTTGAGCAGGCGGAGGCGCGCGGTTTCGTCGCGGGCCGTGTCGATTTTCATCCGCAGGGCGCGGATGGCGCGGGCCTCGGCCTGGGTCCACATGCGATCCGCGTAGTCTCCCGAATGATCGGCGACGACCATCAGGCTTTGCTCCAGGTAGATGCGCTGGAGCAGGACATCCATGTCACTCCCGAGGATTTCGGCTTCGTACCATTCGTCGAAGAACACGCGCTGTTTCCCCAGCTCCGCCGCGACGAGTTCCGCCACGGCCCGCACCTTGTCGCGGTGGGGGCCGGCGAAGGAAAAGGCAACCTCGAACCGGAAATCCAGCATGGCGCGGCCAGTATGAGCACATCCCGCGCGCTCAAAGCCAGTGCCGATTCGCCCGCCGCCCTAAGCGCTCCTCGGCGTAAATGGAGTGTCGTAAAGTCGTCGTCGGCCATTGCGTTGTGACTTCGATCCGCCGCGAGGTTTCGACCCGATGTGTAGAGCGCGG
>DASYIS010000256.1:0-14892 GCA_035997375.1 Chthoniobacteraceae bacterium
CGCTACACCTGCCGCCGCGGGGTGCCGGGGGCCGTCGTGTCGTAGCGCAGGCGTCGCGTTTGTCGTATCGCAGGCTTCCAGCCTGCCCCGGGGCGCTCCGCGCCGCTCGTCACGCGGAGCGTGACGGCTGCAATTCGCGCCGCCCGCCTTACTCGAACGGAACCCCGCCGCCACCCGGCGCGCCGGCCGCAGCCACGGCCGTCCCATTGGTGTCAAACGTTGTGCGGTCGCGCGTCTCGCGCTTGCCGGAGACCACGGTCTGCACGCGGTGTTCGCGGATGACCATGTCGTTCATGCGCTCGCAGAATTCGCGCGGACGCGGACGGAAGGCGTCGGTGAAGCCGGCGAACGGATTCTGCCCGCTCCAGACGCGCGCGAACGAGAAAGGGACGCTCGCGCGGAGGTCCGCCGTCCAGTGGCCGCCCATGAGCGCGGTGTCGTCGAAGTACGAGACGTTCGCGATGAGCCCCGGCAGCAGGTGCGCCTCGAGCCGCGCCTTGAAACCCTCGAAGTCGCTGCCGAAGGGATTGTTGAACCGGTAGTAGCCGGCGAAGACGCGGACCTCGGCGTACCGGTCGAGCTTGGGAATCAGGAAGCCGACCTCGGCTTCGCAGCCCTCGAGCCCGCCCTCGTACTGGCTGTAGTTGCGCCGCCGCACCAACTCGCCGCCGGGCGCTGGGTCGACGTCCGTCCGATGGAAGCGCTCTACAGTGTAGTTCTTGTTCTCGGGCTTATAGTAATTGATGCGCGCATCGACCCATCGCGTCAGGACTTCCGCTCCGAAGCCCGCCTGGTCGAAATCAGTCCCGCGAAACGAGCTGATCGAGTCGTAATACGCGTTCGCGCCGACGATGATGTCGCGGCCTGCCACCTTGTGGCGGAAGACGACGCCGGTCGAGTTGTCCACCTGCCCGGTGTCTTCCCGGCTGTAGCGGGAATTGAGGAAGACAACGTTGTTGCCGTCGTGCGTGGAATAAAGTCCGGCCAGCGAGTCGACGTAGAACCCGCTCATCTTCTCGCTGAACTGGCCGCCGACGGAGAGCCGGCCGACGTTCTCAGGGAAGAAGCCGCGCCGCCCTTCGCACATCGAGGGTGGCAGGATGACCTTCTTCAAATCCTTCCGTTCCTTGGCATCCCCGACCGACGCGACCTCGTGTCCCGCGCGGGCGGCCACGGGCAGCGCGAGGGCCGCGCAGACGGCGAGGATCAAGGGATGTTGCTTCATGAGAGAGACTTGGAACGAATCGCGCGTGCGCGAGCCGGCGGCGCAGAGTTATTCAGGGAGCCCCGAATAGTCAACATCGCGCCGCGCGAAAGTAATGGGGCTCGTTCCCGTGACCCAAATGGCCGGTTGGTTGCCGGCGAAGGCCTTGAAGGCCAGTTCGGGGTCGTAGGTGAAGGTTAGATTGGTATTCCCGCCCGTGTAGACGCGGACTCGGCCGCCGCCGGAGAACCCGGCCGCCGCCACGATATCGAGGATGCCGTCGCCATCGACATCCACCACCCCGACCCGCACGCCCTGCTTGAACGCAGGACTGAACGCGGTGAAGTGACGCAGGCTGACGAAGTGAGGGCCTTCCGGGCCCGTCGCGGTCACCTGGCCGGCAAGCGTGTCACGGGCCGGCTCCGGCAACCCAAAGACATCGACGATCGCCGAGCTCAGCCGATTGCGCCCGACGACGATCTCCGCCTTCCCGTCGCCATCCAGGTCGCCGGCGGAGACGTTCAGGCCGCCGCGGAACTTCGCGCCCCCGACCGTAAAGCTGTCCCGCAGACCGAAGGTTGCGTCCGTGCCGCCAAAGTCGAAGTCCGGCAAATGCACGTTGTAGACGTTCACGCGATTTCCAAAGTTCCCTTGGGCGGCGATGATCTCCGATTGGTTGAAGCCTTCGCCGCTGAAGGCATCGAGGTTGGCGACGGTCACGCGCACGCCGCCGCGATACGATTTCCCGAACGGCGTGAAGGTGTCGCCGATGGGCGTGAACGTCTTGCCATCATACGCCTTCACACTGCCGCCGCCGAGCGCCGAGCCAAGCACGAGATCGGCCGCCAGATCGCCATTGAGATCGCCCGCCGCCACGAACAACCCCTTTTTCGCGTTGAAGGGCTCGAGCGATTTGATGACGTCGCCGGTCACGCCGTCGAAGATTTTGACCGGCCCGACGCCATGTGCAGTCGCCGTGACGAGGTCATCGAAGCCGTCGCCATTGAAGTCGCCGACCGCCACCCGCACGCTGTCGCGCACGGGCACCGGTTTGCCTTTGACGATGGCGTCCGGGTACGCCTTGAAGGCGCCCGAGTCGTCGAGCCATGCGAGCTGCGCCGGCTGGCCGGTGTGAACGTCGAAGACGCGCACTTCGGTGGTGGCGAAGTGGCCGGGCCGGGCGACGCCGCTGGCCGCGGCGTAGATGCCCTGGTAAACGGGCGTGTTGGCCGCGGCATGCAGGTTTTCATCATCCGGCGAGCTCCCCGTGTAACTCGCGGACGCCGAGGCGATGACGGAGGCGAGATCCGTGTCGCCGATGAACCCGCCCGCGCGCACGTTGAAATCGCGGCCCGCCGATCCCTGCGCCCCGAGATCCCCGACCGTGAAATCGTAGGTGTCGGTCGCGCTGTTGTAAGTCCACGCGGAGTTATCCAGCCCCGAGGTATTCGTGTCCTGCGGCAGGGTGAAATGCAGGGCCACGCCCTGCGCCGTCGCGTCGCCGCCATTGTGGACCGTAAGGTGATACGTGACCGGTGCGTTGTGCGCGACTTCCGGGCCGTAGAAGTCCTGCGACATCGCAAGGGTGACCGCCGGCCCCGCGGCCTCGACCAGCGAATTGACCGGACCGGCGTTGGCGGGCGCGATGCGAGTCTCGAGAACTTCGAGTGAGTTGAGGAGGGGGCGGCGAGTGAGGGAACGAAAGGCGTCCATCGTGTGTTTGAAAAAAAAGCGCGCTCCACGGAGAGCCGCATGGCCACCGCGGAGGTGCGCGGAGACTATCGATGAGCAAGCTTGTTGATAGGAAAATCAGAGCGGAACCAACCTCTATTTGCCCCGGTGTGTATCAGGCCGAAACTGATCTGCGGCCCTTTGTCTTTCGAGTGGTTCCGAGTCCGTTTGCAGTTTCGCTGGCAAGCGGTCTGGAACCGCCTCGCGGCTTGATGCGCGTGACTGAAGACGAGCGGGAGCCGCCTGGAGGCGGCGCGTGAAGAATAATGACACCAAGCGGGGCGGATGCCGATCTCCCGAAGGTGATTTCTGGCGCGATGAGGAGCAAAACGGGAAGAACCACGGATTGCACCGAGGGCGCGGATAAGGAAAGATCCGTGAGATCCGCGAAATCCGTGGTTCCAAGCCAAATCCTCCCCATGAAAACGACGCTCCTCCACCTGCTGGCCCTTTTCGCCTTCCTCGTCCCGCTCCGCGCCGCGGATGACGCGCTCCTGGAAAGACTCCGCGCCGCGGACGAGGAGCGCGTGGCGGCTACGCTCGCGGGTGATCGCGCGCGGATGACTGCGATCTTTTCCGACGACCTCCGCTACGCGCATTCGACGGGCAACGTGGACGACAAAGCCAGCTACACAGAAACGGTCGCGAGCGGGCGCACGAAATACACGGCGTACCAGTATGAGGAGCGGAAGTTCACCTTCCCCGCGCCCGGCATCGCCTTGATGACCGGCCGCGCGCACATCGACGCCACGACGGCCACTGGTCCCGCCCAGAATTACCTCAGCTTCCTCGGCGTCTGGCGGGAGGAGAAAGGCCAGTGGCGCTTTCTCGCCTGGCAGTCGTGCAAGGTGCTCGTGCCGGCGCCGGCGGCGAGCGCGCCGGCGAAGTGAACCGCGTCATCGCCATGAATCCCAAATCCTCTCTCACGCGCCGTCATTTCCTCCGCGCCGCTGCGGCGCTCGGCGCCGCCGCTCCAAGCGTGCTGCGCGCGGACGACGCGAAACCCGCGGGCGCGAACACCTTCCCCGAGCCGGGGCGCGATCTGCCGCTTGTCAGCGATTCCGATGTCATCGTCTGCGGCGCCGGGCCGGCGGGCGTGGCGGCGGCGATCACCGCGGCGCGGGGTGGGGCGCGCGTGCGGCTGTTTGAGTGGCGCGGCTGTGTGGGCGGCGTCTGGACCGCGGGACTGCTCGGGTATCTGCTCGATTTCAACAAGCTGGGCTTCGCCAAAGAGCTCGCGACCAAGCTCGACGAGCGCGGCATCCGGCGCGGGAAGAGCAAGGGCTCCATCACCTATGAGCCCGAGGGGATGAAGCTGCTGCTCGAGGATTTGCTCGTCGAGGCGGGCGTGAAATTCCAGCTCCACACGCGTGTCGCCGCCGCCTATCGCGACGGGCGGCGGCTCTCGACGATCATCACCGAGTCGAAGTCGGGCCGCCAGGCGTGGCGCGCGCCGGTCTTCATCGACACCACCGGCGACGGCGACCTCGGCGCGCTCGCGGGTTGCGCCTGGGAGATCGGCGAGGCGCAGGATTGCCCGTGCCAGCCGATGTCGCTCAATGCGCTCCTCGTCTGCAAAGACGCCGCCGCGCTCGCGCCCTTCATCCACGTCTCCGATCCCGACGCCTCGGTCGGCCTCGCGAAAAAAGCCCTGCTCGCCGAGATTCAGCGCGCCGGCTTTTTCCCCTCTTACTCGAAACCGACGCTCTGGCAGGTGCGCGACAATCTGCTCCTCGTCATGCTGAACCAGGAGTACGGCATCAAGCCGTGGGACGCCGCGGAAGTCACCAAATCCACCGTCCATGCGCGTAGCGAAATGAACCGCATCGTCAGCGCCCTGCGCGCGCTCGGCGGGCCGTGGGAAGGGATCCAGATCGCCGCCACCGCCGAGCAGATCGGCGTGCGCGACGGCCGCCGCCTCCGCGGCCGCTACGTGGTCACGAAGGAAGACATCGCCGCCGGCGCGCGGCACGTGGACGCCGTCGTGCGCCCCACCTTCCCCGTCGACGTCCACGCCCTCACCGCGGAGAACAACCAGCGCTCCGCCATCGAGCATACCGACATCAAAGTGAAACCGTACGACATCCCGCTGCGTGCGCTCATCGCGAAAGACGTCGACGGCCTCATGATGGCGGGCCGCTGCATCAGCGGCGACTTCATCGCGCACGCCAGCTACCGCGTCACCGGCAACGCCACCTCCATGGGCGAAGCCGCCGGCGCGGTGGCGGCCCTGGCCGCGAAGAGCAAGCGCATGCCGCACGAGGTGGAGTGGAGCGAAGCCGTGGCGCTGCTCACGCAGATGGGGCAGCGGGGGTGAAAGCGGGTCCGCCGCAGGCGGCTCCGAGGCCCCGGGTAGGGTGGGCATCTTGCCCGCCCCGGAGGGCGTCTTCGCCCGACGCGAATAGCAGCCCAGCTATTGGCGGGTCGCCCGTGAAGATTAACGCGGCGGGCAAGATGCCCGCCGGGGCGGGCGGGACGCCCACCCTACCCGGGGCCAGGGCGCGCTTCGCGCGGGGTCGTGGCGCCAAACCCGGAGGTCGGCGCGCCAATCCTGCCGGTCGGCTCGCCGAGCGCGCAGGTCCGCGAGCCAAGCACGCGGGTCGCTGCACCAAGGCGCGCGGTCGGCGCGTCCATCCGGGAGGTCGGCGCGCCGTGCCGACCGGTATTTTCGGCAAGCCGGGAGGTATTTTTGTCGAGAATACCTCCGCTTTCGGCTCGCCGACCCGCGTTTTCCTCGGTAATCCCGGAGGTCTACCCCTATGAATAAAACCTACTATCCTCCCACCAACGAAGGCCGCGCGGACTTCTGGGACAACATCGCGCACAGCCTGCACAGTACGCGACCCTGTACGACATCAAAACGGCGGGGTACGAGTACTGGTCGACTCTATGCGTCTCCCGTTAATCATCGCCGTCTGTCTCTGCCTGGGAGCGGTTGCATGTGAGCGCAAGCCAGCCCGCAAACCCGCGCTCAAGTTCCACTCCGAAGAGACGCTCCACGAGGACACTGCAGAAAAACTTACCTTCACCACACACTACACCGAAGGTCCCATTGGGCTTCCTGTCTGGCAGGTCTGGTATCACGCTGCCGGCGCTTCCAGCGCGACGCCCCTTTTCACCGTAGAGCGGGTCTGGCAGGAGGGGGAACCGGGCGCTCCCGTTTACGAAGCTGCGGGAGCCGAGCCTGTCGTCCAAGACGAGCTTCACAGCTACGTCTATTCTATCCGTCAGCGCGTCTTCACCCGCAATGTTCATTCGGATTCGGTCTATCGTGGGGCATATCACCGATGACCTCGCCCATCCAGCGGTCGAGCGACACGCCTCCACGCCATCCTATGCTCTCAGGCCACCGCCGCCCGCCCCGACGTTGCACATCCCCGCCAAGTCTCTAAGTTATCCGCCCTTCGCTGCTCTTCTCTCCGCATGAAACGCTCCCTCGCCATTCTCTCCTCCCTGGTCCTCGCCGCTTCGTCCTTCGCCGCGCCGCCCGATCTCTCGCAGGTCGCGACGCCGGCCGATCTGGAAAAGGTCATCGCCTCCACGTCCGATGCCGGCCTGAAGAAGGCGCTGCAGGAGAACTCGAAGGCGATCCTCGCGGCGATCGCGGACCGGCCGCATGTGGAGGCGGTGACGAAGACCGTCGAGGCGGCGAAGGGGAAGGTCGAGAAGATCAACACGACGCCGGAGAGCTTGAAGCTGGCGGCCGGCGGCGAGCTGGCGGTGTTCGGCACGCTGAAGCTCGTCGATCTCTCCGTGCCGAACACCGGGCCGCACGATGTGCGCAAGGAAGACCCGTACGACCAGGCGTTCTTCGAGCATCTCGGCCACCTCGGCGCGCTGGAGTCGCTCAATATCATTTCCACCAAATGCAGCGACGACTGGATCGGCGGAATCGGGCAGCTCACCACGCTGAAGGCGCTGAGTTTTACCAATAACGGCAAGCTGACTGACGCCGGCATGGAAAAACTCGCGGGGCTCAAGAACCTCGAGCGCTTCAACTTTGTCGGCACCGCGATCACCGGCGCCGCCTATGCGAAGTGCGTGAATTGGGACAAGCTCACCCGCGTGAGCCATCGCGGCAGCAGCATCAATGACGCGGGAATCAAAGAGCTGTGCGAGCATCTGCGGAATCTCGAAAGCATCAGCCTGGCGCATGCGAAATTCAGCGATGCCGGCGCGGTCAATCTGGCGAAGCTGACGAAGCTCAAGGGCCTCGAGCTCGGCCTGCACGACGCCACGCCGGCGGCCTTGAAAAACATCCTCGGCCTGCCGCTCGAGTACCTGCAACTGGGCGAAGGCTTCGAAGGACCGGAGAGCATCGCCGCGATCAAACCGATCGCGACCTTGAAGCGCCTGACGCTGACGAATTGCACGAAGCTCGATGACGCCGGCCTGAAGCTCGCGGCGGACCTGAAGCAGCTCGAGCAGCTCGAGCTCGGGAGTCTCGTTTTGACTGATGAGCGGCTGCCGCAGTTGCAGGCATTCGCGTTCCTCAAGGAGCTGAAACTCATCCGCCGCCCGCAGGCTTATCCGGAGGACCAGCAGGCGAAGATCAAGGCGATGCTGCCGAAGACCGACGTGAAGTTTCAATAGTATGCAGGTTCTTTGTTCTTCGTTCTTCGTTCTTGGTTGTTTCGCGGCGGCGCTGCACGCGGCGCCGAGCGCTGGGCTCGATCCGAAGGTCTCGGCCTTCTTCGAGGAGCATTGCTACGATTGCCACGACGCGGGGACGCAGAAGGGCGATTTCCGCATGGACACGCTCTCGACGAAGGTCGGGTTCGAGAACACGCCGCAGTGGCTGGAGATCATGGAGCGGATCAACTCCGGGGAGATGCCGCCGAAGAAGGTGAAGGCGCGTCCAAGGGCGGAGGAGAGCGCGCAGGTCGTGGAGTGGATCGCCTCCCGGATGAAGGAAGGCGAGTCGGTGCGCATGGCGTCGCGCGCGCCGGTCTCTTACAATCGCCTGAGCCGCGATGAGTACGTGAATACGGTGCGCGATCTCCTCGGGGTGGAGTTCAACGCCACGGACCCCGGCGCGTTTCTCGAGGATCCGGAGTGGCATGGCTTCGAGCGGATCGGCTCGGTGCTCACGCTCTCGCCGTCGAACGTGGAAAAGTATCTCGCGGCGGCGGAGACGATCCTCGCGGAGGCGTATCCCGAAGTCGTGCCACTGAAGAAGGGCCAGAAGCCGCCCGAGCCATTCGGCGGCAGCAAGCCGGCGATCATTTCTTCGCAAGTGAATGAGCGAAATCGCGAACGCCTGGAGGCGATGGGTGTGCTGGACAAGGTGCGCTACGAGATGTGGCCGGGCGACATTTTCCGCTACTCGCTGCTGAAGGAGCCGCTGCCCGAGACGGGCATTTACGAGATCACGTACACCGTCAGCGGATTGAAGCCCGAGAAGGGCCGTGCGCCGCGCATCAAGGTATACGAGTCGAAGCTCGATCGCACGCTGTACGAGGGCGATGTCGTCGCGCCGGAAGACCAGCCGACGACGGTCACCTTCCTCGCGCATCTGCCGAAGGGCCGGCCGAACATCGAGGTCTACAACGACGTGCCCGGCCCCTCGAATCTCCCGCGCTCCGGCCGCCACGGCAACAAGCCGTTCGTCAGCCTCGCGGATGGGCGTCTGCCATGGCAGGTGAAACTCACCGATGAGGAAGGCAAGCCGCGCTATCCGTTCCTCATCCTGCACTCCATCTCCTGGCGCGGGCCGATCATGACCGATCAGGAGCAGCAGCTGCGCGCCGATTACCAGCCGAAGACCGAGGGCGATCTCGCGGAAGTGCGCGAAGGGCTGCGCAAGCTCGCGACGCGCGCGTTTCGCCGGCCGGTCACCGACGTGGAGCTGAACGAGTTCGCGGGCATCGTGGAAGCCGAGCTGAAGGCCGGCGAGAAATTCCCGAGCGCGGTCAAGGCGGGCATGGCGGCGATCCTGTGCTCGAAGAGTTTCATCTTCCTCACCGAGGGCGATCCCGAGGCGATGCGGCTGAAGCTGAACGATTGGGAAATCGCGAGCCGCCTCTCGTATCTGCTCTGGAGCACGATGCCGGACGCGGAGCTCTTCCAGCTCGCCGAGGCGGGCAAGCTGCGGGACAAGTCGGTGCTCACCAAACAGGTCGAGCGGATGCTCGCCGACCCGCGCGCGCAACGTTTTGCGGACTCCTTCTCCTCGCAGTGGCTGCGCCTGCGCAAGGTCGGGATGTTCCCGCCGGATAAGATGATCTACCCGGACTACGACAAGCACCTCGAGGCCTGCATGGTCGGCGAGCCGCGCGCGTTTTTCCGCGAGGTGCTGCAGAGCGGCCTCACGCTGCGCGAGTTCCTCGACTCCGACTGGACGATGGCCAACGCGCGGCTCGCGCAATACTACGGCCTGCCGGGGGACGGGCTGAAGGACGATCAATTCAAGCGGGTCGCGCTCAAGCCCGAGGATCATCGCGGCGGCCTGCTCACGGAGGCGGCGATCCTGTCGCTCACCTCCGACGGCACGCGGCATCGCCCGGTGCATCGCGGCGTCTGGGTGATGGAGTCGATTTTCGGCAAATCCCCGCCGCCGCCGCCGGCGAACGTCGAGCCCATCGCGACCAATCCGCTCACCGCGCCCAAGGCGACCCTGCGCATGAAGCTGGAGGCGCACATCCACGATGCAAGCTGCGCCGCCTGCCACGCGAAGATCGACCCGCTGGGCCTGGCCTTTGAGAACTTTGACGCCATCGGCCGCTGGCGCACCACCGAGAAGACCGAAGGCACCGGCGACGATCCGACCGTGAATCCGACCGGCAAATTCCCCGATGGACGCACCTACCAAAACGCGGAGGAATTCAAGAAACTCCTCCTCGCCGATCTCGACGCCTTCAACCGCACCTTCATCGAGAAGCTCGCCACCTACGGACTGCGCCGCGCGACTTCGTTCGGTGACCGCGACGACCTCAAGGCGATCGCCGAGGCGAGCAAGGCGGCGGATTATCGGGTGAAGGATATCGTCACGGCGGTGGTCACGTCGGAGTTGTTTCAGAAGCGATGACCCGAAGTTCTTGGTTCTTTGTTCTTGGTTCTTCGTTTTCGCATGCGATGGCGCGTGATTTGACGCGCCAGGTGTATGCGGTGGCGATGCGCGGCAAGTTTGCGCGGGATTTTGGCTTGCGGGATCAGATCACGCGCGCAGCGGGATCAGCGATGCACAACATCGCCGAAGGATTCGATGGTGGAAGCAACCCCGAGTTCATAAAGTTCCTCCGCTACTCCCAGCGCTCCTGTTCCGAAGTTCAGAGCGAACTCTACGTCGCGCTCGACTGCGCTTACATCGCGCAGTCGGAATTCGACGCAATTTACGAGCAAGCCGCCCGCACACATGCTAAAGTCGGCGCCTTAATCCACTACCTTATCAACGCCCCGCCTCGCTAATCTCAGGAAACAGACCCGCCGAACGTACGCAACGCATCGCCCCGCGGAGGCAGCGAACGAAGAACCAAGAACAAAGAACCAAGAACCAAGAACGTGAAACATATGAGCAACCTGAACTTGAACCACTGGCGCATGGGCCGCCGCACCATGCTGCGCGGACTGGGCGCCACCATCGCGCTGCCGTTGCTCAATGCCATGCTGCCCGCCAGCGCGCGCGCGGCCGCAGCAACGGCCGCCACGAAGCCGAAGCGGAGCGTCTTCCTCTACATCCCGAACGGCGTGAATACGCTGACCTGGCAGATCACGAAGGCGGGCGCGGATTACGAGTTCTCAAAGCCGCTGATGTCGCTCGAGAAGCACCGCGCCGACATTACGCCGATCAGCGGGCTGCATCACCCAATGGTCATCGGCAAGCATCACAACTGCGAAAAGGTCTGGCTCACCGGCGCGAACGTCCCCGGCGATGGCGGGCCTTTCCGCAATACCGCTTCCGCCGATCAGCTCATCGCCGAGGTGCAGGGGACGACGACGCGTTTCTCCTCGCTCGAGCTCGCCATTGAAGGCAACTCGCTCGCCTGGTCGCCGGATGGCATCCAGCTCCCGGCCGAGCGCAATACGCAGACCATTTTCAACTCGCTCTTCGGCGTCGAGAAGGACGGCAAGGAGGTCATCCGCCGCCGGCTCCAGCGGCGCGGCAGCATCCTCGATCTCGTGTCCGATGATGCGAAGCGCGTCAACAAGAAGCTCGGCAGCGAAGACCGGAACAAGCTCGACGAATATCTCACCGCCGTGCGGCAGGTGGAGGAGCGGACGGAGCGCGCCAATTCGTGGCTCGACGTCTCGAAGCCCGTGATCTCGCCCGATGAAATCGCGCGCCTCACGCGCAAGCTCAGCATGGCCGAGGCCGGCGAGTACTACCGCCTGTTCTACGATCTCATGGTGATCGCGCTGCGCACCGACAGCACCCGCGTCATCACCTGCATGATCGGCAGCGAGTCCCAGGCGAGCGGCATCCCGGAGATCGGCATCTCACAAACGCGCCACGGCCTGTCGCATCACAACGGCGACCCCGAGCAACTGCGCCGCCTCACGGAGACCGACACCTTCCTCATCGATCAGCTCGCGTATTTGCTCGACCAGCTCAAGGCAAACCAGGAAGAAGGCGCGCCGTTGCTCGACAGCACGCAGGTGCTCTGGGGCAGCGGCATGGCGTACGGCCACAGCCACGGCAACGCGAACCTTCCGACGATCCTCGCCGGCGGCAAGGCGCTCGGGTACAAGCACGGCACGCACGTCGACTTCAACCTCCCGTCGATCGGTGCCTACAACACGGCCGACGCGAGCGCGCACTACAAGATCTGCTCCCGCCCGGTCGACGCCGACGCCCGCGTCAGCAACCTGCTCCTCACCATGGTCCAGCGGGCCGGCGTGTCGTCGGAGCGGTTCCAGGACAGCCTCGGGCCGATCAAGCAACTGCTCGCGTAACGGGCAGGTTCTCGGTTCTTGGTTCTTCGTTCTTCGTTCTCCGCGGCAACGCGCAGTGCGGATATGCGGTCCAACGAAGAACCAAGAACAACGAACCAAGAACAGAATGCGTTTTCTTCCCACTCTTGTTTGTCTCCTCGCGTTGGCGGTGCTTCTGCACGGGGCCGACGCGCCAGCGTACCGCACCGACGCCGATGGGCCGTCGAACAAGAAAGTCCTGCGTGCGGACGGCAAGCCGCTGGAGTGGTTCAAGCTGGTCGACGGGGAGTTCCCGCCGGAAGGCTCCGGGCACGCCATGTCCGGCGAGCTGATCCTGGTCGAGCATCCCAAGCGCACTTTCCATCTCCGCGTCGATCGCGACGACAGCCAGGATCGCGGCCGGTGGGATCTGCCGCTCGAGGCGGACATGCTCCCCTACGGCTCCATCTTTTACCACGGATCGTGGGCGGCGCTCGCGGACATCCCGCTCGGCACGCACCTGCGCGGCCTCTTCTACTGGCGCGCGGCGGACGACAAGACGCCGGCGCCCGAGGGCGTGACTCGCCGCGGGATCACGCCCGACGTCGACTTCCGCCGGTGCTTCCGCCTGGAGGACGATTTTTCGTTTTTCGCGCGGCAGAAGCAGCTCTGGAAAATTGAGTCCGTCGCAGACATGAAACTCACCGCGCGGTTGCAGCAGGATGGGCAACCCGTCGGCGAGCCGAGGACCTTCGAGCTCACCACGGCCACGCGCATCTTCCAGGGGACCGGCGCTGCCACGCTCGTGGCGCTCAAGCCGGGCCAGGAGGTGCTCTTCAATCTCACCTGGGCCACCCTCTACGGCCCCGGCCGCATCACCGACCTGTGGCTCGACGCCGCCGCCCGCGACGCGGCCGCCGCGCAGCAGCGCGAGCAGCATCGCCTCTACGTCCGCGACCGCGGCTTGCCGGCGATCATTTCCGCCGTCGATGACGACCAGGAGAACGTCACCGTCACGCTCTTCAACAACGTCGACCCCACGCTGTTCGAGGATCTGAAACTCAACGCGCCCATTCCGAAGAACATGCCGCCCGACACGAAGACGAAGCCCGGCGCCAACCTCTTCGTCGCCGAGCCGAGCCTCCAGACCTACGACCCGCAAAACGATCGCAAAGGCGGCGAGATTCTCGAGACCAAAACCATCCCCGCCGGCCCCGGCTGCAGCGGTCTCCAGCTCAAGGTGAAGGTCAGCATGATGCTGGAAGGCTACCGCCCGCGCCGCATCGTCATCGTCCAGCCCGCGACGTGGATCTACCGCACGCTGCCGATGGAGGAGCAGCTCTTCGGGCGCGAGTGAGGAGTGAGGCCGGCGGGAAGGCGCGCGCTTTTGCTTAAAGCTCGGCGGCGCAGCAAGTTTCTGCCTGATTGATCCGCAAGTGGCCGCGCCCTCCAAATACTACGCCTTCATCAGCTACAGCCGGAAGGACAGCAAGGCCGCCGCGTGGCTGCAGCGGCGGCTCGAATGGTTTCGCTTCCCGGTGAAGCTCGTGCCCCAGGATCGCCGCCCGCCGAACGCGCGCTACGTCCGCCCCATCTATCGCGACAAGACCAACCTCGAAGTCACCGACGAGCATTACTGGGCGAACCTCCGCCGCGCGCTGGAGGAGTCGCGTTTCCTCATCGTCCTCTGCTCCCCGCACGCCGCGGCCTCCGAGCCGGTGAACCTGGAAGTCGCGCACTTCCTCCAGTCCCACGGCGGCGAGGCGAGCCTCGTCGTCCCCATCATCGTCCGCGGCAACGTCACCGGCGCCGGCGCCGACGCCGCGTTCTGCCCCGCCCTCCGCGCGCTCGGCGACACGCTCATCAGCCGCAACCTTCCCACGATGGTGCCCGACGCCGTCACCGCCGAGCAGGATGCGTGGGAGCACGGCTTCGTCTCCCTCGTCTCCTACCTCCTGCGCCTCGAGCGCACCGCCCTCGGCGATCACATCCAGCGCGAAACCAAACGCCAGACCCGCGTGCTCCAGCGCTGGCTGGTGGCGGTGGGGATGCTGACCGTCATCGCCGGGGTGCTGGGATTGCTGACGTTCAAGGCCAAGCGGGAGGTGGAGCAGGCAAACACGGTGATCGTGGAGAAGAACGCGAGCAACTTGAAGAACCTCCACGAAGCCAGCATGGCCGATTACGCTGTTGCCGTGCAGCGGATCGAGAAAGACCGTAAATGGCATGAGGGAGTCGCGCACCTCGCGCGGGCATTAAAATGGGAGCCGGGAAATCTGCTCGCTGCCGCGCGACTCTACTCGACTCTTTCGTTATATGGGCCGGAAAAACAAACTTGGCCGCGGGGGATTCTGCGACACGCGGGCGAGATCTTGGACGCACAATTCAGCCCGGACGGGACGCGCGTCGTCACCGCAAGCCGGGACAACACCGCGCGGGTATGGGATGCGGTCACCGGCCAGCCGATGGGTGAGCCGCTGCGGCACGAGGGCGCTGTGACTAGCGCGCAATTCAGCCCCGACGGAACCCGGCTCGTGACCGCTAGCTGGGACAAGACGGCGCGTGTCTGGGACGCAGCGACGGGCCGGGCGCTGGGCGAGCCCCTGCGGCACGAGGGCTTCGTAGAGAGCGCTCAATTCAGCCCGGACGGCACGCGCATCGTCAGTGCCTGCGACGACAAGACCGTGCGGGTTTGGGAGGCCGCGACAGGCAGGGCGCTGGGCGAGCCGTTGCGCCACGAGGAGAAGGTGCAGAGCGCGCAATTCAGCCCGGACGGCACATGCATCGTCACCGCCACCGGGGATCTGCTATCGAGTAAGGGCGAAGCGCGTCTTTGGGACGCGGGGACCGGCAAGTCGCTGGGCAAGCCAATGGCCCATGAAGGTAACGTAATGAGCGTGAAGTTCAGTCCCGACGGTGCGCGCATCGTCACCGCGAGCCAGGACCAGACTGCGCGGGTGTGGGACGCAGCCACGGGCAATGCCCTGGGCGAGCCGATGCGCCACGAGGGCGGCGTGGAGAGCGCGCAATTCAGCCCGGACGGAACGCGCATCCTCACCGCGAGCCTGGACCAGACCTTGCGGGTGTGGGACGCGGCCACCGGCCGG
>DASYIS010000257.1:0-10437 GCA_035997375.1 Chthoniobacteraceae bacterium
GTCAGCGTCTGGAGTTGCAGGCCGAAGTACTTGCGGCTCGCGGTCTGCGGCGGCGCGGGCGGCTTCGGTTTGCTCGCGGTCTGGCGAAACTCCGCGACCCGCGCGCGCACGGTGTCTGCCGGGATGGCGAAGCTGATCCCCTGCGTCGGCACCCCCTGCGGCGTGAAGGCCATCTTCACCGACGAGACGCCGACCAGCCGCGCGCTGAGGTCGATGATCGGCCCGCCGGAGTTGCCGGGATTGATCGCCGCATCGGTCTGCAGCAGGTTCTTGTATTCCGTTTCGCCGATTGTCACATTGCGCCCCTTTGCGCTGAGGATGCCGCGCGCGACCGAGTTGCCGTACCCGAGCGGATTGCCGAGGACGAGGACGCTTTCGCCGAGGAGATTCGGCGACGGGTCATTCAGGTTGAGAAAGGGGAGCGGCTCCTTGCTCTCGATCTTCAGCAGCGCGAGGTCGCTCTCCGTGGAGCCGGTGATGTACTTGGCATCGTAGGTTTTGCCCCCGCTCGTGGTCACGGAGATCTTCAGGTCCGCCGCGCGCTCGACCACGTGCTCGTTGGTCACGATGTAGCCCGAGGGATCGACGATGAAGCCCGAGCCGAGGCTCTGCACCTTTTGCCGGATGGTGAGCGGGCGCGAGGTCGGGCCGCCGAAGAACTGGTTGAAGAGGTCGTCGGCGGGATTCCGCGCGCTTCGGGTGACGGTGCGCTCCGTGTTGATGTTCACCACCGCCGGCTGCGCCTTTTTCACCGCCAGCACGGCCGGCTCCGTCGCGGGGTCCGCCTGCGCCCGCAAAGGCCGGCTCCCCGCGGAAAACGCGGCGAGGAAGGCGAGTAACAGGAGGGATAAACGCATGGGCGGGCGGGAAGGAATGGGGGAGGCTTCTGACAAGAGACGCGAAAATGCGCTCAAAAAAAGCCGAATGCAAGGTATTTACCCTGTACCTACACGCCGCGCGCCGATTTCGATCGGCGAACTCTTCCTCTTCCTCTTACTCTTTAGTCCGCGCGCGATTGACCGAAGAAAAATGTGGGCGGGGATGAGGAAGGGGAAGAGGAAGATGAAGAGGAAGATGAAGAGGAAGAGCCGAGACGCGCCCCGGCGTGTTTCAACTCTAAATCCAAAAACCTCCCATATGCCCGCCACCCTCCGCAACTCCCTTTTCCTCCTCGCCCGGCCGCAGCCGTAAAATTTACGTCTGCCGATTAAAAAGATTGTCGCCTTCGAATAAAATAAGCAGAGACTTTCCAGCGAACCCTTCAGTCCGCCCTGCGGCCGATGAGCCGGCGGTGGCGGAAAATCAATCCAACCCCTACCTCACGTACCCAGATGAAACGCACCCTCGTCACCGCCCTTAGCCTCCTCGCCGCAGCCACCCTCGGATTCGTTCCGACCCAAGCCGCCGCCGCCGAGAAAGCCGCCGCCGTGGAGAAAAAAGCGGAGAAAGCCGAAGTGAAGGACGCCACGGGCAAAGCCCCCGCCGCGGCCGCGAAAGATGCGACCAAGGAAGCCGCCGGCAAACCGCTTCCCTTCAAAGGAGAGGCGACCGCAGTGGATGCCGCCGCCAAGACCTTTTCCCTGAACGGCGCCAAAGGCAAAGACCGCGTCTTCACCACCGACGACGCCACCAAGATCACAAAGGACGGCAAGCCCGCGACGCTGGCCGACATCACCGTCGGCATCGAAGTGACCGGCTCGTACGTGAAGGCGGGCGAAGTCCAGACGGCGAAGAGCGTCAAGATCGGCGGCCCGACCAAGGCGGCCCCGGCGAAGGACGGCGCCACCGCCCCGGTGAAACCCGCCGCGACGACGCCGACCGGCGCCGTGGATCCCGCCGCGAAGACCGCCCCGCCCGCCGCGTCCCCTGCGAAGGCTCCGGTCAAGAAGCCGTAAGGGGCAACCGTCCGCGGGCCGCCGACTGTGTGAAAACTCGGTTCGCCGGAGGCGGTGCAGTCGGCCCCGGGTAGGGCGGGCGTCCCGCCCGCCGCGGAGGGCGTCTTCGCCCGACGCGAATAGCAGCCCTTCGGCCCGCCCCCGGGAATAATCGAGGCGGGCAAGATGCCCGCCGGGGCGGGCGAGACGCCCGCCCTACCCGGGGCCAAGAAGCTGCGCGCCTGCGATTCCTTTGCGCCTTATGAAGCTCTTCCTCGTTCTCCTGTTGCCGGTTTGTTTCGCGGCCTCGGCTCAGGAGTCGCTGGTCGCTCCGCCGCTGCCGGCGGTCGCCGCGAGCCAGGGAGCGGGGCTCAATCTCACGTTCACGAGCGGCGGGAAATCCGACGCGCGGCCGGCGCGGTTGGCGGCGCTCTTCGTGCCGGCGGGGCAGGCGCCGACGCCCTTCCTGGCGGCGGGTCCGTTCACCGCGCGCTTCGAGGGCGCGCTGCGCTCGGAGTTGCGCGCGGACTGCACCTTCGCCGCGGAGCTCTCGGGCACGCTGAAGATGACGCTCAATGGCGAGGAGGTGCTCGCGGGCGCCGCCGATGGCACGAAGCGGCTGACCGGCAGGCCGGTGAAGCTCAACAAAGGCGCGAACCAGCTCGTCATCGAATTCCAGAGCCCGGCGACCGGCGACGCCTGGCTGCGGCTCCTCTGGTTCTCGCCCGAGTTCTTTCCGGAACCCGTGCCGCCGACGCTGCTCGAGCGCGAGGCCGGCGCGGCCGACGTGCGCGCCGGCGAGCGTGTGCGCGAGGGGCGGCTGCTGTTTGCGCAGCGCCGCTGCGCCCAGTGCCACGAGGCCGCGGCGCTTCTCCCGCCGCGCGGCGAGGGCATGCCGGAGCTGATGCAGGACGCGCCGGTGTTTGCCGAGTTCGGCGCGCGATTCAAGGAGGAGTGGATGGCGCATTGGATCAATGATCCGCATGCGATCCGACCCGGGACGCCGATGCCGCGGGTCTTCGCGGGTAAGGGCGACGAGATCGATCCGCGGGCCGCCGACCTCGCGGCGTTCCTCTCTTCCATCGGCACGCCGGCGGAAGCGAAGCCGCCGGGCGAAGACCTCATTCCGCTCGGTGGCGCGCTGTTTGCGAACCTCGGCTGCATCGCGTGCCACACGACACCGGAGTACGACGGCGCCGATGAATTCCACCGCGTGCCGCTCGGCCACGTCCGCGCAAAATGGCAGCCCGCCGCGCTCAGCGATTACCTCAAGGATCCGCAGAAAATCTATCAGTGGACGCGGATGCCGAACTTCCATCTGACCGATGAGGAGGCCGCGAAGCTGACGGCGTTCCTGCTCTCCGGCAACCAGAAGGAGCTCGCCGCCGCGCCCAAGGGCGACGCCGCGCGCGGCGGTATGCTGGCCGCGACCGCCGGCTGTCTGAACTGCCACGCCGGCGTGCCGCCGACCACCGCCCCGAAGCTCGCCGACACGTTCGCGAAGAAATGGCAGACCGGCTGCCTGGCCGCCGAGCCCGCCGCGCGCGGCGCGGCGCCGGATTTCGCCTTCACCCCCGCACAACGCGAGGCGCTGGTCGCGTTTGCAGCGGCGGGGTTCGACTCGCTGAAGCGCGACCCGCCCGCCGAGTTCGCGCAGCGCCAGTCGGTCAATCTGCGCTGCAACGCCTGCCACGCGCTGGACGCGGCGGCGAGCGCCTGGTCGCAGCTCGAGAACGACATCGCGCCGCTGACCGCGGCCGCGCCGCCGGAGGAAGGCGAGGGCCGGCCGATCGGCGGGGCGACCGCGCCGCTCTTCACCTGGCTCGGCGAAAAGCTGCGCCCGCGGTGGGCGGCGGATTTCATCGCGGGCCGGAACCCCGTGAAGCCGCGCCCGTGGATCATTGCGCGCATGCCGTCGTTTGCGACTTACGCCGATGGGCTCGCGGCGGGGCTGGCGCATCAGCACGGCTTCTCCGCGGCCGAACCGCCGAAGCTCGCCGCCGATCCCGAAAAGGCCAAAGCCGGCGAGACGCTGCTCGGCGAAGCCGGCGGCTTCAACTGCATCACCTGCCACGGCGTCGGCGAGCGCAAGCCGACACAAGTCTTCGAGGCGCCGGGGATCAATCTCGCGCTCACCGCCGGGCGGCTGCGGTCTGAGTATTACCTGCGCTGGGTGCTCTTCCCGCAGCGGATCGACCCTGAGACGAAGATGACGAAATTCGCGGACGAGCAGGGAAAGACCCCGCTGACGCAGCTTTTCGACGGCGACGCCAACCGGCAGTACGACGCCATCTGGCACGACCTGCAGGCGCAGTTTGGGACAAAGTAAGCGGCGCGCCGGGCCTTATCTCTTGTGCCCCTCCCGCAGTGACTCCAACGTGTTCCGTGCCCACTCCTGATACCACCACGCCCGACGCGCCCTCCGCGCTGCGCGAGCCGGTGCGCGTCGTGGAGGCGGAACTGGTGGCGGTGGAGCCGGTCCCCGCCTGGGTGTTGAAAACGCAGCGCGCGCTCAGGGTCGCGCGGCGGGTCGAGGATTCGCTGCACGCGCTGCATCTCTTCGGCGCCGCGGGCATCGCGGCCTTCGGCTGGGCCGTCTGCCGGCTGCTGGGCGTCCATGGCGAGCCATGGGTGCCGCTGTGGTTTTGCGCGGGCGTGCTCGTTTACAATGTCGATCGGCTGCGCCGCGACCCGGCGGATCGCTTCAACCTGCCGCAGCGCGCCGGCGCGGCCCGCCGGCTGCGTCGCCTGAGCTTTCTCCTCGCCGCCGCCGCCGGCGCGACGCTCCTCCTGCTGCCCCTCTGGCAGCGCGATTGGCCGACGCTCGCGCTCATCGTGCTCGGCGTGCCGGTGGTGCTCAATTACTCCATCCCCTTTCGCGGCCGGCGCTTGAAGGACGTGCCGTATCTCAAGTCGTTCTTTGCGCCGACGCTCGTGCTCGCGGCCGTCTTCGGGCTGCCGCTCGTCCACGCTCCAGGGGAATTTCCGCTGTTCGCCACGCCCCTCGTCGCCACTTGGGCGTGGGGGCTTTTGGTCGCGAACATGCTCCTGTGCGATGTCCGCGACATCGCCGGTGACCGCGAGACGGGCGTCGTCAGCCTCCCCTCCGAGATCGGACTCGTGCGCACCCGCCGGCTCATCTGGGCGCTTGCGGCCGTCACCGGCGGACTGGCGCTCCTGCTCCTGCTTTTCGGGCCCAACGCGACGCGCGGCGCCTGGATCGCGCTCGGCCTGGGCGGCACGCTCTACATTGCCGGCCTGGCGCTCGCCGTGAGCTGGCCGCGCTCCGAGCGCTTCTATGAACGATGGGTCGAGGGGCTGCTCTTTCTGCCGGCGGTCGTGGTCGGGTTCTTCCTCTGATCGGCTGGCGGGAGGCCGCGTTGCATGAAGTCTCTCCTCACCCTCGTCCTCGCCTTCACGCTGCTCCGGTCCGCGCGCGCGGTCGAGTACAGCAAGGCGGAGTTTGCCGGCAAGAGCTTTACCGTCTGTCGGGTCAACGTCCGCAAGGAGCGCCTGGAGCTGTTTTTGCGCGACGAGAAAGGCGTCCCCATCAAGCGTTTCGACAAGCTCGCCGCCTGGCTCCAGCCGCGCGGACGGAAGCTCGTCTTCGCCATGAACGCGGGGATGTACAACCCCGACTTTTCCGCGGAAGGGCTCTTCGTCAGTGCGGGCCGCGAAGAGGCGCCGCTGAACACCGGGAAGGGTTACGGCAACTTCTTCCTCAAGCCCAACGGCGTCTTCGTGGTCACCGAGCGCGGCGCGCGCGTGGTCGAGACGTCGGAGTATCCGAACCTGCGCGACCGCGTTCTCCTGGCCACGCAATCCGGTCCGCTGCTCGTGCACAACGGCGTGATTCACCCCGCCTTTCTCAAGGACTCGACCTCGCGGCTCTTTCGCAACGGCGTCGGCGTCCCTGCGCCCGACCTCGCGCTCTTCGTCATCACCGAAGCGCCGGTCAACTTCTACGAATTCGCCTCCCTCTTTCGCGACGAACTCAAATGCCCCGACGCGCTCTTTCTCGACGGCACCGTCTCGAGCCTCTGCGCGCCGGCGCTGAAGCGCGCCGATTTCCGCATGGATCTCGGGCCGATGATCGGGGTGACGGAATAGGCCGCCGCAGGCGGCCTGGCCCGGGGAGCGCACGCGCCCTCGCGTGCTCCGGTCGGCGCCCCCGCCGACCGGCCGGCGCTCCGCATGCGCCCACTCGTCGCTTGCAAGTCTCGCGTGCGCGCGGCGATTCGGCGAGGGCGCCGAATCGAGCACGCGAGGGCGCGCGCGCTCCCCGGGCCATGCGGCTGCGCACGTCCTTCTCCGCGACTCGCTACTTCAAGAACTCCACCTTCGCGCTCAGCTCCGGCGTCAGGAAGCGGTCCGGCTGCTCGATCTGCACCTTGATCTGCAGCGTCCCTTTTTGCCGGCTCGCCTCGGGGGCGATCTCGGCGACGACGGCGCCGTACCGGTGGTCGGGAAAGGCCTCGGGGGTGACCCGGCAGCGCTGCTCGAGACGCACCTTGGGAAGATCGGACTCGTTCACGTCGACCTCGACTTGCAAGTCCTGCGGGTCGGCGAGGGCGACGAGCGCGGTGCTCGGGCCGCGCGTGCCGCCGAAGCTCTGCGGCGTGACGAGCGCGCCGGCGACGGCGAGCTTCTCGAGCACCACGCCGTCGATCGGCGAGCGGATGATCGTCCAGTCGAGCTGCACCTTGACCATTTCGCGCTGCCCCTCGATCTGCTGGATCGTCGCCTCCGCCGCCATCACCGAGAGCCGCGCCTCGTCTTCGCGCTCGGCCGTTTCGTTGTTGGTCGCGCGCAGTTTTTTGACGCGCTGAAAGGCGATCTTGGCGCGCTCGAGGGCGACCTTCGCGCCGAGTAGGGTTCCCTCGATTTCCAGCAACCGCGCGCGCTGCTCCGCGTCGTCGAGCCGCACCAGCACCTGGTCCTTCTTGACGAGATCGCCTTTCTTCACCCCGAGCCAGGTCACGAGTCCCATCATGCGCGGGCTGAGCTCGATGCGCTCGCGGTTGACGATGTAGCCGCTGGTCGTGAGAACCGCGTCGCCGCTCTTCGCCGGCGCGGCGGGGGCGGCTGCGGCGCCTTCTTTCTTCACGGTGGCCGGGGTCGTCGCGGCGGCGGTCTCCGCGGCATCCACCCGCTGGTTTCCCTTGAACACCCGCCGCTCGTTGTGCGAGCGCGCCCAGGCAAACCAGCTCGCGAGGGCCGCCAGCCCGCCGACCACCAGGAAGATCATCGTCGTCGAACGCTGCCGCCGGCGGCGTTGGCCGGGGTCGATCTGCAAGGCGCGGAGGAGCTGTTCGTTCATGATGGAAAAGCGAATGACGAATGACGAATGACGAAGGCGGCCCCTTTCGTCATTCGTCATTTCCTTTCATACCGATTTGAGGGCGGAGATCACGGGGAGGCGCGCCGCTCGCAACGCCGGCAGGAGACTTCCGACGATGCCGACGAGCGCCGCAAAGATCAACCCTTTCGCCGCCAGCCAGGGCGTGATCGTGAGCTGGAACACCGTCTCGCTGAAGGTCTCGAAGCTCACGGTGCTCGTGCTCTTGCCCTGCCAGTAAAAGGAGACCGCCACGCCGAGGCAGCCCCCGGCCAGCGCGAGCAGCGCGCCCTCGATGACGAAGCCGAGCAGGACCGCGCGCCGGCGGAAGCCGAGGATGCGCAGGGTGCCGATCTCGCGGGTGCGCGCGCCGACACTCGCGTACATCGTGTTCATCGCCGCGAAGCCCGCGCCGATCGACATCGCGATCGCGAGGAAGCTGCCGAGAAACTTGATCGGGCCCGCCGTCTTCGTCTGCTCCTTGTAGTACGCGGTCTCGCGCAGCACGCGCGTAGTGAGCCGCTTGTCGGCCTCCAGCCGCGCGATGAGCGCGTCCGCCGCGGCGTCGTCCGTCGGGCGGACGAGGACGCTCGAATAGGTCTCGCGGTTGAAGAGCGCGCGCACCTCGTCCGCCGCCATCCACGCCTCGGAATCGAACGCGCTGCCGCCCGCATCGAAGTGGCCGACGACGGTCAATTCGCGCAGGCCGATGTGGATCGGGTCGCCGTTGCGCATCGCCGCGAACCGGCGGCTCAGCCGCTCGCTCACTACGATCTCACGGTGGCCCGGCTCGAACCAGCGGCCATCGGTCAGCACCACCTGGGGACGCAAGGCAAAGCCGTTCGGCGAGACGCCGCGCAAAGTTACGTTCGCCTCGCCGGCCAGGTCGCCGCCGCGCGGGAGATTGATGATGACGAGACTGTCCGCGCTGACCAGCGGCCGGCCCTCCGCATCGCAGGCGAGCTCGGGCGAATACTGGATGGTGTTGAACTGCTCGCGCGTGATCTGGCTGCCGGATTCCGAGAGCGAGCCGCGCCGCACGATCATGAGATTGCGCGGGTCGCCCGTGTTGCCGCTCGCCTTCTCCAGGCCGGCGGCGAGCGATTGCACGACCACGAACACCGCCACCACCAGTGCGATCCCCAGCACCGTCGTCAACGTCGCGCGCCAGCGGACGAAGACGTTGCGGACGTGATAACGGAGCGGAAGGACCATCAGGGTAGAGAGGGGTGAACGCGCTTCGCCTGTCCACGGGAAAACATGGCGGCACGGCCGCAACCCTACGGCGCCTGGCGCACCACCGGCGAGACCGCAGTCCGAGGGTTTCACTCCAGCGCTTCCGGGCGAGCGTCGGCGCCGGCGCTCAGGTCCTCGCCCAGTCGAACCCCAGCTCCTCCAGCCGGCGCCGGCGCTCCTCGGTCAGCTTCCTGGCGTGAAACAGCGAGCGCTGGCCCGAGACCCAGGAGCCGAGCGCCTGGTCCTCCGGCCACTTCGCCGGCACCCGCGGGTGCCCGAACCGCGCCTTGTATGCGCGGAACCTCGCAAAGCTCTCCTCCCAGGAATGGCTCACCGGCTCCCAGGGGAAGCCCGCCGCGTCCATTCGCGCGCGCCGCGACGGGCGCAGACAACCCATCGCCCGCCATCGGCGCTGGTTCGCGATCCACTGCCACAGCTCCCGGTCGCGCGAAGGGATCACCCCCGCGTGTCCATAGCGCTCCCGGTACGCCTGAGCCGCGCCAGCATCTCCTCCAGGAGGCGGTCGTGCTCCTCCACGTGCGTCTCCTCGATCTCCCACTGGAACCCCAACTCCTCCAGCCGCTGCCGATGATCGTCCGTCATGATTCCCATCCGCGGACGCGCCCGCTGATGCTCCACCCACCGCCCGAGCGCCTTGTCCTCCTTCCACTCCCTCGGCACGCGCGTGTGCCCAAAGCGCTCCTTGAACCTCCCAAGCCGCACAAACTTCTCCTCCCACAGCGGATCGACCGCCTCCCACGGAAAACCCGCCTCCGTCAGCCGCGCGATGCGATACTTGCGCAGCGTCCCCGCCTTCCGGCCCAGCCGCTGCCGGGCCATCCACAAATGGAGCACCTTGTCCCGGCTCGGCGTCACCCCGGCATGCCCATGGCGCTCTCGAAACTTCCCCAGCCGCGCCAGCATCTTCTCCGTGTAGAGATCGTGCTCCTCGATCTGCGGCTCCTCGATCCGCCACTCCACCCCGAGCTTCTCCAGCCGCTTCTTCCGGTCGGGCTCGAGCGTCCCTGCCCGCGCCCACTCCCGCTGATGCGCCAGCCAGTTACCGAGCGGAGCATTCCCCCGCCACCGCGCCGGCACCCGCGTATGCCCATACTTCGTCTTGTACGCCAGCAACTCCCCAAAGCGCAGCTCCCACGCCTCGTCATCCCAGCCGACCGGCTTCCGCTTCCTGAGTTTGGGGGAAGGTTTCACACCAGCGCTTCTGGGCTAATCCGTCCCGGCCTTCAAGTCTTTGAGCAAGCGGGCGAAGGAAGTCTCGAACTGGTCGTGCTCCTTCCAGCGCGAGAAGTCGGGGATGAAGTATTCGCGCAGCTCGACGGCGAGGTCCTTGCCGCTGTCGGCATCGAAGCATTCCCATTCGCGGATAGTCTCGAAGTCCACGAGGCGCACGGGGAAGAGCTTGCGTTTGCCGCTTTGGCGCTCAGCTTTCCGAGCCTTGCGCAACTCGGTCATGACCCACTCGCTTTGCAGGCTCGCCTCGGAGAGGACGATGAGCAGCTTGTCGTGATCGTGGATTGCGGTCTCGATCTGCTCGTACAGCTTCTGGCCACTCTTTATGTCCTCCGGCGCAAACCAGACACGCAGGTGCGCGTCGCGCATTTTCCTATGTAAGCGAGTGGCAAAGTCCTCATCTTCGTGCGAATAGGAGATGAAGCACGAGTGGAACTGCATGGTATCTATCGCGCCGATGAGTGAATGCACTTGCGTGATAAAGCTTTCCGGCACGCCGCAACCTCGAAGGAAACTAATCGGAATTCCGCCGTGCGATCGAAAGATCGTGTCCATGCCGATGGTAGAGGGGCCTTCATGGACGATTTGCTCGATCCCAACGGCGTCACTGAGGTTGCAGTCAGCGATCGTCGCATCACGAATGCGGGCGCCCTCGAAGTTGGCGCCGCTTACCTTCGCCTGTCGAATATTTACGTGATAGAACTCCGCGCCCTGAAGCATGGCACCACTTAGGTCAGT
>DASYIS010000258.1:0-11599 GCA_035997375.1 Chthoniobacteraceae bacterium
CCGGCGGCATCGACATCGGCAGCGCCGAGCTGGTGGCCGCGGTCCCGGCGGACCGTGCGGCCCAGCCCGTCCGCACGTTCAGCGCCTTGACCAGCGGCGTCCACGCCCTGCGCGACTGGCTGCTCGCGTGCGGGATCAAGACCGTCGCCCTTGAGTCGACCGGCAACTACTGGCTCACGGTTTACGATGGCGGAAGCCGGCATCGACGTCTGGCTCGTCAATGCTCGCGCGGTCAAAGGCGTGCCGGGCAAAAAGACCGACGTCTGCGACGCGCAGTGGCTGCCACAACTCCACGCCGCCGGTTTGCTCAAAAAGTCGCATCGCCCGGACAAGGAGATCGTTCCGCTGCGTTACGTCATGCGGCACCGGGCCGACCTCGTGACGCAGGCCGGCCAGCAGGTCCAGCTCATGCAGAAAGTGCTCACCGAGATGAACCGGAAGATCCACCATGTCTTCAGCGATGTCGACGGCGTGAGCGCCCAGGCCATCATCACGGCCCTCCTCGCCGGCGAGCGCGACCCGGAAAAGCTCGCCGCCCTGCGCGACAAACGCTGCCGCAGCCGCCTGGCGAACATCGTTGAGGCGCTCCGTGGCGACTACCGGCCCGCCTACCTCTTCGTCCTGCGCCAGCTGCAAGAGCGCTGGCAACAACTGCAAGCCTCCATCCTCGCGTGCGACCAGCAGCTCGCCACGCTCCTGAAGGCCGTCGAGATCCAAGCCCCCGGCCCGCTGCCCAAAGCGCCCTGGCAGCAGCGGCGCACGCACAAGAACATGCCGCTGACCATCCCCATCGACGAAGAAGCGTGGCGCTTCTACGGCGTCGACTTGAGCGTCGTCCCCGGCATCGGCGGCGGACTCCTGAGCATCCTCATGAGCTCTCGCCCGAAGCCACCTGCCGCCACTTGTCCCGGGCGCCGCCGCCTCGGTTGGCACCGGTCCCCAGATGAAAACCGCCTTTCGCAGCGCCAAAGCCTTCGCCTCCTGGCTGGCCGTCTGTCCCGAGAATCGCATCACGGGTGGGCGCGTGCTCAAAGCCAAAACACGCAAAGTCGCGCACCGCCTGGCCGCCGCCTTCCGCCTGGCCGCGCTCTCCCTCAGTCGCACCAACGACGCCATGGGGCAGTACTGCCGCCGCATGAAAGGCCGGCTGGGCAAGGCCGAAGGCATCGTCGCCGTCGCCCACAAGTTAGCCAGGATCGTCTATGCCATGGTCACCACCGGCCAAGCCTACGACGAGAAGGAAGCTTTCAAAGTTACGCCCTCCGCCCTGCACAAACGCCTGCAAAACCTGCAAAACCAAGCCGCCGCCCTCGGCCTGCAACTCATTCCTGCTTAACACGTTGGACAACTGTTACTCAGGAGGAAGAGGATGGCTCCGAGTTCGTGCGCCTGGCGTAGGGAGGAGCTACGGCGCACAGGCTGGGAAGCCTGCGTTGCGACGTTGGCAAATCGCGCCAATGAATCGTTCGACTCAGCTCGCCACGGCGCTGAGGGCGGTCAGCAGCTCCTGGCCGCAGTTGGGGCAGAAGGCTTCCGTGCCGTCCAGGCGGTAGGAGCAATTGCGACAGAACGCGCGGCCGTCGATCGTGCGCTTGCGTCCCCGGTCGCGCGTCGTCCGATCCAGCACGGCCTGGTAATCCCCGGATTGGTGCCACTTGAGCAGCTCCGAAGCGCGCAGGACGGTCCAGGGATGGGTCTGGGTCGAATGCAACGCCATCTTCATCCATTTGCTGACCACCTCAAAATCGAGCGCCTCGAATTCCTGGGCCTGCTGGATGAAGTCCGGCAGACAGACGCGGTCGTTCAGGGAAGCCGGCAGGCCGGCCATCTTGACCATGACGCTGAGCGCGCTGTCAATGTCCTGGCAGGCGAGCAGGCCGGCGCGATCCGCCGAGAGCTCCGACATCCGCGACCAGCGGTGGAGGGCGCTGCGGATCGGCATGGTCAGGAGATTGCCGAAGCCCATGGTGAAATCGCCCACCATTTCGCCGAGCGAACAGATCGATTGCGCCAGCAAATGATAGACGACGTGCTCGCATTTGACGTGCCCGACTTCGTGGCCCAGCACGAAGCTCAGCTCCAAGGGGGACAGCCGGTCGACACAGCCCGAATCGAGGACGACGATCGGCTGCTCCGCGCCGATGGTGGAGGCATTGATGGCGCCACCCCACTCCAGATAGAGCTGCGGGGGCGCCGGCATGGCGAGGGTCGTGCTGGCCGTGGTCAGGATCTCGAGGAGCTCCGGGTAGTTGTTCGCGGTGACCCGGAGATTGCTGCCGGTATATTGAATCCGGAAGAGCCGCTCCAGGCCGTGCTTCACGAACATCCGGATGAGGGTATCCAACCCGGCCGTGCCCCGGAGCGCATCGAGGGCGGCGGAATCGAACGCGTGCTGAAACTCACGCGCGTCCAGCTGGTCGATCGGCCGGCTCATCGGAGTTCCGCGGTTACTGCGCCGAGGGGAAGAACTGCCACTTGCCGACGGGCACGCCGGCCCGGAGCGTCTTGCCGACCATGTACGCGTCGATCATGGCGGCGATCCAGACGATCAGGCCGCCGATGCCGCCGAGCGCCACGCCGATGAACCAGGCGATGAAAATCACCACGCCTTTCCCCGCCTGGCCATGGATCATCTGGGCCAGGCCACACAACAAAATGTTCACCCAGCAAAGGTGGGGCGACAACGCGGGATTTCTCGGATAGAGGAGATCGGAGCTGGCGCGCTGGACCGGTTGGAAGACCGGAGGAGGTGGCAGGGCCTGGGCCTGCTCCGCGGCCGGCGCGCCGAGCGCTTGACCGCACCCCGCGCAAAAGCGCGCGCCGTCGGCTAACTGGGTTCCACACTTGGGGCAAAACATGATGCTGTTGGGATGGATGGTTGAACGGACTGACTCAGACCCGGCGGGCGGGCGCTCTCCACGCGCGGCATGGACGAAACCACGCGCCGTTTGGGAGCCTCGCCAACCGTGTGCGGGGAGACGCGTAGACAACTTGCCGCAGGCGGGCAAGCACATTCCGTCAGGCATATCCCTCCTTGATTTCCCCTAAACTTGCTCGCCTTGGGCGGTCTTATCCCTAGCCTCCCTTCCGCTCAAATATGGCCGTTCCCGCCCGCCACCTCCTTGCCCTTGCCGGGCTGCTTGCCACCGGCACGGCCACCCGCGCCGAGTTCGACTTCATGACGCAGGTCAAGCCGGTGCTCGAAAACCAGTGCGTTCGCTGTCACAACGCGGAGAAAACGAAGGGCGGTCTGCGGCTGGATACGAAAGCCGGCTTCCTCAAGGGCGGCGAGAACGGCCCGGTGGTCGTGCCCGGCGACCTGGAAAAGAGCGAACTGGTCCGGCGCATCAAGCTGCCGCGCGGGCACGAGGATCTCATGCCGCAAGAGTCGGAGCCGCTCACCGGTCCGCACAAGAACTGGCTCCTCGAGTGGGTAAGAACCGGCGCGAAATGGCCCGATGGCGTGGCGCTCAAGGCGAAAAAAAGGGAGGTGCCCGGCCTGGCCGACGTGAAGCTCATCCCCGAGCGCGCGCCCGCTTCGCTGCGGGAAACCGCGACCCTGGCCGACGGGATTTTGGCGAAGGAGAACGCGGCGGTCAAAGGCGCGCAGCCGCGGCTCGCGCCGAGCGTCGATGATTCGGCCTTCCTGCGCCGCGCGACGGTCGATTTGATCGGGCGGATTCCGACGATCGACGAGATTACCGCGTACGAGAAGGACTCGCCCGCCACGCGCCGCGAACAGCTGGTCGACCGGCTGCTCGCCAACCCCCGTTTCTCCGAGCGCTGGACCGTCTTTTTCGCCGACATGCTCCGCATCCGCTCGCAGGCGGAGGGCGGCTCGCAGATGCTGGCGTACGTCAACCGCAGCCTCGCCGAGAAGAAGCCGTACGACGAGATGGCGCGCGAGCTCATCGCCACCAACGGCCGCCCCGAGGAAGCGCCCGCCGCCGGCTTCGCGCTGAGCGACGCCGTCAATCCGATGGCGCTCGCCGGGGCGACGTCGCAGATTTTCCTCGGCGTCCGCATCGGCTGCGCGGAGTGCCACGACCATCCGTTCGACGATTGGAAACAGAAGGAGTTCTACGAGCTGGCGGCGTTCTTCGGGCAATCGAAGCGCGTCGAGCGCGGGAAGAACATCAAGCGCATCTTCTCCACCGAGGGCGACGAGACGACGGTGAAATGGCCGCCAGAGCGCGAGCAGGCGCCGAAACGCGACGGCGTGACGCCGAAGTTCCCGTTCCAGCTCGTGAGTTTTACGACGAAGCCGCAATACATCGCCCGGCTCGAGGAGCGCCGCAAGCCGGTCGCCGCCCCGACCGCCGCCATGACCAAGAAGCAGCTCGACGACTTGGTCGATGCCGCCGATCCGAAGGCCGCGTTCAAGGCCGCAGAGGTCGGGGGCGACGTGCTCGCCGAGGCCGCCGCCGCCGCGCACAGTCTCGACTATTCCAAGAGCATCTACCGGCAGAGCGAGTTGCGGAAACAGCTCGCGTCCATGGTGACCGATCCGCGCAATCCGTACTTCGCCCGCGCCTTCGTCAACCGCGTCTGGGCTGAGTTGGTCGGGCGCGGGTTCATCGAGCCGCTCGACAACATCTCCGCGTACAATGAGATCCGCCATCCTCAGACGCTGCAATTCCTCGCCCAGGAATTCACCGCCAACGGCTACGACTTGCGTTCGCTCGTGAAGACCATCCTCCTCACCGGCGCGTACCAGCGCGCCCACCTGCCCGTCGGCGCCACGCCGGTGGAGACCGCGCGCGCCGAGGAGTCGTTCACCGCCACCCGTCCGCGCCGCATGCTCGGCGAAGTGCTCTTCGACAGCGTGGCCGCCGCCGGCCACGTGCAGGACTTTAAGTGGCCGGACGGCGCAAATCGCCGCGAGGTGAAACGCCAGGTTCGCATTCCCCTCGCGCCGAAACCCGAGGTCGCCGCGGCCGAGGAATCGGAGAAGGGCAAGGATCCGACGATGACCGCGATGAAGCCATCGATGATGAGCGGAACCGCGCCGGCTTCGTACGATCTCGAAAAGGGCCAGAAGCTGGATTTCGACGCGCTGCTCAAGCCGGATGCGGCGAAGGAAGCCGCGCTCGCCAAGGAAGGCGGCGCCACGGCCGAGGGGCTGCTCGCCCAGGCGAAGGCGGACGTCTTGATGATGCAAAAGCGCGAGGAGGACGCCGAGGAATCGAAGCGCCAGGCGCGCAACCGCGCGTTGCGGGCCGGGAATGCCGAGCGCTTCCGGTTGGAGACGATCACGGAGACGATCGACGACAATCCGAAGTTCGACACCACGCTCCGCATGGCGACCCCCGCGCCGCCGTCGCACTTCGTTCGCGTCTTCGGCCAGCCGTCGCGCGACGGCCTCGGCGAGTTCCGCGATGAGGCACCGTCGCTCCGCCAGGAACTCCTGATGCTGAATGGCAAGGCCACGCACGAGGCCTCGCGCGTCGGCCCGCTCGAGCCGATCCACGACCTCCTCGCCGACAAGGCCAAGCCCCAGCGCGCCGTCGAGTTCGCCTACCTGGAAATCCTCACCCGTCGGCCGACCGCGGAAGAGGTGACCGAAGCGAAGGACTTGATCGGCACCGCCGCCAGCGTGGAGGAAGGGCTCTCCGACCTCCGCTGGGCGTTGCTGAATTGCCACGAGTTTCGCTATTTGCCGTGATTTCTTTCTTAATCCTGCTCCTGCTCCTGCTCCTGCTCTTGATCTTTCAGAATTCGGAAGAGCACGAGCAAGAGCAGGAGCAAGATTAAGACTGCCGCTTTCCCGTTTTCCGCACCAAACCACCAAACCACCCAGCTCATGAGTTCCTGCACCGATTACCAGGTATCCCGCCGCCGCTTCCTCAGCCAGTTCGTCGGCACTGCCGCCATGCTGGGTATGCCGATCAACCGCCTCGTCGCCGAGATCGGCGCGGCGCACGCGCCGAAAGCGGAGTCCGTCATCCTCTTTTGGAACGGCGGCGGCATGAGCCATCTCGACACTTGGGATCCGAAGACGGGGCGCGAAGTGTCGGGCGAATTCGAGGCGATCAAGACCAGCGCCGACGGCATCCAGATCAGCGAAATCTTCCCGCAGCTCGCGAAGCAGATGCACCACTGCTCGCTCATCCGCTCCATCGCCGGGACAAATGGCGACCATGGCCGCGCGACCTACGAGCTCCAGACCAGCTATCCGCAGAACCCGGCGATCGTGCATCCCGGCCTCGGCTCGTTCATCGTGAACGAAAGCAATCGCACCGGCGATCTCCCCTCGTACATCAGCATCGGCGGCATGGCACCGCGCGCCGGCTATCTCGGGCAGCGCTGCGAAGCCTACTACATCGGCCTGCCCGGCGAGCGCGATCCGTATCTCGCCTTCCCGGACGGCATCAGCCAGGTCCAGGGCCAGCGCCGGCTGGAAGTCCTCGCCCGCATGAACGCGCGCGCCTCCCAGAAGGTCGCGAACAAGGACCTGAAGGAGACCGAAGTCGCGCTCAAGGACGCGGTTAATCTGATGAAGAGCCCCGCGCTCGCGACCTTCGATCTCGACAAGGAAAACCCGAAGACCCTGGAGCGCTACGGCTCCACCGAGTTCGGCCGCGGCGCGTTGCTCGCGAAGAAGCTGGTTGAGACCGGCGTCCGTTTCGTGCAGGTCAATCGCGGCGGCTTCGACCTCCACACGGACGTCTTCCCCGCCATGCGCAACCACGGCTCCGTCATGGACCCGGCGCTCGCCTCGCTCATCGAGGATCTCTCCGCCTCCGGTCGGCTTGAGAAGACGCTGGTCATCGTCCTGAGCGAATTCGGCCGCACGCCGAAGATCAACATGAACGCCGGCCGCGATCACCACGCGAAAGTCTTCAGTTGCCTGCTCGCCGGCGGCGGCGTCAAGGGCGGCCAGGTCATCGGCTCCTCGGACGCCGACGGCATGGAGCCGAAGGATCGCCCGGTCCAGGTGCCCGATCTGCACGCCAGCGTCTGCCACGCCCTCGGCATCGACCACACCAAGGAGCTCACCACCCCGACCGGCCGCCCGATGAAGCTCGTGAAAGAAGGCGCGAAGCCGGTGGCGGAGCTCTTCGCGTAAGTCGCGGAGCGCACCCAACGCGCCGGAGGCCGAGGAGCGATTTTCCAACTCAAACCGCTCCGCGCTTCCGCGAGGTTTTGGAGTGCGTTGAGTAACGCTGGCTTGCCCCGGAATTTGGTCCACGAAAAACACGAAAAACACGAAATGGGGGCGGAAACGGAAGGCTGCATTTGCCTACGAATCACTCGAATCAGAACGAATCCGGAAAGGCTGTGAAATGGCAGAGAGTCGTTAGATTCGAGTGATTCGCAGGCCACTGCAGCCTTCCCCTTTTTCGTGTCTTTCGTGTCTTTCGTGGACCAAATTCCGGTACAAGTTTCTTTCGGATAAACGATGAAATTCCTTCGCCTGCTCCTCGCCCTTGGCCTCGCTTGGGTCGCCGCCGCCGCGGCCGAACCTAGGCCCAACATCGTCATCCTCCTCGCCGACGACCAGGGCTGGGGCGACCTGAGCCTCAACGGCAACACGAATGTCCACACCCCGCAGATCGATTCTATCGGGCGCGCCGGCGCGGTGCTCGATCGCTTCTTCGTCTGCCCGGTCTGCGCGCCCACGCGCGCGGAGATGCTCACCGGCCGCTACCATTCGCGCGGCGGCGTGCGCGGCGTCTCGACCGGGCAGGAGCGGCTGAATCTCGATGAGCGCACCCTGGCCGAAACCTTCCTCGCGGCAGGCTACGCGACGGGCGCCTTTGGCAAATGGCACAACGGCAGCCAGTGGCCGTATCACCCGAATGCGCGCGGTTTTCAGGAATTCTACGGCTTCACCTCCGGCCACTGGGGCGAGTACTTCGACCCGCCGCTCGAGCACAACGGCCGGCCCGTGCGCGGCCGCGGCTACATCGCCGACGACCTCACCGATCACGCCCTCGCCTTCATCGAGCAAAACCAGACGCGCCCCTTCCTCTGCTACCTCCCCTGGAATACTCCGCACTCCCCTTTCTGCGTGCCGGACGAATACTGGGACCGCTTCAAGGATCGCCCGCTCACCATGCGCGCACGCGACGAAAAAGCGGAGGATCTCGACAGCACGCGCTGCGTCCTCGCCATGGCCGAAAACCTCGACGCCAACGTCGGCCGCGTCCTCCGCCGGCTCGACGAGCTGAAGCTGGCTGAGAACACCATCGTCCTCTACTTTTCCGACAACGGCCCGAACACCGAGCGCTGGAATGGCGACATGAAAGGCCGCAAAGGCTCGACCGACGAAGGCGGCGTGCGCGCGCCCTTCGTCATCCGCTGGCCGGGCAAGATCGCGCCCGGCACGCAAGTGCGCGAGATCGCCGGCGCCATCGACCTCCTCCCCACCCTCGCGAGCCTCGCGGGCGTGCCGCTCCTCGGCACCAAGCCGCTCGACGGCCGCGACCTCTCACCGCTCCTCCGCGGCGCCGCGCGCGACTGGCCGGATCGCATGATCTTCTCCCACCAAAACGGCAAGCTCAGCGTCCGCACCCAGCGCCACCGGCTCGACGACCGCGGCGCCCTCTTCGACCTGGAAACCGACCCCGGCCAGCGCCAGGACATCGCCGCGCAGCAGCCCGCGCTCGCCGCGCAACTCCGCCAGGCCGAGGCCGCCTTCCGCGCGGAGGCGCTCCCCATCGGCAAGGACGAGCGCCCATTCCCAGTCGGCTACCCCGAGTTCCCCATGACCCCACTCCCCGCCCGCGACGGCGTCCCGCACGGCGGCATCCAGCGCAGCGCCTCCGCGCCGAATTGCTCCTACTTCGTCAACTGGAAGACCCCCGCCGACTCGATGACTTGGGACGTAGACATCCACACCGCCGGCGACTACGAGGTCACCCTCCTCTACACCTGCCCCGAAGCCGACGCCGGCTCCACCATCGAGCTCAGTTTCAACAACAGCACCCTCCGCGGCAAAGTCACCCCCGCCTGGGATCCACCCCTCATCACCGGCCAGGACCGCGTCCCGCGCAAAGGCGAATCGATCATGAAAGAGTTCCACCCGCTCACGCTCGGCGCCATCAAATTGGAAAAGGGCCGCGGCTTGCTGACCCTGCGTGCGGTGGAAATCCCGGGCAGCTCTGTAATGGATGTGCGGTTGGTTTCGCTATCGCTCAAGGAGGCCGGGAGGTGATTTGCTTGTCTCGGATTTATCCCTTCCTCATTCTCAAAGCTAACATTCGGAACGAGCGATGAAATGGAGTTGGAAAACTTTCGGGACGCAGCTTGCGGCGGCCGGCGCCCTCGCCCTCGCCGTCACTTACCTCATCTTCCCGATGGTCGCGGCGCGGCGATCTGCCGATGGCCCCGATCCCACCACGACTTCCATGGTTTACGGCGGAGTCATTGCGCCGATGGTGCTCGCCGTGCTCGCCGGATGGAGAGGCTGGACGTTCAAGCCCCTCGCGGTCGCCGGCTTTGTGGTTTCAGGATTCTTCGCGAGCAATCCCGGGGTGGGCGGGATCACCATTTTCCTCATGGGGCTTGTCTACGTCTTCGCGGCGAAGGTGAAGCTCGTCGCATGCTACTATTTTCCAACGTTGATGCTCCCACGGCCGACACCTCGCGAGAACAATGATGACGGTTCACCGAAGGAGGAATGAAGTCGGACGCTCTTCCCGCCGCAGGGTGAAATCCGTCACGGAACCCTAAGGTCCGGCGAAGAGCGGAATTGGAACTCACAGTCCGCGCGATATTCTGCGTCCGCTCCTCCTCCACTCCCCATGAACCGCAAACCGCTCCCCCGTCTCCTCCTGCTCGCTTTCTTTCTTTCCTTCGCCTCCGCCGTCATGGCCGACGTGGTCCTCGTGGAGGACGGGCGCGCGCGCGCGAAGATTTTCGTCTCGCCCGCCGTGATGGCGGTCGATCAACCGGGTGCAAAAACCTCGATCAGCGAGATGGAGAAACAACGCGAGCGGCTGCGCGATTCGGTAAAGGATCTCGCGCTGTATCTCGAAAAGATCTCCGGGGCACCGATCGCGATCGTGGCCGGGCCGCCGGTGAAGGAGGAAGGCCTGGTGCAGGTGATCGTCGGCGAGGAGGCAGTGAAGGCGTTTGGGGCGCCGGGGAAGACGGCGCCGTTCAAGCAGGGGTTTCGCGTGGTAGTGAAGCCGGGGACGGTCGGGCTGCTGGGTGAATCGGACCTCGCGACGAGTTATGCCATTTATGAGGTGCTCGACCGGCTCGGGTGCCGCTGGTACATGCCGGGCGAGTGGGGCGAGGTGATTCCGAAGACGAAGACGATCGCGCTGCCGGAGATGGATCTCTCGTCGGCGCCGGGGACGATTTATCGCGGCATCTGGTATGCCGATGACGACTACAAGCGGCGCAATCGGCACGGCGGTTTGCTGCTGCACGCCGGGCATGCGCTGGAAGGGTATATCAGCGATGCGCAGCGCAAGGAGCATCCGGAATGGCTGGCGGAAGTCGGAGGCAAGCCGCACAAGCGCCGGCTGAAATGGAGTAACCCCGCCGTGGCGGACGCGATCGGCGACTACTGGCTGGAGCGGCTGGCGAAGAGCCCGGTCGATTCGATTTCGCTCTCGCCGGATGACGGGATCGATTTCGACGAATCGAAAGAGGACAAGGCAATTGACGCCGGCGATTTCGACACGACGTCCCAGTCCGTCTCGCTGACCGATCGGCAACTCGTCATCTCCAATCGCGTGGCCGCGCGCATCGGCGCGCAATATCCCAACGTGCTGTACGGCATGCTCGCGTATGGCCCGTCGACCCGCCCGCCCGTGCGCGAGAAAGTGCATCCGAACATCGTCCCGCAGATCGCGCCCATTACTTACAGCCGGGCGCATCCGATGACGATGGATGAGGTGCCGGATAACAAGGAGCTGCGCGCGCTGATCGAGGGGTGGGGCAAGGCGGCCAAGATGACGAGCATCTACTATTATGCGTGGTTCCTCGCCGAGCCCTCGGCGCCGAATCCGATGATCAAGAAGTGGAGCATCGACGTGCCGTTCGTCCTTAAGAATAACTGCCAGTTCTGGCAACCGGAAACGACGGCGAATTTCGAAACCTCGATGCACGCGCTTTATCTCGGTTGCCGGCTCGCATGGAATCCGGAGCTGAAGCCGGCGAATATCATCGCCGAGCTAAACACCGGCTTCTACGGCCACGCGGCGAAGGAAATGACGACGTATTGGGATTACATCGACGACGTGTGGGTCGGCACGCCGGATTACTCGGGCTGCGGGTTTGGTTATATGAAACGCTGGACGCCGGAGCGGCTCGCCCGCGCGCGGCAGATGATGAACGAGGCGATGGCCGCGTGCGCGACGCCGCTCGAGGTGCAACGGGTGCGCATCGCGGACGAATCGCTGGAACTGTTCGAGCTGTTCATGAAGCTCCGCCACGACCAGGCCGAGGGACGCTGGACGACCGTCGCCGCGGAGGCGGACCAATGGCGCAAGCGGATCTCGTATCTCGGGACGAAGTACAAGGACCAGTCGGCCTTCACGCTCATGCGCTGGAGCCCGCACACGCTGAGCGGCAGTTACTTTGCGCAATTCTATCAACAAAGTTACGACGAGGAGAGCCGCGTCGCGAAGGAGTTCACGCT
>DASYIS010000259.1:0-2492 GCA_035997375.1 Chthoniobacteraceae bacterium
GGCGGATACTTTACAGCAGGTGCGAGATTTTCTCAATATTACAGGGGTCGATGTGATTCTCCTCGACAATATGTCACCGGAAATCATGGAAGAAGCCGTCCGCCTCGGGCAGGGACGCGTTCAATTCGAGGCCAGCGGGAACGTCACGCTCGCGACCGTGGCCGGCATCGCCGCGACCGGCGTCGATTTCATCTCCAGCGGCGCGCTGACGCACTCGGCGCGCGCCGTCGATTTCTCACTCGAGCTCCTCTAACGGCGAAATGACGCGCGACGGTTTGCTCCTGGGATTATTGCGTGCTTCGGCGACGCACGTGCCGCCGTTTCACCTGGCGCACGAGGCGGAGCTCGCCCCCGCCGAGGTCGACCGCTGCGTCGAGGAACTTTGCGCCGCCGGCTTCCAGATCGAGCTCCGCCCCGGGCTCGGCTACAAGCTGCTCGCCGGCCCCGATCGCCTCATGGCCGACGACCTCTGGGCGCGCCTCACGCTCGGCGATCCCGCGCATCCGTCGACCTCCTTCGTGCGCGAGATCATCGTCCTCGAGGAAACGCACTCCACCAACGACGTCGCCGCGCAGCTCGGCCGCGACGGCGCGGGCGGCGGCGCCATCGTCTTTGCCGAGCGGCAGACCGGCGGCCGCGGACGCTTCGGCCGCCGCTGGGAATCTGCGAGCCACCAGGGCCTCTGGATGTCGCTCCTGCTGCGCCCGCTGTTCCCGCCGGCGCAATGGCCGCGCCTGACCACGTGGGCGGCCGTCGCCGTCGCGCACGCCCTCGAGCAAGGCACCGGCTGCGTCACCCGCATCAAATGGCCGAACGACGTCGAGATGTCCGGGCGCAAAGTCGCCGGCCTCCTCGCCGAGCTCGGCGAAGATCGGCATGGCCGGCCCTTCGCCGTCCTCGGGATCGGGATAAACATCAACCAAGAGGCGGGCGATTTCCCGCCCGACATCGCCGCACGCGCCACCTCGCTCCGCCTCGAGACCGGCCGCCGGCTCGACCGCGCCGCGCTCGCCGCCGCGCTCCTCCAGGAACTCGCTGCGACCGAGGGGCTCCTCGAGGACCACTTCGAAAAGATCGTCACCCTTGCTGCCCGACGCAGCAGCGTCCTCGGCCAGGCGATCGAGGCCCGCGCCGGCGAAACCATCCACCGCGGCCTCGCTGAAGGCCTCGACGCCGACGGGCATTTGTTGCTGCGCCAGGCGAACGGCGAAGTGCTTACGCTGACCGCGGGTGAGGTGACGCTGAGCGGGTAGGGGTGCCAATTCCCGTGCTAATTATGCGCGATAAACGTCGTGGGAGCCGATATCCACGGTCACGACGACATCGCCTTCGACATAAAAGACAACCCGCAGATCGCCTTCGATTTCCACGGCATAGATGGTCCGGCCGTAGAAGGCTGAGAGCTTGTGAATCTTGTGGGTGCGCAGGCGGGGATCGAACGGGTTTCCCTTGAAGATCTTCCAGGCGCGCCGGACGGATTCTTTTTGACCGGAAGGCAGGGCGTAAAACTTCTCCCAATACCGTTGCGTGGCCCTGAAGCGGAAACTCATTTCACCGTCCGTGGCGGCGGCGGTGTTTCCCTGAGGACGGTTTCCATATCGAACAAGCGTCCTGCTTCGGCGTCCGCCATTCCCAGCTTGAAATCCTCGGGTACCCATGAGTCATCGTTCTCGACGACGAATTTCGCGACGCGAGCCCGCTCCTCCACCGGCAGGGCCTTGAACTGCTCTATGATCTCCAACGCGCTCATGGTTGCGAATTTCAACTGCCCGAGCGATCAACGCAATCGCGAATCTCACGAAGTCATGCCACGCTGGCGGCCACTCGCCGCGCGCCGCGCCGAAATCCACCACGGCAGATACAGCACCGCGAAGAGCAGCAGCCCGAGGCCGTTGAGCTGCGCGATGTAGAGCCAGCGATGGTCGGAGAAGTGGTCGAGCAAGGTGGCCTGGGGCGGGCGGTGGGTGAGAAAACCGTAGTTGCCACCGGTCGCCGCGTTCACCAGCAGCGCGCTCGCCACGTACACCTCGGACCAGACAAAAACGCGCCACATCGCGCCCGGTTGCGGCCGGCGCCGTTCCGTGAGGAGCATGTGCAGCACGCCCACGATGATAAGCGCGTGGGCAAAGAAAAAGGCGAAGAGCCGCCACCAGTGGTTGGCCAGGTCGATCGCCGGCGTGAACAGCGCCTGGATCGTCCCCGCGAGTCCCCAGAAATATCCGAGCTCGAATCCGAGTTGCCACCGAAACCACAGCGCGGCCGCCACCGCGAAGAGCGCCCAATCGCAAAGGTGCATCGGCAGCGCGGTGTCGAACGATTGGCCGGTGGCGACTTTGTCGGCGCGATTGGCGACCTCGAACGCCAGCAGCGCCAGGGCGAGGGCGCGGCAGACGATCTGCCGAAACCGCTCCGATCCGAATCGCCGGCAGACAATAAACAAGATCAGCGGGGCGAGCAGGGTGAAGGCGAGGGCGGATCGTTGCATGAAGCCG
>DASYIS010000260.1:0-14878 GCA_035997375.1 Chthoniobacteraceae bacterium
CGGCGAGCAGCGCCGCCGTCAGGAACACGCCAATTGCGCACAAGCCGGCGTAGGCGATCTCGGAGAGGGAGTAATCCATTGCTGGTGGAAGGCGCGATGATCTTCAACAAAACCCCGGTCGCCGGCCAGTCTGCTCACTCCTTTATTTCGTGGACCTCGCCCGCGCGATCTTCTAAACCGCGCGCCTCGAATGCAAACCGTCCGAACCGTCCTCGACAAGCTGCAGGGAGCCGAACCGACACTTGGGCGCGCCCGCGTGCTCGTGGGACTGGATGGGTTCGTCGATACGATCCTGCATGTCGTGAAGACGCGGGAGTCGACGACGGCGTATACGCGGCTGGAGCAGACGGGCGAGTTTGCGGAGCGCATCGCGGCCGCCGCGGGGCATAGCGGGAACTTCGAGCTGGTGACGCAGATGGTGAAGCTCGGCGGCAATGGGCCGATCATGGCCAACGCGCTCGGCGCCTTCGGGACGCCGCTCACGTACATCGGCAATCTCGGCCTGCCGCTCGTGCATCCGGTCTTCCACGACTTGACGAGCCGGGCGACCGTTTACTCGATCGCCGAGCCGGGCTATACGGACGCGATCGAGTTCAACGACGCCAAGCTGATGCTCGGCAAGCACGAGTCGCTGAAGCAGGTCAACTGGGCGAATCTCACGCAGTTCGTGCCGGAGCCCGAGCTCATCCGCATTTGCGGCGAGAGCCGGCTCATCGCGCTCGTCAACTGGACCATGCTGACGCAGATGGGCGACATCCTTGACCAACTTCTGGCGCGCGTCGCGCCGCAGCTCTCGGGCGAGAAGCGCTGGCTGTTCATCGATCTCGCCGACCCGGCGAAGCGCTCGCGCGAAGACCTCGCCCGCGTGTTGGAGCAGATCACCGCGTTTCAGAAATACTTCCGCGTCATCCTCGGGCTCAATCTCGCCGAGGCGCGCCAGGTCTGCGCGGTGCTGCATTTTCCGCTGCCCGACGAGACGCATGAGGACGTGAGCCTCACCGCCACCCAGCTTCGAGAGGCGTTGCAAATCGACACGGTGGTCGTGCATCCCACGCACTTCGCGGCGGCGTCGGAGGCCGCCGGCTGCGTCTGCATGAACGGGCCCTTCACCGCGCGGCCGAAGATCACCACCGGCGCCGGCGACCATTTCAACGCGGGCTTTTGCATCGGACGCCTGCTCGGGCTGGAGCTGGAAGGCGCGCTGCAACTCGGCGTGGCGACGTCGGGCTTCTACGTGCGGCGCGCAAGTAGCCCGACGCTGGCGGAGATGCGCGAGTTTTTGGCGGAGCTGGCGAATGACGAATGACGAATGACGAATGACGAATGACGAATCGGACCGGTCCCTTCGTCATTCGTCATTCTGCATTCGTCATTCACCACATCACTTATTCCGAAACACCTCGCTCTGCACCAGCGCGTGGATGAGCGAGCGCACGGGATAATCGTCCGCCGCGGTCTTTTGCACGATGGCCTCGATCGCCGGTTCGTCGACGCCGGTCGGCGGCGTGCCGGTGGCGTAGGTGATGAGATGCCGCGTGAGGCCGGTGGCGAGCTGGCGCGGGTTTTTCGCGAGCAGCCGGCGCAGATCACCGACGTTGGAAAAGGCCATGCCGTCGGGCGTCTGGCCGGCGCAGTCGACCGGCAGGCCGTCGCGCCAGGTGGAGCGGCCTTTGCGCTGATCCGGCCGCAGCTTCGCGATCTCGGGGTCGAGGTCGCGGAAGTTTGTGCGGAAGCCGCCGGCGACATCGAAGCTCTCGAGCGCGAAACCGTACGGATCGAACCGCGCGTGGCACGCGGCGCAGGTGGCATTTTCGCTGTGCATCGCGAGCTGTTGGCGGAGCGTCTTGGCGCCGCGAATGTCGGGTTGCACGGGGTTCACGTTCGGTGGCGGGGGCGGGATGTGGATGCCGAGCAGGCGCTCGGAAACCCAGACGCCGCGCTTCACCGGCGAGGTGTTGGTGCCGTTCGCGGTGACTTTCATGATCGCCGACTGCGTCCAGAGACCGCCGTACGGCGTGGCATCCGGCAGATCGACTTTGCGCATCTGCAGACCGGTGACGCCGGGGATGCCGTAGTGCGCGGCGAGCGGCTGATTCAGCCACGCCCAGGGCGACGAGACGAGCCGGCGGACGCTGAGATTTTCCCCGACCAGCATGCGGAAAAAGCCGCGCGTCTCGCGCACGCTGGAGAAGCGGAGGAGCTCGTCGTAAGCGGGGTAGAGCTTGCTGTCCGGCGAGGTGTCGGCGATCGCGCGAAGGTTCAGCCACTGGTCGGTGAAATCGATGACGAAGCGCCCCGAGCGCGGGTCGTTCAGCAGGCGCTCGGTCTGGTCCGCGAGCACCTTGGTGTCGTGCAGCCGGCCATCCCGCGCGAGCTCCAGCAGCTTCTCGTCGGGCGTCGAGTTCCACAGGAAATACGAAAGGCGCGAGGCGAGCGCGAAGTCGTTGAGCGGGCCGGGCTTCTCGATGACGCAGAGGAAATCCGGCGCGGTCATCATGTCGAGGAGCTGCGCGAGGAACGCCTTCTCCACCGGCACCTGCTCCTCCTCGATCTGCCGCATCACGGCGGTCGTGTAAGCCGCGAGTTCCCCCTCGGTGAGGTCGCGCCGCCAGAGCCGCGTGCCGATGCGCCGAAAGCTCTTCTCCAGGAAGCCGCGCACGTCCTCGCGGGAGAAAGTCTCCGGGCCGACCTTGAAGCCGGCCTTGTTGAGCTTGTTCTCTTTGCGCACCCGCAGATCGTCGGCGAGCGGCCCCGGGAAGTCCGCGGTCAGGAACCGTGCGCCCGGCGGCGGAGCGGCCGCGGACTCGGTTTCGAGCCATTGCACCGCGAGCCCCGGACCCGACCATTTGGCGGCGAGCGAGTTCTTCGGCACCGGCACGCCGAGGCCGAAGGGGACGAGGCGCATGTTCGTTCCCTCTCTAAGATAGATCTCGGTCTCGACCACGCCGGCCTTGCCGGGCGGCGCCTCGAAAATTTCCACCAGATCGATCTCCTGCGGGTAGGCGTACGTCTTGCCGACATACAGGCCGAACGGGAGCGGCTTGTCCGTGCGATAGCCGAAGACCGACATGCGGACCTTGTGCGGGCCGGCGGTCTTCACGCCGGGATACTCCACGCGCCCCGAGTCGTTGTCCGTGTTGTAGGAGACGATCGAGCCGTCCTCGAGCACCGTGTTCTGGCCCGCCGATTGGCCGCTCTCGACCGCCTTCGCGTGGATGGTGCGCGCCGCCTCGGTGTCGGCCTCGGGTTTCGGCAGCGGACGCATCGCCCACTTCAGCTCGTCCTCGGCCAGCTTCAGGTAGCCGAGCGCGCCGTCGGCGGAGAGCGGGAGCGCGGAGCTCACCTTGTCGTAGCCGTCGACCAGGCCGTCGGTGGGGAGATTCAGGTCGACGAGCGGGCGCATGCCGAAGAGGTCCTGCACCGTGTTGGCGTACTCGGTGCGCGTGAGGCGCCGCAGCTTGCTCCGGCCTTCCGCGCGCTGCTTCGCCAGCATCATTTGCGTGAACTCGCCGCGCACCCAGCCGGCCAGCGCCTTGCGTTCCTCGGGCTTCGGTTGCTCCTCGTCCTTCGGCGGCATTTTCTTCGACTCGATCTGCTCGAGCAGGCGGAACCAAAGGTCGCTCTCCGCCGCGAGATCGTCATTCGTCCGCGCGAGCGCGAGATTGATTTTCGCCTTCTGCTTCTTCACCCCGTGGCAGTCGATGCAGTACGATTCCAGGATCGGCTGCACGCGCTCCTTGTAAGAGCTCGCGGCATTTTCCGCCGGCGCGGCGGACCCCGTGCGGACCAACGCGACCGCAAAACTGAGGCTGAGTAAAAGGTGACGCTTCATCATCGGACGACGGCTTCAGGTCTGATTACTGCCCACTGATTACTGATTACTTCCGCCTTCATCAGACCAGCCCCTCAATCGTCCCCATGCCCGAGCCAAAGCTCTCGGTCTTCACCCCGAACCGCTGCAGCATGCTGACGAACAGCTTGCCGAGCGGCGTGTTGTTCTGCCGGTCGCCCGCGATGTGCCGGCCGTGTTTCCAGCCGCCGCCGGCGAGGAGGATCGGCAGGTTGCTCGTGCCATGGCCGCTCGCGTCGCCGAGGTTGCTGCCGAGCAGCACCTGGGTGTGGTCGAGGAGCGTCCCGCCGGCCTCTTTCGTCTCGCGCAAGGCGACGAGGAAATCGCGAAACGCCGCCATCTCCGCGCGCTCGATGATGCGGAGTTGCTCGATCTTCGTCGGGTTCATGCCGTGATGGCTGAGACCGTGATGGTCTTCGGTCACGCCATCGATCGGCGGCTTCAAATCCATGCCGCGCACGAAGATGGAGACGACGCGCGTGGAGTCGGTCTGCAGCGCGAGCTTGGTGAGATGGAAGAGCATCTTCATCCGCCCCACGTTGTCGGCGCGATCGATCGCGTCGCTCGGCGCTTTTTCATCGATGACCGGCTTCGGTTTCAGGACCCACGATTCGTCGGCGTGGAGCTGCTTTTCCACGTCGCGCACGGCGTCGGTGTAGTCGCTCACTTGCTGCTGGTCGCGCACGCTGAGCTTCGTCTTCAGCGAAGCGAAGCGCTCGCCCATGTGATCGAGCACGCTCTGCCCGCGCTTGAGCCGCTCGACCTCCTGCTGCACCTGCTGCGGGTTGCCGGCGAGGAAGAGCTTCGAGAAAATGACGGAGGGCTGGTGCAGCGCGGGGACGCCGGCGCCGTTCGCGGTGTGCGTCAGCGTGCCGCCGTCCTGCGTGCAGAGGGAGAGCAGCGGAAAGCGCGTCGCCGCGCCGACCTGCTTCGCGGCGAGAAAATCGAGCGAGATGCTGTTGCGAAAGCCGCTCCCCTTGGGGTTCTTGGCGCTGGTGAGAAAGCACGCCTCCGACGCGTGATCGCCGCCGATCTCCGGGTGCGAGATGCCCGAGAAAACCGTGTACTTGTCGCGCAAATCGCCAAGCACCTGGAGGTACTCGCTCGGCTCGAACTCCGGCCCGGCCTTCTCCGGAAAGAACGACGGCCCGAAGAGGCCGAAGCTCGTGCAAATGTTCACCATCCGCCTTGGCGGCGCCGCCTGCGCCGCTCCCGCAAACGTCTCCAGCCACGGCAGCGCCAGCAGCGCGCACGAAGAGCGGATGAACTGGCGCCGGGAGGGTAGGGGAGCGGGCATGGGGTGCAAGTATCCCTGATTTGCGGGGATTCTCAACCCGGGAAAGCCGGGATGAGGATCCGTCTCACGGCCCGCGCTTCCGCCGCGCTTCCACCGCCTTGCGGATCGCGTCCTCCACCTCCATCCAGCCCTTTCGGTGCGCCTTGAAGTCCAGCACCGGCTTCGCGTTCCACGTCGCCGTCATCAGCGGCTTCAGCGCGTCCTCCGGCTTCATCGGCCGGTCCAGCGGCACGGGGATCAGCACGCACTTCTGCTCCCGCGCCCGCGCGAGCATCAGCGGCATCTCCTTCTCCTGGATGAATGCCGACTCCAGCGACGCAGTCGAGTGAATCATCAGCACAACATCCGCCTCCCCCAGCTCCTCCAAGATCCGTTCCTCCCACGCTTCGCCGGCGATCAGTTGCTTGTCGTCCCACGTCTGGATGTAGCCCTGCCGGCCGAGGATCGTCAGGTGCGCGGAGAGCTTCTTGATCTGGCTGGCGTCCTTGTGCGCGTAGCTCACAAAGAGCCGCAGCCGGGGTGGCGCGGCCGGTCCTTCCGCGGCGCGCGCTTCCGGGCTCTCCGTCGTATCGAGCGCCGGGGTCACCTGCACCTTCACCAGCGAACGCTCCTTCGTCTTCTCGGCCGTCTCGCGCTGCCCGTCCTGCTCCAGCAGCCGCAGCTTCTCCATGCTCACCCACGTGCCCGGATGCTCCGCCAGCTCCAGCTCCTCCTCCGTCCGCACCTTCCCGTGCAGCACCACCAGGTGCGCGCGGATGATCTCGAACAGGCTCTGCGCCTCGTCCGCCGAACCCCCGCGCACGGCCACCTCCGTCCGCCGCTCGCTGCGATCCAGCCGCACCAGCGCCTTTGCCTCGCCCCACTCCAGCACCACCCCCGAGCGCCAGCGCCACTCCGGATGCGCCGCGCTCAGCTCATGCGTCCTTACGATGAACCGCGGCAGCAGCCCCGGCGGCAGCGCCTCCGGGTAGGCAAAGCGCAGCCGCTTCACCCCCGCCTCCGCGAACTCCGCAAACGCCGCCGGCTGCACCTCCGGCAGCAGCTCCGGAATGAGCCAGCGGGTGCCGGAAGTAATCAGTGAGCAGTGGTCAGTGATCAGTCCCTGAGCCGCCCCCGGTGATGCCGCGCCCCCTCCGGAACTGATTACTGCCGACTGATTACTGATCACTTCCGCCCCTTCCTGGGAAGTAATCAGTGGACAGTGATCAGTAATCAGTCCCTGAGCCGCGCCCTGCGGCTTCAACGCCGCGCTCGACCTCACACCGGCGCCTCCGGAACTGATTACTGCCCTCTGATTACTGATTACTTCCGCCCCTTCCGCCTCGCCCAGCGCAAACGCCACCTCGAACTTCTCCATCAGCTCCAGCAGAAACCCGTGCTTCTCCTCGGGATAATCCTCCGCCGGCAACGCCTCCGCCAGCCACGCGCGTTCCAGCACACCGTGGCAATCCTTCGCCTGCAAAGACCGCAGCACCCCGTAGATCCCCTCCGTCACCCACTGCGGCTTCAGCACGCTTGTCTCCTTCAGGCGCTGATGGTCGCGGAAGTTCAGCGCGATCCCGAGCCGGTGCAGCGTCTCCGCCAGGCTCGCCTGCTGCCCCTCGTCCGTCACCTGCTCCGCCGCGCAGAGCGCCTGGTACTCTTTGTAATCGAGGAAGCTCTTCTCCATCTTCCCCAGCCTCTCCTTCACCCGGTGCCAGCGCCGCGGTACGCCGAGCCAGACATCCGGCATCGCGTTCACCGTCTCCTCGATCAGGGCCCGCAACTGCGCGATCCCCAGGCCGGTCAGCGCATCGGTCTCCACGAAGCCGGCGATCTGCGGGCAGCGCTCCTGCAGGCGGAAGCGGTCGACGGAGAACTTGTGCGCGTCGTACTTGTTGAGCGCCACCACCACCGGGCTGTCGCCGCCGAAGCTCTGGATGAAGCGCAGCCAGTAATCCGTCTCCGTCTCCCAGTTGCTCTCCCGCCCCTCCAGCACCAGCAGGTAAACGCAGCGCTCGCTCAGGAAGATCTGGTGCGTCCCGTGGAGGAACTCCTGCCCGCCGAAGTCCCACGCATGGCCCGTCGCCGCGCCCTGCGCGCATTGAAGCGGCAGCGGCAGCACCGTGATCCCCGGTGTCTCCGGCTCGTGTGCGTCCAGCTTCCCGCCGCGCAGCCGCTTGAGCAGCGAAGTCTTCCCGACCCGTCCGCGGCCGACCAGCAGCACCCGCACCTCCCGCATCGGGGCCTCCCCTTCCAGTTGCCGGGCAAAGTAGAAGTCCAGGATCGCCTGGGGGTTGGCCGGTGGATTCGACGCGCTTGAGTCCAGATATCTTGGCCCGAGCAGTTCCGGCGGCAGACCCAGCCCGTCGTTTCCGTGCAGCGTCAACTCCTGCAGTGCCGCGAGACGCCCGAGGCCGGCCGGCAGGCTCGTGAGCCGATTGTCCTCCAAAATCAATAGCGCCAGCTTCGACAACTGGCCCAGCTCCGCCGGCAGCGCCGTCAGCCGGTTGTTGTGGAGCCAAAGCCTTGTGAGGGCGGACAACTGGCCCAGCTCCGGCGGCAGCGCCGTCAGCTGATTGTTGGCGAGGTAAAGCCCTGTGAGGGCGGACAACTGGCCCAGCTCCGCCGGCAGCGCCGTCAGTTGGTTGCGGTCGAGGTAAAGCTCTGTGAGGTCGGATAGCTGGCCCAGCTCCGGCGGCAGCGCCGCCAGCTGATTGTTGGCGAGGTAAAGCTCTGTGAGGGCGGACAACTGGCCCAGCTCCGGCGGCAGCGCCGCCAGCTGGTTGTTGTGGAGGAAAAGCCTTGTGAGGGCGGACAACTGGCCCAGCTCCGGCGGGACGCGCGTGAGGCCGAGGCTCGACAAGTCCAGCTCCGTCGCCCCGGCGCAGCGGCATCGCTCGATCCGCTCCAGAGCCTTGTCGTAGGCCTGCTGCTCTTCCTGGGTCATCGCGGGCATGGGGTGGTGGAGTTACGTGAGAGGTCGGAGGGGAGGACGGGCCAGACGAACCGGGCGGCGCCCGGCCCAGACCTTAGGCAGGGGGCGGGCCGCTTGGCGAGTGGGAGAAGGGCGCGCCGACGGCCATCCGGGGGGGGCGTCGGAGGAAGGCGCGAAATAGGCATTGACTCCCGGCGTCCCATTGCCTACACGCGAAATCTGTCAGTCACCCCCGGACCTCCCGCGAGAAGCGCGCCTGGCCCCTTTGGTTTGCGAGACCCTTTGTTGTACGCCGTGCCTGGACCATGCTTTCACCCGCTCCCCAACCGCGCCTCGCGCTCGCGCTTCCTGTCGCCGCATGATCTTCCTCCGGTTCGATATGAAAGACTCGAGGGTTGTCTACGGAAATCCGAACTGCGTTTTCCGAGAGGGGCGGGGCATCCTGCTCGAGTTTGGGGATCCCGAATACGTTCAGCTTCAGCCCGGCCAGCCGGGCTACGAGGCGCCGCCGAAGCCCAGGGCCCGGCGCCGCGCCCACCGCTCACCCGCAGAGAATCCGAACCCCAATACCACCACACCTATGGACGGCAAGTTCCACTTCAACGTCATCCCCAAACCCGGCGGCAGCGGCAACACCACCCGCATCGTGCTGCAGGAGGAGCTCGGCACCGCCGGGCTGGTCGCCGCGGTCCAGGCCGGGCTGACCGCGCGCGGTGTCACGGCCACCGCCGAGCAGATCACCGCCACCGGCGAGGAGATCGCGAAGGCCAGCATCGCCGCGCTCGCGCAGGGGCGGCCGGTGCGGCGCGCCTTTGGCTACTTCACCTATGAGCCGAGTTGCGGCGGCGTGTTCGACAGCCCGGACTTCCTCCCGACGGTCGATAACATGAACGCCGGCGTGCGCGGCCGGCTCGCCCCGGACGGCCAGGCGCTCTTCGACGGCCAGATCACCTTCGAGCGCGACGGCGTGAAGGGCGAAAAGGTCCCCATGATCAGCCGCATCTACGACGGCGCCACGCGGCAGCTCGACCGGATCACCCTCGGCGGGCCGTTCCGGATCAACGGGCCGGAAGACTTCGGCCCCGAGCCGTCGCCGGCGGCCACCACCCTGGGGATCTTCCTCGCGCGAACCGGCGGCGCCCCCGTGCGCATCGGCATGTTCTCCAAGTGGACCGACAGCGAAATCTTCGGCTCCTGGCCTGCGGCGATCCCCGGCACCGGCGACGTCGAGCTGCGGATCGCCACGCTCTACCCGAGCAACACCTCCCCGAGCGTCTTCATCTACGGCACCCTCCTGCCCGTCGTCCCCTGAAGAGGGGGAGAGGGGGCGACTCGGGAGAGGGGGAGAATTCAGCCCCCCTGCCTGTCGTCCGTTGAGAAAAGGCGCCACCTCCGGCCTCCCGGGGTGCCAACTCCCGCCCGCGCCCGTGGCACCTCCCGCCACCGGCTGGCAACCTCCCACCGCGCCAGGTGCCACCCCCTGCCCGCCGGGTTGGCACCCCGCGCCGATCCGGGTGCCAGCTCGGCGTGGGTGGTGGCAACATCGGCGGGCGCAGTGGCAGCCTCCGGCAAGCGGAGGTGGCAACTTGGAGGGGCGGAGGTGGCACCCCGACCGGATGACGTGACCGGTCCGCCCGCAGTGGTGCGCCAACGGCCGAGGTGGCGGAGGGGGCAAGCGGCTACGGAGGGCGGGCGAGCCGCCAAAGGAGATAGCCCAGGGCACCGCCCCGGGGTACCCGCCTGCGCCAACGGCGCCAAAGGAGATAGCCCAGGGCATCGCCCTGGGTACCCGACCCGGAAAGCCGCAGGGCCGAAGGTCCGTGACCCGATGCCCCGAGGTCCTCGCGGGCTTTCAGCCCTTTCACCCGTTCTGATTCGAAACCCAGCCCGTTGGGCTGGGCTATCGACTTTGGCGCCTTCGGCGCACCTGCACACCGCACCGCCGGCCCCATCCCGGAGGGATGGGCGAAAAAGGCCGCCTCCGCGCTCGCCGGACGCCGCGCCGCGTGCCTAGAGTCTCGCCCGGTCGCCCATCGAGTTCCACCCACCTCCCATGCCAGCCAAGCCACAGGACCAGCAGGAGGCCTACGATGAGGCCTTGCGGATAATCGAGGACTGCCGCCAGGCAAATGGGGATAGGCTGGACTTGTCCAGCATGGGCCTCACGCGAGTGCCGCCGGAGCTGGGCCAGTTGTCCGCCCTCACATTGCTTTACCTCTTCAACAACCAGCTGACGGCGGTGCCGGCGGAGCTGGGCCAGTTGTCCGCCCTCACAGAGCTGTCGTTGCAAGCCAACCGGCTCGCCTCGCTGCCGGAGGAGCTCACGAACCTGCGGAAGCTGAAGCGGCTCTATCTGCACGACAATCCCGCGCTGCAACTCTCGCCCGAAGTCCTGGGGGCGGACGGGCTCACCGACCACGAGGGCTTCGCCTCCCCGCGATCCATCCTCGACTTCTACTTCACCCGCGGCGCCGGACGTACCCACCCGCTCAACGAGGTGAAGATGATCCTGGTCGGCCGTGGGGGGGCGGGGAAGACGAGCACGGTGGCGGCGTTGCGCGGGCTGCCGTTTCAACCCGGCGAGGAGAGCACGCCGGGGATCGCGTTATGCGACTGGGTCATGGATGGATGCCGGGACGCGCCGGTGACGGCGCATGTGTGGGACTTTGCCGGGCAGGTGATCACGCACTCGCTGCACCAGTTCTTCTTCAGTGTCCGCACGGTTTACGTGGTGGTGCTGACGGGGCGGGAGAATAGCGAGCGCGAGGATGCGGAGTATTGGCTGCGGCTGATCAAGGCCTTCGGCACGGATGACGCGGGCCAGGGGCCGCCGGTCCTCGTGGCGCTCAACAAGTGGGAGGTGCCGGGATGTCAGCCGCGGGTGGATCGCGAGGCGCTCAAGGAGCGGTATCCGTTCATCCGCGAGTTTGTGGAGATGGATTGCCAGTCGAAGCTCGGGATTCCGAGGCTGAAGGCGGCGCTCTGCCGCGAGGTGGAGGCGCTGCCGTGGGTGCGCGAGCCGTTCCCGGAGACGTGGGACAATGTGCGGCGCGCGCTGGCGGGGACGGAGCCGGCGAAGACAGGGATGCTGGGGAAGGTGCGCGAGTTTTTCTCGCCCCCGCCGCCAAAGCCGAAGCGCCCGCACATTCGCTACGCCGAGTACCGCAAGCTCTGCACGGAGAAGGGCGTGACCGACGAAGGGAAGCAGGATTCGCTGGCCGAGATTCTGCATCATCTCGGGGCGGCGCTGAATTACCGGAACGATCCGCGGCTGCGCGAGGCGACGGTGCTGCAGCCAGATTGGCTGACGAACAATGTCTACAAGCTGATGCGCCACGCGGAGGCGCAGGCGGGGTTGCTGTACGAGAAGGATCTGCCGGCAGTGCTGCCCGGCGAGCCGGATCCGGAGATGCGGGCGTACCTGGTGCGGCTGATGGAGCGGTTCGAGATCGCCTACCCGCACAAGCCGCAGGACTCGGACCCCCTCGACAGCGCTCGGGGCGACCGGTTGTGGTTGGTGCCGCAGGCGCTGCCGGACACGCAGCCGGAGGAGACGGCGGCGCTGGCGGCCGCGTCGGAGGCGACGCGGCTGCGCTACACCTACCCGGCGCTTCCGGAGGGGTTGGTGGCGCGGGCGATCGTGCGGTTGCACGAGCTCATCGAGGAGAAGGAGGGGCGGCGGATGCAATGGGCGAGCGGCGCGATCCTGGCGCGGGAAGGAGCGCGGGCGCTGCTGCGCAAGGAGCCGCAGGATCGCCTGGTAACGGTGACGGTGACGGGCCCCGAGCGGGCGCGGCAGGAGTTGGCGGGCCTCTGCCAGGCGGAGTTGCGCGACATTCACAAGGACATCCCGGGGCTCGATCCAGTCGAGGAGATGCAGGTGCGGGGGGCGTGGGTGCAGACGAAGGTGCTGGAGCTGGACGAGCAGCATAGACGCTCGACCGGACTGCACTTGCCGGAGCAGGGCACGGTCGACATCAGCCCGGCGGCGGCGAACAACGCCTTCACCCAGGAGGCCGCACGGAAGCCGGAGGTCTGGAAGCCGTCGGTCTTCATCAGCTACTCGAAGAGCAACGTCAACCAGCGCAACCGGCTAAACGTGGAGCTGACGATCCTCGTGAACGAGGGGCTGGTCGCCAGCTCATGGCACGACCGGATGATCGACCCCGGCGACGAGTGGGACGGAGCGATCCAGAGGGAGCTGGAGGCGGCGGATGTCTTCATCCTGCTGACCAGTTCCCACGCGCTGGCCACCAAGTACATCACCGAGCACGAGATCCCGAAGGCGATCGGGTTGCACGAGGCGGGGCAGACGGTCGTGGTGCCGGTGATCCTGGAAGAGTGCCGCTGGGAGGCGACTCCGTTGGGCGCGGGGAGAAGCTGGGGAAGTTCCTCGCGTTGCCCGAGAAAGGGCGGTGGGTCAACAGCTACAATCCGCAAGCGAGAGCGTGGAAGCTCGTCGCCAACGGCCTGGCGGCGGTGTTCATCAAGCTGATCGAGAAGCGGAAGGCGGCCGGGCTGGGGACGCCCGTGGCTCACACCGCCTTGTCGTAGATCTTCTGAAACACCCGCGATACCGCCTTGCTGCGGCGCCGCCTCGACACACTCCCAATCTCTCACTACTTCCCCCTGAACCGCGGGTCGTTCCACGCAAACGGCGCCTTCCCATCCACCCACACTCCGTAGATGTCCTCATTCGTTTTCATCATCTCCTGGAGCATCGGCTTCCACGGGCGGTCGGTGACGGAGAGGAGGCCGGTGTTGGCGCGCTCGCCGTCGAAGCCCTGGAACCACCGGCCGGTCACGCTCTGGTCGACGAGCGTGAACCACTCGATGCCGACGACGAAGCCGAGGGCGGCGCTTTGCTCGACGTAGTTGCGGTAGGCGAGGCCGCGCTCCTGCTGCGTGGGGACTTCGCGGCCGCCGGCGAGCCCGCTTTCGCGCGAGGCCGCCCAGTAGAATTCGCTGAGCATCATCGGCTTCTCGCCGGTCCATGCGTAGATCTTGCGCAGGAAATCGCGGTCGACGCCGTTCGTGTAGTAGTTGAACGACATGACATCGACGTACTTGCCCAGCGTGCGGCAGAGCGTTTCGTTGTCGATCGTCCCAGGCTGCAGCCGGCAGCCGAGGAGCAGATGGTTTGGGTCGTGCTTGCGAAAGTTCTCGGCCACCAGCTTGAACATCTCCTCGAAGAACACCCCGGTGAAGGCCTGCACGTCCGCTTTGGCCGCCGGTGTCTCGACGGGCAGCACGGTCTCGCCGGCGTCGTCGAAACTCTTCGCCTCCAGTTTCCAGGCGGTGTTGAAGGCGTCGATCGTTTTGTACTTCGTCGCGAGCTCCTGCATGAAGCGCTGCTTGCACGCGCTCGCGCTCGCTTTCAGCGTCGGGACGATGTGCTGGATGTTCTCATAGATCGGCTCATTGGCGATGAAGTAGCCGATGATCAGCGGATCGTTCGCACGCGCCGGCAGCGTCTCGGCGAAGTTCTTCTCGATCTGCCGGCGCGTCTTCTCTTCGAACGGATCCCACACGCCCTCGATCCCCGGAATGCGCGGCACGCCGTGCCACTGGTCGAGCGGCAGGTGCGCGACGCCCGGCAGGTTGGCGGCTTTTTGCGCCTGCGGCCCGACGCCGGAAAAGGCGCCGATCGAATTGAAGCCCCACGCCTTCATCCGCTCGATCATGCGCGCGGAGTAGGACTCGCTCTCGTACGGTTGCCCGTATTTGCGGATCTGGTTGGCGAGGTGAAACGAGAAGACCGTGCCGCCGGAATCCTTCTTCCACGCGGTGGCGAATTCGCCGTCGCGCGGCGGCAACCACGCGTACGCGCTCTCGCGGCCTTTCACGAGCGTGTAGTCTTCATTCGGATTGGCCGAGCAGAGCCCGAGGTGAAAAAACAACTGGCCCGCCGGATCGACGAGCAGCCAGCGCGCGGCCTGTTTCTCCACGTGAAAGAAGCCGGTCGCCTTCAAGCCGAACCGCTCCTGGCTGCCGATCAGCCCGCCGTATTTCCCACGCGTCTGCGGCGTCAGACTCGCGTAGTACGCCTTCTCCGCGGCCACGTCGGCCTTCAGCTCGTCGAGGCTCTTTACCTTGTCGGGCCATGTCTCGCGCGTCGCCTGGCCGAACTCATCGACGAGCGGCGCTGCCTTCGCGGAGCCGCCTTGCAGCGTGATCGTGAAGACCAATTCTTTGCGGTTCGGGTCGAACGGCGTGACGCCCTTGAAATGAAAGATCGCCCAGTTCCATTCGCGATTGTCAGAGAGTTGCAGGAACGTGTACTGCGGCAGGCCGAGCACCAGGCTGCGGCCTTCGTAGTTGGTCAGGGTCAACGCGTCCGCGTGATCCTGCAGCAGGTGCGGCTTCGCCGGCTTTTCCTTGGGAAACGGCCCGCCCTTCGCGCCGGCCTGCCAGCTCCCGCCCTGGTTGAACGAGATCGGGATGTGCATGTTCCACTCCACGTTTTTCACGTCCCCCGGCACCTGCGAAAACCGCGCGACCACCTTCCCCTCCGCGCCGAGCGAGAGCTCGACCTGCGCGCCGCCCTCGTACTTCAGCACCACGGTCGTTTTCGCGGGGATCTTCTCCAGCAGGTTGTGCGCGGGCTTCTGCGCCGAGTCGAGCAGGGCGGGGTATTCGAGGGTGAACTTCCCCACGCTCCCCGCATCGATGTCGATCCCATCCGCGGCGAAATGCACGCCGGCCGGGGTCGCCTTCTCCGCGGCCGGGAGCGGTGCGCCGCCGAGCAGGGCGAGGAGGGGAAGCAGCAAAAGCGAGCGAACAGTCATGCGGAAGGTTTCGCAGGAGAAGGCCC
>DASYIS010000261.1:0-3859 GCA_035997375.1 Chthoniobacteraceae bacterium
GACTCCGCCACCGTGGCGTGGAGCAAGGTCGGCCGGCGCTCGATTTGCCACGCGATAAACGTGAGCACGAAAAGTCCGACGAAGATCCAGGTCAGGAGGTTCGGGTGCATTTACGGGTGAACGTGGAGAAGAGCAAAAAGAGCCCCGTGATCAAGCCCGCCCCGAACATGGCCGACATCATGTAACCGAAGGAGGCGCTTCTCAGAAAGGTGGGCGCGTAGTCGGGCAGTGGCGCCGTCCAGAGTGAAGCCAGCCGCTCCAGACCGGCCGGCGCCACGATGGGCGGTGCGACCTCCCGCGAGGCCGCCGCGATCTCCTGACGCGCGGCCTGGTCGCGAAAGTCTTGCGCCTTCCACTCGCCCCAGGCCGTCCCCGCCGCGAGCAGGCCGAGCGGCGTCGCGATCATCAGCGCCGCCAGCCCGCCCCAGAGCGCGCGGGTGAGCCGCCACGGGTTTTCGCCGGGGCGCGCGGTCGCTTGCAACAGCAGCGGGTTGGCCTTTTGCAACCATGCGACGAGTCCGCCGGCGATCACGCCCTCGGCCAGGCCGGCGACGGTCAGGTGGCCGAGCATCATCGCGGGCACGGCGATGTGCAGTGGGTACGGCGCGTAGAGCGGCGAACCGGCGGCGTCATGAAAGAGTGCGGGCTGGATACCGAACTCCACAGCGGCGAGCAGCGCGGAAACATTGATCGCTGCGTAACCGGCGAACGCCGCCGCCCATACACGGCGCCGCGCCGCGACCGCGCTGCGTCCCGTGAGCGTGCGATAGACCGCGTGTGCGACGAGCGAGCCGACGACCGCCATGTTCAAGCAATTCGCGCCGTACGTCGTCACTCCGCCGTCGCCGAAGAACACCGCCTGGATGAGGAGCGCGACCGAGAGCGCGAGCATGGAGGCCCACGGCCCGAGCAACACCGCGGCCACGCCCATGCCGACCGCGTGCCCGGTCGTCCCGCCGGGGAGCGGCAGATTGAACATCATGACCACGAACGAGAACGCGGAGAGCAGCGAGAGGAGCGGCATCGTCCGCGCGCGGAAGGTCGCCTGCACCCGCCGGAGCGCGACCAGCCAGAACGGCGCGGCGCCCGCGTAGAGCGCGGCGCACGTGGCGGGGCTGAGGTATCCGTCGGGAATGTGCATGCGATGCGGGCAAGAAAATAGCCACCCACTCGGCGCTACGGAATATTAGCAATTCCGCCATCACGCCGAACGGGTGGCTGGGGGGAACGTAGCGGGTTGGCGGGGGAGCGCCAGCGGAAAGTGAAGAGGGGGAGACAAGGAGACAAGGAGATGGGGCGGGGCCGTCTCCTTGTCTCCCCCTCTTCTTCCGAAAATCCGCACATGAAGATTTCTTTTTCGCGGGATCGCTCTAAGCAGTCCGCATGGACGATGTTCGACCGCCGCAATCGACCGCGCTGCCCGGCGCGGGGCGTGCCCTCGCGTTGCTGCTGGCGATCAATCTCTTCAACTATATCGACCGCCAGGTGCTTGCCGCCGTGGAGCCGGTCCTGAGCAAGGAATTCCGGCTCACGGAAACGCAGGCGGGCAGTCTGGCCTCGGCGTTCCTTTATGCCTACATGGTCGGCGCGCCCATTTTTGGGCGGCTCGCGACGAAGTGGTCACGGTGGTGGCTGGTGGGGGCGTGCATCGCCGCGTGGAGCTTTGCCAGCGGGGCGACCGGGCTGGCGACCACCTTTGGCGCGCTCGTGCTCACGCGCATCTGCGTCGGCATTGGCGAGGCCGGCTATGGGCCGTCGGCGCCGGCGTTGTTGTCCGATTACTATTCGGTGGAGAAGCGGGGGAAAGTGCTGGCGCTTTTCTACCTCGCGATCCCGGTGGGGAGCGCGCTCGGCTACGTGTATGGCGGGAAGATCGCGGCGCTGCTCGGGTGGCGCTGGGCCTTCTGGCTGGTCCTGCCGCCGGGCTTGGTGCTCGCCTGGCTCTGTTTTCGCATGAAGGAGCCGCCCCGCCCCGTCACGGCCGCGGCCGCGGCTTCGTCGGGTTCGTTCCGGCGCGACGCGCTCGCGCTGCTGCGGATTCCTTCCTACGTCTTCAACACGCTGGCGATGACGGCGATGACCTTTGCCATCGGTGGGATCTCGTTTTGGATTCCCAAATTCATGACGGGACGGCTCGCGGTCGTGCGCGGGCTCGACCCACTGCACCTTTCCGACCAAATCCAGAGGGAGATCCTCGACAGCGTGAACACCACCTTCGGGCTGATCGTCGTAGTCGCCGGAATCGCCTCGACGCTCCTCGGCTCATGGACGGCGGAAAAGTTGCGCCACCGCTTCCGGGGCGCGTATTTCCTCACCTCGGGCGTGGCCATCCTCTTCGCTTTCCCAGCCACCCTCGCGATGTTGCGCCTGCCCTTTCCGTGGGCGTGGGTCGCGGTTTTCTTTGCCGTCTTCTTTCTCTTTTTCAATACGGGGCCGGCCAACACCGCGCTGGCCAATGTCACGGCCAGTCCGGTGCGCGCGACGGCTTTCGCCCTGAACATCTTTATGATCCACGCGCTCGGCGACGCCATCTCGCCGCCCCTCATCGGCTGGATCGCGCAGGAAACGAAAAGCATGAACACGGCCTTCGGGCTCGTCTCGGTGATGATGGTCGTGGCCAGCGTCTTCTGGCTGCTCGGCGCGCGCTATCTCGGGCGGGATACGGAGGCAGCGGAGAAGATGACCATCGCTCTGTGATCAGCCGGGCTGGCGGCGGCTCGGCAGGGGAGGGACGGGCGGGGGATAAGACGGGCGCGTGCAGTGGGACGGGCGAGTAATTAATCAGTAATCAGTTCAGCAGGGAGTGATCAGTGCGCGGCGGCGCGCTCCTGACTGATTACTCTCCCCACTGATTTCTGATTCACGGCCTCACCTACCGCGTCGTCAACTCGATCCGCCCGCCTTCGGTGGTGCCGGGGAAGAAGCCCCAAGCGCTGTTGCTCTTGGGCAGGTAAACGCCGGCACCGGCGACCGGGAGGGGGAGGCCCGGGACCTTCACGCGGGCGCTGAAGATGCCGTACTTCCGATTGGCCACCCAGCTCTTCGCCGAACCCGTGGGCACGGTGGGTCGGCCCGCGGTGATCGCGACGTTGGCGTCTTCGTCGGCGGCGAGGTTGCCTCCGCTCAGGCTCAGGGTGCCGGCGCCGGCGGGCAGCGGCTGGCGCTTCCACTGGCAGCCGTTGACGGTGAGGAGCGTGTCCACGCCGCCGAGGTGCAGGCCGCGGACGCCCGGGGCCTGGACAGGTTTGGCCCACGCCACCTCGCCGGTGAGATCGGTCGCGGTGAGGTCGGCGAAGACCAGCTCGCCCGCGACGATCTCGGGCGGATTCACGCCGCGCCGGACAATGGAGTGGAAGGCGATGGTGCCATCGTCGCGCACGGAGGTGCTGGCGGAGAAGACCTTGCCGTCGGGGAGGCGGCCGATGAGGAAAGCGCCGCTCGCGCTCAGCGTGTTCACGAACAGGTAGCCTCCGCCGGGGATGACCGCATCGATGCTCCCCAGGGCGGCGTTGTAGCGCCCTGCGACCGACGGGGCCTTGCGCGGCTGCAGGACGCCGCCGATGAGGTCGCCCGAGCTGGCGAAACTGGCGGAGACCGTGCCGTCGCCGTTGCGCGTCAGCGTCAGCGTGCCGAATCCGAGGAAGCGGCTGCCCGTGTTCGAACCGGCGGGGAGGTAGAGCCAGAACCGGGAGACGCGCGTGCCCGTCGTCATCCGCACCGAGGCGGCGCGGCCGGTGGCGGTGAAGGTGGCGTCCACCGCGCCGGCGATCGCGTCGTGGGGATCGAGGAGGAGGCCGCTGAAGGTCCGCGCGTTCAGCACCGGCGTGCCCGCGGTGACGGTGACCTTCGCCGTGCCAAT
>DASYIS010000262.1:0-11418 GCA_035997375.1 Chthoniobacteraceae bacterium
CCACGGACATCTCGTTCACGCTGAACAAGGACGAACTGGCCAAAGCCACCGCGGCCTTGGAGCCCGTCGTCCGCGAGATCGGCGCCGATAGATTCATCGCCCAGGACGGCATCGCGAAGCTCTCGATCGTCGGCATCGGCATGCGCTCGCACTCCGCCGTCGCCGCGCGGCTCTTTGAGGCGCTAAGCAACGGCGGGATCAACATTCAGATGATCTCGACCAGCGAGATCAAGACCTCGGTCGTGATCGACGAGGCGAAGATCGCCGAGGCGGCCATCCTCGCGCACGAGGCATTTGGGTTGGGCGGGGCGAAGGCGTAGCGGCGAGCTACTTCTTCGCCCCGTCCGCAGTCAGGAGGATCGGGTACGGTGGGGAGTATTTGTTGCAGCGCAGCGTCAGGAGGTCGCCTTTCTTGACCTGCTTCATGAAGACCTCGTACTTCTTGTCGTCGCCGCGGATGAAAAGACCGCCCATCTCGGTCTTGGTGACGTTGCGCCAGCCTTTCGCCTTGAACTTCTTTTCATCCCAGACTTCTTCCTGCCAGTTGCCGGAAGGGTTCCCCTGGTAATCGTAATTGCAGGCAATGAACAGCCAGCCGTCCTTGACCACGGTGATCGTCGCCTTGCCCGCTCCGTCGTTGGGAGGCATGTAGATCACGGCCCCGTATTTGGGAAACATGGGCGGAACCTTTGCCCATCCCTTCTTGTCCGCACTTTCGACCAGGGGAACCGGCTTCATGTCCACGACCTCGATTTCGGCGGCTCCTTTGCGGAACGGCTCCCAATCGTAGGCGTGGGCTTGCACGGAAAAGGCGGTGAGGAACGCAAGGAGGGGAAGCCGGATGTTCATATCAAAGGAATAGGGGATCGCGAACTGCGATTGAACCAATTAAACATAATGGCCGGCGAAGCGAAGCAAGAAGTCACTCCACGGAGGAAGGAAGAATGCGAGAAAGGCGGCCCTCCGGGCCGCCACCACGGAACGGATTTTTTTCAAATAGTACCGCCGCAGTTCGCCTCGGGCGCCAGGGCCTCGGAGCCGAACGTTTCCAAGTGGAAGGCGATCGCTGAGTTCACGTCAGCCAACGCCTCCTCATACGTGTCGCCTTGTCCTACCACCACTCCGCGTGCGAGACCCAGCGGGTAGGCGACGTAGCCGTCCGAGTGCTTTTCGACGACGATCTTCAAGGGCGTAGCCATGATCTGAGTCTGGCCTCTGGTCGCCGGTTCGGCAAGCACGACCCGTCGCCTCGCCAAGGAAAACCCCTTCTTGCGAATTCACCTCTTTGTGGCACTGAATACAGCTCCCCATGTTCGCCCAGCTCACCCGTTTTAGCCTCCCCGCCGGCGTGCTTGGCCTGCTTGCGCCGGCGCTGCTCGCCGTCGATCCGCCCAGCTCGGGCAAGGTCGATTACACGCGCGATATCCGCCCGATTTTGTCGGACAATTGTTACCACTGCCACGGGCCGGACGCGGAGCATCGCGAGAAGAAGCTGCGCCTCGACACCAAGGCCGGCCTGTTCGACAAGGCCGACGACGTGATCCCGTTCGTGCCGGGCAAGCTCGACCAGAGCGAGGGGTGGCTCCGCATCGTGAGCACCGACAAGGACGAGCAGATGCCGCCGCCGAAGAGCCACAAGAAGCTGACGGCCGCGCAGATCGAGCTGGTCAAACGCTGGATCGAGCAGGGCGCGCCGTATCAAGAGCACTGGGCTTTTCAGCCGCTCAAGGCGCCGGCGCTGCCGACGCTGGCGAACGACTGGTGGGCGCACGTGCCGATCGATCGCTTCATCGCGTCGGACCTGGAGAAGAACAAGCTCACGCCGTCGCCCGAGGCGACGAAGGAGATCTTGCTGCGCCGCGTCACCTTCGATCTCACCGGCCTGCCGCCGACGCCGGCGGAGACCGACGCCTTTCTTTCCGACACCTCGCCGGAGGCCTACACCCGCGTGGTCGATCGCTTGCTCGCGAGCCCGCACTACGGCGAGCACATGGCCCGCTACTGGCTCGACGTGGCGCGCTACGGCGACACGCACGGGATGCATCTCGACAACGAGCGCGGCATCTGGCCGTACCGCGACTGGGTGGTGCGCGCGTTCAACGACAACCTGCATTTCGATGACTTCACCGTGTGGCAGCTCGCCGGCGATCTCCTGCCGAACGCCACGCGCGACCAGCAGATCGCCTCCGGGTTCAACCGCTGCAACGTGACGACCGGGGAGGGTGGCTCGATCAACGAGGAGTTCATTTATCGCTATGCGGTCGATCGTACGGAGACGATGGCGGTCGCCTGGATGGGGCTGACCGCGGGCTGCGCCGTCTGCCACGACCACAAGTTCGACCCGCTCTCAACCAAGGAGTTTTATTCGCTCTATGCGTTCTTCAACTCGGCGGCCGATCCTGCGATGGATGGCAACCGGTTTGACACGCCGCCGGTGCTCAAACTGACCACACCCGAGCAGGAAAAGGAGCTCGTGGAGATCGGGGAGAAACAAAAGAACATCGGCAAGGAAGTCGACCGCGTCTATGCCGTGACCGAGTACACCGACCCCGCCGCGGTCGAACCTCTGCCGCCGGTGAAAACGGTCGACACGGTCTGGTTCGACGACGCCTTCCCCGCCGGCGCGAAGGCCGCGGTCGCCGGCTCGCCGACGACCTGGGTCACCGCCGCGGAGGCCGAGCCGGTGAAGTCCGGCGAGCGCGCGCTCAAGCGCAAGGCCGTCGGCGTGGCGCAGGATTACTTCGATGGCGTCAAGGAGCCGTATTTCGTGCCGTCGAACGGGAAGATTTACGCGCACGTCTATCTCGACCCCGCGAATCCGCCGAAGGCGATCATGCTGCAATGGCACGCGGCGGGAAACTGGGAATACCGCGCCAACTGGGGCGACGCGGATGCAATTCAGTTTGGCAACGCGAACACGCCGTCGAAATTGCAGATGGGTCCGCTGCCGAAGCTCGGCCAGTGGGTGCGCCTCGAGGTCGACGTCGCGAAGCTGAAGTTGAAGGACGACGCCTCGTTCGACGGCCTCGCGTTTACGCAATACGGCGGCACGGTTTACTGGGACCAGTCGGGCATCACGTACAACGACAACCGCGCGACCGATCCGCGGTCTTCGCTGACGGCCTGGCTGAAGACGTATCAAGGAAAACCGGGCAAGGATCTGCCGGCCGAGCTGCAGCCCATCCTGCGGTCCGTTCCGCCCGACCAGCGCACGCCGGCGCAAAACGAAACGCTGCGCAAATACTATCTGACCACCGTCTGCCGCGAGACGCGCCCGGTCTTCGAGGCGATCGTGAAACAGAAGGAAGAACTCGACAAGCAGGCCAAGGCGATCGAGGCGAAGGTGGTCAAGACGCTCGTCATGGCCGATCTGCCGACGCCGCGCGAATCGCACGTGATGATCCGCGGGCAATACAACAAGCCCGGCGATCTCGTCACGCCCGGGACGCCCGCCGTCTTCCCGCCGCTCAAGGCCGCCGGCGAACGGCCGACGCGGCTCGACCTCGCGAAATGGCTGGTCGCGCCCGAGCACCCGCTGACCGCGCGGGTGACGGTCAACCGCTTCTGGCAGCAGTTCTTCGGCGAGGGCCTGGTGAAAACGCCGGGCGATTTCGGCGCCCAAGGAGCCGCCCCTTCGCACCCGGAGCTGCTCGACTGGCTGGCGGCGGATTTCCGCGATCACGCGTGGGACGTAAAGCGCCTCGTCTGGCAACTCGTGACCAGCGCGACCTACCGGCAGGATTCGCGGATCACGCCGAAGCTGCTCGAGGCCGACCCGGAAAACCGCCTGCTGGCGCGCGGCCCGCGCTTCCGCCTCGACGGCGAGGAAATCCGCGACAACGCCCTCTACGTCAGCGGCCTCATCGACCTCACGATCGGCGGCAAAGGCGTGCGCACCTACCAGCCGCCGAACATCTGGGAACCGGTCGCCTACAGCGGCTCGGATACGCGCAGCTACGTGCAGGATCACGGCTCCGCGCTCTACCGCCGCAGCCTCTACACCTTCTACAAACGGACCGCGCCGCCGCCGAGCATGACCTCCTTCGACGCCCCGTCGCGCGAACAGTATTGCACGCGGCGCGATCGCTCCGACACGCCGCTGCAGGCGCTGCTCACGATGAACGACATCCAGTTCTACGAAGCTTCTCGCGCGCTCGGCCAGCGGATGATGACCGAGGGCGGCGTGACGCCGCTCGACCGCATCCAGTTTGGCTTCCGGCTCGTCACCGCGCGCCACGCGCTGGAGCCGGAGCGCGCCGCGCTGAAGACCGCCTTCGAGAAGGCGCTCGCCCGCTACGCCGCCGATCCCGAGGCCGCGAAACAGGCCATCACCGTCGGCGAATCGACCCCGAGCGCAGCGCTCAACGCGAGCGAGCTCGCGGCCTACACGCTGGTCGCCAACGTCCTGCTGAACATGGACGAAGTGCTCACGAAAAACTGATCGCGCCGGCGCAGCGCACGGCTTATTGATTCAACGGCCTATTTAAAATGAGTACATTGGGAAACTTGCTTTGGTTGCTTTTTGGAGGTTTGGCGGCGGGTCTGTTGTGGGTCATTGTCGGCGTCCTGATGGCGATCTCCATCATCGGGCTGCCGTGGGCGCGCTCCTGTTTTGTCATCGCCAAGTTCAGTTTCCTCCCCTTCGGACGCGATTTGATCCGGCGGGATGAGCTTTACAATCGGCCGGATATCTCGACCGGCGCTCTCGGGATGTTGGGCAACTTGATCTGGATCCTGGTCTTCGGATGGTGGCTCGCGCTTTCCCATTTGATCGCCGCCATCCCCCTGGCGCTCTCGATCATCGGCATCCCGTTCGCCGTGCAACACTTCAAGCTGGCCGCCGTCTCCTTTGCGCCCGTCGGAAAAACGGTCGTCAAGAGGCACATCGCCGAGGCCGCGCGCATGCAAAATGCGCAGGTGGCGCTGCAGCAATTGAGGGCCGGCCCTCCCGGTCGCGCCGGCTTGCCGCTTCCGCCCGCCATCCCTTCCGATCGCCTCGCGGAGTCCGCGCCGCCCCTCCCGGTGGTCCCGTTGCAGCTCGAGGCCGCGCGCCTCATCGTCGCCCGCGGCGGGCAGACCCTGGGCAAGTTCACCGCCCAGGAAATCAAGGAGCATCTCGCGGCCGGGAGCCTCCGCGGCGATGATTTGTTTTGGAACGAACACGCCAACGAGTGGCAGCTCCTGATCCCGGACCCGCCGGAGATCGAAGTGGCCCGGTTGACTTGATTCTTGCACCGATCCCCCGCCATGAATCCCCTCCACGATTACGCGCTCCTGCAAACGCGCCGGCAGTTCTTCCGCAGCAGCGGGCTGAGCATGGGCGCCCTGGCGCTGAATCAACTGCTCGGCGCGCGCGCCCAGGCCGCCGCCGCGCCGGCTTACGGCAGCGCCGTGCACCCCGCGCTGCCCGGGTTTCCGCATTTCCCGCCGAAGGCGAAGCGCATCATCTACCTGCACATGAACGGCGCGCCGTCGCAGATCGATCTCTTCGACTACAAGCCGAAGCTCTCCGAGTATTTCGACAAGGAACTGCCCGATTCGATCCGCAACGGCCAGCGCATCACCACCATGACGAGCGGCCAGGCGCGCTTCCCGGTGGCGCCGTCGATCTTCAAATTCGCGCAGCACGGGCAGTCCGGCATGTGGCTCAGCGAGCTCATCCCGAACATTGCCTCCATCGCCGACGACATCGCGCTGGTGAAGACCGTCTCGACCGAGGCGATCAATCACGACCCGGCCTGCACGTTCCTCATGACCGGCAACGAGCTGCCCGGCAAGCCGAGCCTCGGTTCGTGGCTCTCGTACGGCCTCGGCAGCGAGAACGAAGACCTGCCGTCGTTCGTCGTCCTCACGCCCAGTTGGTCCGCCAAGGCGAACGCGCAGGCGCTCTTTACGCGCATGTGGCAGAGCGGCTTCCTGCCGACGCGCTTTTCCGGCGTCGCGCTCCGTTCGCAGGGCGATCCGGTTCTCTACATCAAGAACCCGCCCGGCGTCGATCGCGACGATCGCCGCGGCATGCTCGACGCGCTGAACACGCTCAACCAGGGCTCGTTCGCGCGCTTTGGCGACCCGGAAACGCAGACGCGCATCTCGCAGTACGAGATGGCGTTCCGCATGCAATCGAGCGTCCCCGAGCTGGTCGACATCGCCGGCGAAACGCAGGAGACCCTCGACCTGTACGGGCCCGACGTGAAGAAGCCCGGCACCTTCGCCGCCAGCGCACTCCTCGCCCGCCGGCTCGTCGAGCGCGGCGTCCGGGTCGTGCAAATCCTCCATCGCGGCTGGGACCAGCACGGCAGCCTGCCGAGCGACCTCAAGCTCCAGTGCAACGACGTCGACCAGGCCTCCGCCGCGCTCATCAAGGATCTCAAGCAGCGCGGCCTGCTCGACGATACGCTCGTCGTCTGGGGGGGCGAATTCGGCCGCACCGTCTACAGCCAGGGGACGCTCACGCAGACCAACTACGGCCGCGACCATCACCCGCGCAACTTCTGCATGTGGATGGCCGGCGGCGGCGTCAAAGGCGGCGTCGTCCATGGCGAGACCGACGACTTTTCCTACAACGTCGTCGAAAACCCCGTCCACCTGCGCGACCTCAACGCGACCATCCTGCACTGCATGGGGATCGACCACGCGAAGCTCACGTACAAGTTCCAGGGCCTGGAGCAGAAGCTCACCGGCGTGCTGCCGGCGAAGGCGGTCTCGGCGCTGCTCAGCTGACGGCGGTTGGACCGGCTGACGCAGTCAGCAGGGCCCGGGGAGCACACGCGCCCCGCGTGTTCTGCCCGGCGCCCTCGCCGGGCAGCTTTCAACACGTTGCGGGTGCAAACCTCCCGAACGAGTGTGCCGCGCACAACGGGATTCGGCGAGGGCGCCGAATCCGGCACGCGGGGCGCGCGCGCTCCCCGGACCGCCCTGCGCGCCCTATTTCACGCATCCAAGGGCCTCCCATGGGCGAAAATCGGCAACTGACAGAATTGTCACTGACGAATTTCAAACATTGCGTTGCAACTTCCGAAAGTTGTAGAACAGTCGCCGCCTTATGAGATTCCCGCTCGCGCTGACCGCCAAGATCGCCACCTACATCGTCGGAAAGAAAGTCACCCGCGTCGAGAAGTTCGCCACCGTGCTCCAACTGGAGCCGCTCCACACCTGCAATCTCACCTGCACCGGGTGCGGACGCATCCGCGAATACTCCACTTCGCTGAAGGACATGATGTCGCTCGAGGATTGCCTCGACGCGGCGACCGAGTGCAACGCCCCGATGATCTCGATCTGCGGCGGCGAGCCGCTGATTTACCCGAAGATCGAGGAGCTGATCGAGGGGCTGCTCGGGCAGGGCCGCATCTGCTACATCTGCACGAACGCTACTTCCATGCGGAAGAAGATGCGCGATTACCTCGCCTCGGAGTGGGTGAAGGTGCAATCGGCGTCGCCGGTCCTGCGCGATGGCTTCAACCTCAAGCTGCTCGATCTTCAACAGGACGGGCTCATCTCCGAGAAGGACGTGGCCGAGATCCACAAGGGGCCGAAGGACAAGACCCGCCCGGTCATTGCCCCGAACTCCTACATGTACTGGAACGTCCACATCGACGGCCTCGAGCGGACGCACGATCTCATCGTGGAGCGCGAGGGCGTCTTCAAGGAGGCGATCCTGGCCATCCGCATGGCCAAGGCGCTCGGCTATCTCGTCGCGACCAACACCACGGTCTACAAGGAGACCGAGCCAAAGGAGCTGGACGACATGTTCAAGTTCCTTTCCTCCATCGGCGTCGACGGCCACACCATCTCGCCCGGCTACGAGTACGACGCGGCCAAGAAGGACATGGTCGAGCGGCTCAACCTGCGCCCCGAGGCGTTCTATTTGACCCGCAAGGCGACCATCGAGAAGTTCGCGGACATCGGGGAATGGAGCCGGAAATATCCGATCTTCGGCACCCCGGTCTACATGGAATTCCTCGCCGGCCTGCGCGACCTCACCTGCTCGGCCTGGGCCATCCCGACCCGCAACATCCGCGGCTGGAAAGCGCCCTGCTACCTGATGACCGACGGCCACTACCCGAGCTACCGGGAAATGCTGGAGCAGGTCGACTGGTCGAAGTACGGCGTGGTCAACGGCGAAGCGCGCGACCCGCGCTGCGAAAATTGCATGATGCACTGCGGCTACGAGCCGACCGCCAGCCTCGGCCTGCAAGCCAAGCCCGGCGACACGTGGAAGATGATCAAATTCAACTTCGGTCCCAAGCCGAAGCCGGTCACCGCCGAGGGCGTCGTCGCCTACAACGGGGTGACGTGCGGCAACGGCCACCTCACTGGCAAGAAGAAAGACGTGCCCGCGAATGCCGGCCCGCAAACCGGCGTGCAGACGCCCGCGCCCGCGCAGGGCGAGGCGGAGCTGGTGTCCGCGAAGTAAAACGCGAGCGTCGGCGCCCTCCGGGTTCGTAGTTCCGCCTTTAGGCGGCGAGCGGCTTCGTTGACTCGAGGCGCTCTGGAAGGGCGGACGCGCTCACACAAGGTCGCGCTCGGCCGCCTGAAGGCGGAACTACGAACCCGGAACGATCCGCGCCAACTAGTTGGGCGAAATGACGCTCGGGAGCAAGCGCGCGGGCGTCGGGGTCGCGATCCGGGCCGGCGTGCCGAGCGGGACCTGCGGGACGGGCAGCGGGGCGACCCGCGGCGGCGGGGCCGGGACGGGCTCGGGGGCGGGCGTCGCCGGCTCGGGCGTCGCGAGCGGGCGCCCGTAGGCGTCGGTCTCGCGGATCAGCTCGACTTTGGTCTTGGGCGCCGCGCGGGTGTGGGGCGACTTGGACGTGCTCGAGAGATTGAACAGCGCGCCGATGGCGACGAGCGAGAAGACGAAGGCGCCGAGCGCGCGTTTCCGCCCGCGGCGGTAGTGACGCCGATGGAGGTAGCAGTGGATGAATCCGAACACCGCGACGCCGGCGGCGATCACCAGGAGGGCGACGGCGAGCCGGCCGGCATTGGTCTGGAGCAAGGGCGGCGCGTCGTCGTCGAAGGTCAGCGCGATCGACGCCTCGCCCACGAGGAGGCCGGCGACCAGGAGCATCACGCTCGCGACGCAGTACCGGTTCGTGCTTTTGTACTTGAGCGACAGGTAGTTGAAGACGACGAGAGCCCCGTACGTGCATGCGCTCAGGACGATCGCCGCCATGAAAAGATTGGGGCCGATCGGCAGCGCCGCGGCGAGCAGGGTGGGGGGCTGGGAGAGGAAAGACATGGACGCGCGAGCGGGAAGCTACTCCTGCCCGAAGGAGCGCGCAAAGGCGACCTCTATCGCCAATGGCTCCTGGAGGCCTGGGTTGCCGAGCTGCTCGCGCAGTTGCTCGATCGCCCCGCTACGCCGGAGCGCGTCGGCCGGCGAGAGCGCGGCCGCGAGCGCCCCCGTGGCCGCGGCATGGCCGGCGAATTCCACCTGCGCCGAGCCCGCCTGCTGCCGCAAGATGTCCGCCCACCAGAGCTCCAGCGTCTCGAGGAGGATCGAGCGCTCGGCCACGTAGCGCGCCTCGGCGATCGCCTTGAATTGCTCCTCGCGCTCCTCGAGCCAGCGCGGGTCGGCCATCTGCTTGTAGCGTTGCTCTTCCACCTTGAAATCCGCGTCGGCCTGTTCCTGCGCGGCGTCCTTGCTCTCGGAGAGCAGCTTCTGGAAATCGCGCACCAGCGAGTAGACCTGCGGCAGATCGACGCCGGCCCGGCGATGCGAGGCGGCGAGGACCTCGAGCAACGCGAGCTGCCGCGCCGTGGGCTCGCGGGCGGCCGGCGACCGCAACGCCACCTCCATGCAGCGCGAGATGATCGTCTCCAGGAGCTGATCCGGCAGCGCGGAGACGAGGATCAAATGCGAGCGCCCGGGCGGTTCCTCGAGCGTCTTGAGAAAGGCATTGGCCGCCTGGGGCTGCAGGCGCTCGGCGTCGAAGACGAGGCCGACCTTCGCCCCGCCGGTCATCGAGCGCATCCGGAGCTCGTCTTCCAACCCGCGGATCTGGTCGATGAGGATGCGGCGCGATTTCGACTCGGGCTGGATCGTGTGGACGTCCTGATGCGTGAGCGGGTCGCCGCCAGCCTGGCCGACGATCAGCCCGGCGAGGCGCGAGGCGAGCGCGCGTTTGCCGCTGCCGGGCGCCCCGGTGATGAGGCAGGCGTGGGTGAGGCGGTCGTGCTGTTTCGCCTTTTGGAGAAGGGCGAATGCTTCGCCCGAGGAGAGCGCCATGGCGGGGGGAAGAAAGCGGCTACTTGCCGAAGATGATCCGCGGCTCGGCAGGCGTGTTTTTGACCGCCGGCGGGGCGTCGGCCTTCATTGCGAGTTTCGACCCGCCGCCGCGCGCCATTTGCACAAAGGTGTTATTGTCGCCGTAGTTCGACCACGGGCCTCGCGGGATTTCGTTGAACTCGACGAAGCGCCAGTCGAGCACCGACATCGGGCCGACGCCGAGGAAGTCGCGCACGGCCGGCGAAATGTCGAGGCCGGCGCCGCGGTTGAGGTTCGGCTTGGGGACTTCGTTGCCGAAGACGTACTGCCAGTGGTCGGTGCGGAACGGGCCGCAGTCGCTCCACTGGGCGTAGCAGATCTTGTTGGTGGAGGGGTTGCGAATGGCGATCCAGCGGTCGTGGCAAATGCTCTGGCCGTCCTTCACGAAGGTCTGCTTGTACCACGGGATGACCAGCCTGGCCTCGGGCTTGGTGTTGCTGTGGGTCACGTCGTTGTACGGCAGGGCGAAATAGAACGGGTTCTGTTTCGGGGTGAAACCGACGGGGCAGTAGTTGCGGCGCGACGAGGGCTCGGGGTTGTCATACCCGCCGAAGCTGGTCGACCAGTTCAGATCCCACGAGGAGGAGCGATTGTGCACGGGGTTGTTGGCGCTCGCCGCCTCGCCGACCCAGAAGATGGTGGTGACGATGTTGCGCTTCCACGGATACAGGCTGCCGTTGGCGAACGTGCGGGTCGACGTGGGGACGATGACCTGCGGCGCCATGGACAGGAGAGTGCTCTCGCGCAACTTCATGGCGTACTTGTCGAAGTCCGCGCTGCTTTTGTACGGGCTTTGCGCGGAGGCGACCCCGCTCGTCCCAGCGAGCGCGGCGATCCCGAACATGGCGAACAGTAGGGCTGTTTTCATCATGGTTCTGGCGCGGCTGCTCTTAGCGGAGGATCGACGGAGCGTAAAGGGGAAGTTTTGGGGCCGGCGAAGGCTCGAAGGCTGGACAGGGGCTGAGTCGCGTTGAGCCTCCGAATTTTGAAGCCATCGTCTTCCTCTTCCCAACCCGGCTGAGCCGGAACCAGAAAGGCAAACGTCGAAGCGTTTGGGTGTTGGGACGAACGCCAGTTCTCGTTCGAGGGTGTAGAGCGCGGCTCTCCCCTGAGCCTAAGGCGAACGGGGGTGCCGCCTCCAATTTCTTGAG
>DASYIS010000263.1:0-21983 GCA_035997375.1 Chthoniobacteraceae bacterium
CCAAGGGTCTGCTCGCCCTCTCTCTCCCCGCCGCCGCTGTGCTCGGTTACCTCTGCTGGCCCGACGCCAAGCCGTCGGCGGACGCGCCGGCTCCGGCCCGGTCGGTCGCCCAGACGCCCGCGTTCAAGACGGCGCCGCCACCTCAGGAAAGCGAAATCGCTCTCGCCATTGAGCAAAAGAGCATCGTCGCGGAATTCACCGGCAATGGGCGCGAGCGGTTCAAGGTCGTCCTCATGAACAAGGGAACCGATTCGCTGAAGGTCTCCGTGCCGATCGGCCAGATCTTCGAAAGCGACGAGGCGTCGGTCGTCGTCATCCGCCCCGGCACGATCGAAGTCGCGCCCGGCAAGACGCGCGAGCTGTCGCTGCGCACCGCCGCCCTGCGCGCCTCCAATCGCCTGGCCGACGCCCAGTATCATCTCGCGTACCTCAGCATGCCGAAGATCGAACCGCTGCTCGTGCGCATCCAGCAGGACCCCGATCTCACGATCGCCGCGGTCCAGACGGCCATCCTCGCGCTCACCGACAATCTCCCGCTGAGCTCCGTGGCCAAGTTCACGCCGGCGTCCGCCCTCCTGCCGAGCCGCTTTGACACCGACGCCTTCCGCGCCGACACGCAGGACATCGTGACCGCGCTCTCCCTGCTGCGCGACATCGGCGTGCGCGAATCCCGGGTGGCTCTCACCATCGATCCGCAGTTGAGAATCGAATCGATGATCGACCCGACCAGCCGGCCGCTCGCGATGCGCTACTATCGGATCACGTCCGAGCTGGAATGGGAATTCTGGCGCTCCGAGCTGCTGGCCGGCGAGCCCGCCACGCGCCACTACGCACTCTACGGCATCGCGCGATTCTATCCCGATGTCGCCCTCGAAATGCTCCCGCGCTGGGCGCGCGAGCCGCGGACGAATCCCGTCTACCGCCTCTCCGCCGTGCAGGCGCTCGCCGACACGCAGCGCCCCGAGGCGCTCCCGATCCTCCTGGCCTTGCAAAACGAGCTCGGCCTCGGCACCGCCCTCGGCAAGGCCGCGAAAGGCGCGGCGGATTACCTCGATTACCAGCTCGCGCAGAATGCGGCGGCGCGCAGCGCGGTGGCGTTCCGGACTTCGCGGGACGTCGAGGCGTTGGCCAGCGCGCACTGATTTCGGCTCGGGTTCATCGAGCAGCGGAGACGACGGACGGTCTCATCCGGTTGTGGATTGTTGGATCAACCCAAGAACCGGAATAGGAACCACGGATTTCGCGGATGGGCACGGATACGGAGGTGTTTGCAAAAGTTCGCAGCTTCACCCGATGGGTGGTGTCCAGAAATCCGTGGCCATCGGTGTAATCCGTGGTCAATCCTCTGCCTCATTCCCGGATTTAGGCTCAACCAAGCCTTGAGGTGTCCGCGGCCCGTCGGCACTCTGTCTCCCGGTATTTGCCCCGCCCCATGAACCTTCGTGCTTTCTCACTCTTCGTCGCTCTCCTTGCCTTTTCCGCCGGCCCGAGCCGGGCAGAGGAGGGAAAAGGCGGGCGGCTGCTTTTTGTCGGGAACAGCATCACGCTGCATGGCCCGTCGGAGGCGGTCGGCTGGACGGGGAACTGGGGCATGGCGGCGAGCGCCGCGGAAAAGGATTACGTGCATCTGGTCGTCGAAGCCGTGGCCAAACGCCGGGGGAGCCGGCCGGAATTCCGGGTGGTGAACGTGGCGGAATTCGAGCGCGATTTTGAGAAGTACGATCCGGCGGCCAAACTGAAAGACCTGATCGCATTCGAGCCGGACACCGTGATCGTGGCGATCGGTGAGAACGTGCCGGCGCTCAAGACGGAGGAGGCGAAAGCGAAGTTCAAGGAGAGCACCGTCCGTCTGCTGACGTTGCTGAAAGGAGAGGGGACCACGCTCTATCTGCGAAGCTGTTTCTGGGCGGATGCGACCAAGGACTCTCTCCTCAAAGAGGCGTGCAACACGGCGCGCGGGGTGTTCGTCGACATCAGTGCGCTGGACAAGGACAAGGCGAACTTTGCCCGCGCGGAGCGGGAGATCGCCCACGCCGGCGTCGCGCGCCACCCCGGCGACCAAGGGATGAAAGCCATCGCGGACGCGCTCATTGTGGCGATGGAAAAGGCGCCGAAGTAGACGCCGGCCTTGCCCTCGCGGCCCGCGTCCTTGTTCACTGCCCCAATGCCGGTCAAGACCTCCGCCCAACTCACGCTGCGCGATCGCCTTTCGCGCCTCACCCTGGCGCAAGCCGGCAAATGGCTCGGTCCGGATGGCGCGCGGCTCATGCGCAAGCCGCCGCGCCTGGAGATCGAGCCCGACCAGATCCTGCTGGAGGACGATCTGCTCCAGGTGACGCTCACCGACGGGACCGAGGCGCCACTGGTGCTGACGCTGGCGAGCGACCATACCGGGCGCGACCGGGTGCGCTTCACGTGCAGCGAGGAGAAGGACGTCGCACATTACATGGCCGGCGTGCTCGCGTTTGTGCTGGAGGAAAAGGTGGCGCTCGGGCTCGCGGAGCCGCCGCCGGAGGAGCAGCCGGCGTCCCTGGAAACCCTCGACTCCACGGCCCTGGAACGCCGCGCCCTGGCGGAGCGCGAGCAGCGCGCGCGGGACGAGAAGATGAAGGTGAGCCGCGCCTCGGCCGGGGAGAGCCCGTGGGGCGATTACCTCGTGCGCAGCGCGCTCTCGGGCAAGTCGTACCGGGTCGCCCTGCGCGGGCTGGAGCGCGGCGAGTCGTATTGCACGTGCGGCGATTTCGGGAAGAACACGCTCGGCACTTGCAAGCACGTGCTCAAGGTCATCGCCTGGGTCCGCAAGCGCACGCCGGCCGCCGAGTTGCAGCGGCGTTTCGTGCCGGTGCAGATCGCCGTGCACGTGCGGTACGACGGCGAGTCGCGGCTGGCGGTCGATCTTCCGCCGCGACTGCCCCGCGCCCTCGCGGCGCTCGCCGAGCCGTGGCGTGACCGGTCCGCCCGCACGCCCGAGGAAATCGCGAAGCTCGTCGAGTTCGTCACCAGGGTCGAAGCGCAGGGCGAGAGCGTGCTCATCTACCCCGACGCCGAGGAGCGGATCGCGCACGCGCTGCACCAGCGGCGGCTCGCGCGGCTGGTGGCGGAGATTCGCCGCGACCCGAAGGCGCACCCGCTGCGCACGTCGTTGCTCCAGACGGAGTTGCTGCCGTATCAGCTCGATGGCATCGCCTTCGTCGCCGGCGCCGGGCGCGCGGTGCTGGCCGATGAAATGGGTCTCGGCAAGACGATCCAGGGTGTCGGCGTGGCCGAGCTGCTGGCGCAGGAGGCCGAGGTGCGGCGCGTGCTCATCATCTGCCCGGCCTCGCTGAAATCGCAATGGGCGGCGGAGATCGCGCGCTTCAGCGGCCGCAGCGTGCAGCTCGTCGCCGGCCCATGGGCGGAGCGCGAGCCGCAGTACATGGGCGACGCGTTTTTCACCGTCTGCAATTACGAGCAGGTGCTGCGCGACTTCCTCTCCATCGAGCGCGCGCCGTGGGATTTGATCATCCTCGACGAGGCGCAGCGGATCAAGAACTGGGAGGCGCAGACGAGCCGCGTGGTGAAGTCCCTGCGCTCACGCTTCGCCATGGTCCTCACCGGCACGCCGATCGAGAACCGGCTCGACGATCTCTATTCCATCGTCGAGTTCATCGACGAGCGGCGGCTCGGGCCGGCGTTCCGCTTCTTCCACCGGCACCGCAACGCGGAGGAGAGCGGCAAGGTGCTCGGCTACAAGAACCTCGCCGATCTGCGGGAGCAACTCGCCCCCGTCCTGCTGCGGCGCACGCGCGTCTCCGTCGCGCTCGATCTGCCCCCGCGCAGCACCGAGGTCGTGCGCATCGCGCCCACCGACGAGCAGCTCGCCATGCACGATTCCCACATGCGAGTGGCCGCCATGATCGTGGCCAAGAAGTTCATCACGGAGATGGATCTGCTGCGGCTGCGGCGCGCGCTGATGGGGGCGCGCATGGCGGCCGACAGCACCTTCCTCTGCGACAAGACGGAGCCCTCCTTTTCCAGCAAACTCGAGCGCCTGCGCGAGCTGCTCGCCGGCCTCATCGCGGAGCCCGAGCGCAAGATCCTCGTCTTCTCGGAATGGACCACGATGCTGAACCTCATCGAGCCGATCCTGCGCGAGCTGAAGGCGCCCTTCCTGCGGCTCGACGGCTCGGTGCCGCAGGCGAAGCGCAAGCAGCTCGTCTCCGAGTTCCAGCGCAACCCGGAGTGCCGCGTCTTTCTCACCACCAACGCCGGCTCGACCGGCCTCAACCTCCAGGCCGCCGACACGGTGATCAACGTCGATCTGCCGTGGAATCCCGCGCTCCTCGAGCAGCGCATCGCCCGCGCGCATCGCATGGGCCAGAAGCGCAAGGTGCAGGTCTACCTGCTCATCACCGAGCGGACGATCGAGGAGAGCCTGCTCGCCACGCTCGGCGCGAAACACGAGCTCGCCGCGGCTGTGCTCGACCCGGATTCCAAGCTCACCGAAGTGCAGCTCGTCTCCGGCACCGAGGAGCTGAAGCGCCGCCTCGAAGTCCTCCTCGGCGCCACGCCGGAGGCCCCCGTCGACGTCTCCGTGGAAGCCCGCGCCCAAGCCGAAGCCGCCTCGCTCGAGGAGCGCCGCGTCCGCGTCTCCGCGGCCGGCGGCCAACTCCTTACCGCCGCTTTCCAATTCCTCGGCGAGCTCCTCCCCGCCGCCCCCGCGCCCGATCCGCAGCTCGCGCAGACCCTTCACGCCAGCCTCGCCCATTGCGTCGAACCGCAGCCCGACGGCACCGCGAAACTCTCGCTGACCCTGCCGAACGGCGACGCCGTGGCCGCGCTCAGCCAAGCGCTCGCGCGGCTGCTCAGCGCGGCGGGTGGTGGGGGCGGTGTGGGTGCGGCAGGGGCTGGCCCGGCAGTGTGACCAGCGGCGGGCGGGGTGAGTTCCGCGGCCCCGGGTAGGGCGCGGCGTCTCGCCCGCCGTGGAGGGCGTCCCGCCCGACAGCGGGCGAAGGCGGGGCGAAGCCGATCTTCCCCAACTCGACAATCGTAGTTTCAACTGATACTCTCGAAGCGTCATGAACGTACTTTTCGATGTGCTCTTCGGCAGCGGCGCTGCCGCCAATCAGAAACTGAAGCGCGAGAAAACGGTCGTCCTATGCGCCCGCTGCGCTGCCGAGCATCCGGTCGGCGCGAAGTTCTGCGGCAAGTGCGGCCACGCGTCTCTCGTTGCGCCGAGTGATTATGAGCAACTGCAAAAGGTGCGCCGTGACCAGGAGATGGACGAGCTGATGCGCCGGCAACGCCGGAACCTTGCCATCAAGCGCATCCAAAAGCTGGCGGCGGGGACGTACTGCGCGAACTGCGATCTCTGCTCTGAGTCAGGGGCGCAGTTTTGCACGCAATGCGGCGCCAACATTGGCGACCGGAAAATGCCGGACGAAAAGATCTTTGCGCAGGTGCGGCGGGAATTGCCCGAAGTCTGTCCGGACTGGGAAACTTACCTCGCCATCAAGGACGCCTCGCCCGAACCGGGAGTCGCCGCCAAGTGGCTCGGCCTCGGGGTGGCGAAAGCGGTCGATCGCCTGATCCGGTGAGCCGATTTATGCGGATCCAACCTCCCGCGAACTGCACTCGCTTCACCGTTCCGTTTCTTCGCTTCCTCGCCATTTTGCAAATCCTCACGGCGGGGATCGCCCTCATCCCGCTGGAGTGGATCGAAGAGTGGCACGCGTGGCTGGGCCTGGGCGCGATGCCGCACGATCCGGTGTTGTGCTATGTGCTGCGAGGAGGGGCTTATGTGCAGGGAGGCATCGGGGTGCTGATCTGGATCATGGCCACGGACGTGGCGCGGTACCGTCCGCTGATCGTGGCGACGGCGGTGATCTATCTCATCGGCGGCCCGGCGTTCTACTTCATCGAATCGATCGCCGGCATGCCGCGGTTCTGGTGCCTGTTCGACGGGGTCTCGTGTGCGGTCGTCGGGGCCGTGCTGCTCGCGCTGAGCCTCCGGTCCACGGATGCGGGTGCGCCGGCGCTCGACTTCGCGCCGCCGCAGACGTAGCAGGCGGCCGGGCGAGCTTCCGCCGACCAAGTCTTGATCTACATGGTCTGCCATTTGTCGAAAATCCGATCTCGTTCACATGACCCCATCGTTCCACCCCGAGCCCCCGCCGCAAAACGAACTGGAGCGGCTGATGCGCAAGGTCGCCGATGACCCGGCGCTGCATGGGAGGATGTGGCGGATGCTGTGGGCGTCGGAGCTGTACACGTTCGTCCCGGATCACCCGGAGATGCGCGGGGAATTTCCACTGGAGAACGGCGATCAGTTTGTCTTCAGCAGCTACACGCACCCGCAGGGGGAGTTCATCGCGGTCTTCACGAGCGACGCGGCGGCGGATTGGGCAGGGGAGCAGATCCCTCCGCCGAAGCCGGCGATCGCGGCCATGCCGGCAGAGGCGCTGTTCAAGATCGCCAATAACGGCGAGCTGTGGGTGCGGGTGAATCATGGGATGAGCGGCGCGATCACGCTCGAGCCGGACGGCGTGGCGGCACTGGTGCGCGGCGAGTTTACCCGGCTGCGCCCGGGCGGTGGCCCGAGCGAAACGCTGACGCTGGTGGATGCGCTGGCGGTGGAGCTGCCCGCGCCGCTGGTTGATGCGGTCCGCCGCTTCTGCGACGAGCGGCGGGAGGCGCTCGGCGTCTACGCTTTCTTCGTGGGGAGCGACACCTCGAGTGCGATCGACTTCAACGATCTGCGCCTGGTGGTATGGCTGCGCGCGGCGGACACGGACTTCTACAACGACCTCGCCGTGATGGTGGGCAAGGTCACCCCTGCATGGCTGCGCGCGACCTGCTCGGGCGTGACTTCGGATCGGGCCGAGACGGTGAAGTTCCTCCAGGTCCGCACGCCGCTCTGGCCGGTGGTGTGACGCGCGACCTGTGAACACCGCTTCGCATCCACCTCCCAAGAGATCGCGCGGTTGCAGCTTTACTTGTTTGGCTATGAAACGATCCCTCCCCCTCCTCCTGCTGTTCCTGCTCGGTTGGTATGCGCTGGAGGCGCAGACGCCGAAGAGCGATGCCGCCCGGGCGCCGGCCACGCCCGCGGCGGCGGTCGCCGGCGGGGAGATCGATCGGGTCAAGGCGCGGGAGCTTCATGCCCGGTTCAAGCGCGGGGAGAAGCTGACGCCGGAGGAGCAGACGTATCTCGATCGCGCGGTCGCCGCCCGTGGCCCGAAGCAAGGCGGCGGCCCGCAGCGCAAGGGGCCGGAGCACCTGACGCCGCTCTGCGATATGACGGCGGAGGACCGCTACGAAGGCGAAGACGGCGGCCTCTACGGCGCGGGCCGGAATGTGCCGCCGCCCGCTTTGCAACAAGCCGCGGAGGCGCAACTCGCGCGCATCCAGCCGCTCGATGCCGGGGGGAAGCCGGCCGCGGGCGGGCGGGTGGTGTTCGTCTCCATCAGCATGTCGAACGCGACGCAGGAATTCTCGGCGTTCAAGGAACTGGCCGACGCGGCGCCGGCCAAAGGGGCGAAAGTGACGATCGTCGATTGCGCGCAGGGCGGGCAGGCGATGGCGCAGTGGGCGCAAGCGGATGCGCCGCCCTGGCAGGTGGCGAAGACCCGGCTGATCAAAGCGGGCGTGACGCCGCTCCAGGTGCAGGTCGCGTGGATCAAGCTCGCGAACAAAGGGCCGACGGGGACGCTGCAAGCGCACGGGCGCGAACTGGAGCGCGACACGCTGGCGGTGCTGCAGCACGCGCGCGCGCTTTTTCCCAACCTGCGCATCGCGTATCTCGACAGCCGGATCTGGGGCGGCAACGCCAACACGGCGACCAATCCCGAGCCGTATGCGTACGAGGGGGCGTTCGTGGTGCGCTGGCTCATCCAGCGGCAGATGAAGGGCGACCCGGAGTTGGCCGAAGCGAAGGCGCCGCTGCTCCTCTGGGGGCCGTATCTTTGGGCCGAAGGGGAGAAGGGCCGGAAGATCGATCAGCTCGTCTGGAAGAAGGAGGACTTCGTCGATGATGGCACTCACCCGAGCGCATCCGGCCGCGCGAAGGTGGCCCACCTGCTGCTCGACTTCTTCTCGCGCGATCCGCTGGCTAAAGGATGGTTTACCGCCGGGAGGTGACGGTTGGCTCACGCAGTGGGGGCTGCGAGACGGCTCCACCATTCGAGTGATGCCGCGCGCATTTTGACCGGGTTCTCGGGCTGCGGCGGTGGCGCTCCTTGCGCGCGCGTGGCGAGGAGCCACTCGGCGATGGCCTCGGGATGGCCCGTCGGGAACACTCCATGGCCTGGGTGCTCGCGTAGTCGCCTGGCGATCGCGCCGCTCGGGTTGCCGATCCACAAAATCGGGCGGGGGAGCGCGAGGAGGAGGCCGAGCTTGCTGGGCCAAAGGAGGCCCTCGGCTTCGGGGCGCTGGGTGGCGACGCAGACGGCGCTGCGGAGGAGGGACGCGGGAAGCTCGGCTTCGTCCACATAGCCGCGCCATTCGCAACGGCGCAGGCCTAGCTCGGCGGCACGGGCTTGCGCCGCCGGCCACGCGGGGCCGCCGCCCTGGAAGAGCAAGTGAATCGCGTCGTCGCGCGCCTCGACGAGGCGTTGCGCCTCGAGCAGTGTCTCCCATTCGTGCGCGCGGCCGAGGTTGCCGGAGTAGACCCACGTCCACGGCTCCCTGGGAACGCCCATCTCCTGATGGGCGAGGTGCTCGGCAGGGGCGGCGCGACTCGCCAATCGGGAGATTGGCGTTCCCAGGACCGGCGTTTCGAGCGCCTCTTCCAGCCGCGCGATGACCGGCGCGAAAACCCACGGGCGGCAGATTTCCGCACGGACGCCGTAGCGTTCGCGCAAGTGCGCGGCCATGTCTTCATCGAGCGCGACGACGGTGTTCGTGTGCCGATAACACCAACTCATGATCGCCCCGCAGACGCGCGCGAGGGCGCCTTCGCGGATCTCGCCGAGCGCGACCGCGAGCTCCGGGTAGAGGTCCATCGCCCAATGAAGCGACCGCGCCCGATGCCGCAGCGCGATCAGCGTCGCGACCACCAACAGCAGGGGCGGGGAGGTCGCGGAGATGACGACCGCCGGCCGCGGCGCGCGCAGCCCGCGCCAGAGGATGCGCGCCAGCGCGGTGAGTTCGCGCCGGGCGCGGCCGCGCTGTTTCTGGCCGGCGCGATAAGGTGCGCCGGCGTCGATGAAATCGACCGTGTGGCCCTCCGCCCGCAGCCGCTCCGCGAGCTCGCCGAGGAGCACGCCGGTCGGCGCCGGGTCGGGCGGGAAATACTGGTTCAGCAGGAGGACGCGCATGTGGTGCGACAGCGGATTTCGATCTCAGTCAAATGAGGGAGTGCAGGCGCCGAAGGCTTTGGACTGCGGCAGCCTGCTGCCGCTTTGTGGCAGTCGCAGCCTGCTGCGTGCGGCGCGGAGCGTTCCCTCCTTTTGAAATCCTCCCCACCCGCAGCAGGCTGCGGCCACCACAAAGCGGCAGCAGGCTGCCGCAGTCCAAAGCCTTCGGCGCCTGGAGCCTCACATCTCCGCAATGTAGGAGCGGTGTTTCCAGACATACCCGACGCCCGAGTAGATGGTGAGCCCCACGGCGATGGTGAGCAACACGAGGCCGAGCGGGTGCCAATCCATGCGCAGCCAGGCGACGGACGCGCCGGGTGCTTTGAGTGCGCCGGTGGACACGATCTCCTGCACCGACATCACGAGCAGGAAGAAGATGACCGCCACGATCTGCCAGACCATCTTGTGTTTCCCCAGCTTCTCCGCCGGCAGCACCTTGCCGCGGCTCGCGGCCAGCATGCGCAGCCCTGTGATGAGGAACTCGCGGCCGATGATGATCACCGCCACCCACGGCGGGAAAACGCGCCGGCCGGAGAGGCAGATGAGTGCGGCGGCCATCATCACCTTGTCGGCCAGCGGGTCCATCAGCCGGCCGAAATTCGTCTCCATGTTCCAGCGCCGCGCCAGTTCGCCGTCCACGTAGTCCGTGATGCTGGCCACGATGAAGAGCGCGAGCGCCGTGGTGCAGGCAAAGGCCCAGTCGATCGAGAGCGAGACGACGAAGAGGACCGTCAGCACCATGCGCGCGACCGTCAGTTGGTTGGGGACGTTCATGGGCGGCCTCCGCCGGCGCGGCAGGCCGTGCCCGTGGGCCGTCGATGAGTGGTGGCGGAAAAGTCCATTGCTTAGTCGCGGACTTTGCCTCTACGCTCGACGCCCTTCCAATCCCAAATTCAGAAACCTTTCTCTTCGAATGAATCAATGTGACATCGGCCTCATCGGCCTCGCGGTAATGGGCGAAAATCTCGTCCTCAACATGGAGAGCCGGGGCTTCCGCGTCGCCGTCTTCAACCGGACGACCTCGGTCACCGAGAAGTTCGGCGAAGGGCGCGGCAAAGGGAAAAACTTCTTCATCGCGAAGACGCTCGAGGAATTCGTCGGCGCACTCGCGAAGCCGCGCCGCGCGCAGATCATGGTCAAGGCCGGCGCGCCGGTCGATGCCGTCATCGCGCAGCTCGTCCCGCTCATGGAGCCGGGCGACGTCATCATCGATGGCGGCAACTCGCTCTGGACCGACACCCAGCGGCGCGAAAAAGCGTTGAAGGAGAAGGGGATTCACTTCTTCGGCGTCGGCATTTCCGGCGGCGAAGAGGGCGCGCTCAAGGGCCCGTCGATCATGCCCGGCGGCTCCAAGGAAGGCTGGGCCTCGCTGGCGCCCATCTACCAAAAGATCGCCGCCGTTGCTGAGGGCGAGCCGTGCTGCCGCCACATGGGCCCCGATGGCGCGGGCCATTACGTGAAGATGGTGCACAACGGGATCGAGTACGGCGACATGCAGCTCATCTGCGAGGCGTACGCCATCCTCAAGGCCGCCATCAATCCGACGGCCGACGAGTTCCACCAGATCTTCACCGACTGGAACAAAGGCGAGCTGAACTCCTTCCTCATCGAGATCACCGCGAAGATTTTCGCCCGCAAGGATCCCGAGACTGGCAAGGCGATTCCCGATATCATCCTCGACAAGGCCGGCCAGAAGGGGACCGGCAAGTGGACCGTCGGCCATGCCGCCGAGATGGGCGTACCGCTCTCGGTCATCGGCTCCGCCGTCGAGGCCCGCATCCTTTCTTCGATGAAGGACGAGCGCGTCGCGGCCTCCAAGGAAATCGCCGGGCCGACACCCAAGCCGTTCACCGGCGACCGGCAGGAAATCATCACCGCCGTCGGCGACGCGCTGTACGCGAGCAAGATCATCTCCTACGCCCAGGGGATGGTGCAACTCGGCGCCGCCAGCAAGCTCTACAACTGGGACCTGAATTTCGAGGACATCTCTGCGATTTGGCGCGCCGGCTGCATCATCCGCGCGGGCTTCCTGAACCGCATCACCGAAGCCTACCGCACCAACCCGAGCCTCAAGAACCTCGTGCTCGCGCCGTTCTTTCGCGACATCCTCGTCCGCACGCAGGCCAACTGGCGCAAGGCCGTCGGCACCGCGGTCGAGAACGGCATCGCCGTCCCCGCCTTCAGCGCCGCGCTCGCCTACTTCGACAGCTACCGCCAGGAGCGCCTCCCGGCGAACCTGCTGCAAGCCCAGCGCGACTTCTTCGGCGCCCACACTTACGAGCGCGTCGACAAGCCCGCCGGCGAGTTCTTCCACACGGAGTGGATGGAGAAGTAGGAAACTTCGCATAGCCTGAGTCACAGTACGGGTTGCGGCGTAGCCGCAACCCCTTGGACTGCGGCAGCCTGCTGCCGCTTTGGTGGGAGTCGCAGCCTGCTGCGTGCGGGGAGGGCAAACCCGGCGGTTGGTCGCATGAGAACCACGCCGGAGGTCAAGGAGCCTCGCCCCCGAGGGACTTTTGAACCCTTATGAAACCGTTTTGCAGGGTTTTTGTGGGATGGTTGGCGAAATTTGCCCAGCGCAGATCGCCGGCTCCGGGTATGGCAGGGCAGAAGGGCTGCCTGCCGCACCCGAGGCCAGCAGTCTGACCGTTGGCGGAGCCTTCTTCGGCGAGGAATGCGCTCATGCAGTCTGGCTCAATCGCGGTCCGATGGCGCCTCCCCAGCCTCCTGCGCCAGAATGGCCTCCGTCTCCTCGTTGGCCTGCCGGATCAACTCCTTCATCTCCGGCGTCAACTGAGACTGCACCCAACCCTCCATTTCCCGCTGTCTCTCCGCCATCTCCTCCGCGAGGGAGGGCCTCCCGCTTTGAGCCGCGACCGCCCGCGCTGCCCCCGCGTTCCGCCCGTAATCCTCGGGAAACGCCTTGGCCAGTGCCCACGTCGCCGCCCGCCAATCCGGCCGGCCATCCGCCATCTTCGCCTCATCGACGATGGCGAGCTTCGCTTCGCGATAGTCCTCCCGCGCCATCGCCAGCCAATCCTCGAGGTCCGGATGATCCCGCTTCCAGCGCCAGAGCGTCGCCTTGGAAATTCCCAGGGTGGCCGCCGCCGCCACATCCGCCAATCCCCGCCGGCGGATCACCTGGCAGAGCCGCCCCACCGTCTCCTCCGAATATCCCGAAGGCCGCCCCGTCGGGCGCGGAGCAATCGGAGTGGCAACGTCAGTGGGGCAAGTTTGTGAAGTAATAAGAGCGTTCATTTCCGCCATTTTACCATGGGTTTTTCCAAACTGTTTTTCGAAGTCACAAGTGGTTCACGTTGCGTGAGTTGCGAGCCGAAAAACGACTCACAAACATCGATGCGAATTCGCCGTCCCGCCGGCTCGCCACCACTCGCGCGAGATAGTAGAACTCATTCCCGATTTTCCGATCTCCGACCCTCTTTCCCCACGCGGTTCACTCACCCGAGCGCGGCTTCGGATGGGTCGCGATCCAGTCGGCCACGCGCTTATCGACGGCGGCGAGCTGCTCCGGGGCCGGCCAAAAGGAGAACTCCTTTCCGTAGGGCGTTCCGTATTGGTGCGCCAGGCGATGCCAGAAATAAGCCTCCACCGGATCCTGGGGCACTCCCCAGCCCTCTTCATACATGTTTCCCATCCAGCTCAGCGCCTGGGGATGAGCCCGGTCGGCGGCCTTTTGCAGCCAGCGCAACGCTTCCGTGTAATCCAGTGGCAGATCCCGCCCCTGCGCGCTCCTCACTCCGATCTCGAATTGCGCTTCCACATTCCCATTCTCCGCCGCCTTCCGGAACCACTTCATGGCCTCCGCGGGGCTTTTGGCGACCCCGTACCCAAATTCATATAATTCTGCCATCTGGTACTGAGCCTCCACGCTGCCCTGGGCTGCCGCTTGCTGGAATAACTTCAGCGCTTTGGCGTAATTCTTTTTCAGGTCATTATCCCTCCGGTACATCTTGCCCAAGGTCACCTGAAAATCCGGGTCGTCCGGCGAGGAGGACAGCGATTTGCCCAGCCACTTGATCCCCGTGGACTCATCCCTTGTTACGCCCCGGCCGCCCATGAACATTCTGGCGATAACGTCTTGTGCTTTGGCGTCACCTTGTTCGGCCAACTTGAGGGCTGCCTTTGCTTCCTGCGCGTAGCTTCTTTGCAGGGCCGCCGGGTGATCGGCGAGAGGAAGGCCCGCCGCCTTGAGCAAGCCGTTGAGGACATCCGGTTTTCCAACGATCATTCCATCGAAGGGCAAGGGCTTATCATTCTTGAAAACCTCGAGCTGGCCGCATTGATAGCAGATCAGAATCGCATAGACGTCTTCGCCTGTTTTGAATACCAGCGCGTGTCGTGGAGTGATCTCACACATCGACGAGGTATAGGCATTTCCCGCGGACAATGCGGATTGTAGGGCCGCGCGAGCGGTCTTTGCCTGGTCCGGTGGCAGATCCAAATGTCCGAGGACATGATGGCCTTGCAGATCCCACTGAGGGATATTGGGCCCTGCCCAAGGTTGAAGGGAAAAGAGCGTCAGTGAGGAGGCTGCCGCCAGCGCTTCGGCCACTTCCTTCGGCAATTGCGGTGGCGTCCGCGCTTTGTTGTTCCACTTTTTCGCCTCGGCTTGGTTCTTCGGCACGCCGAACCCCATGGCATACATCGTCCCGATCGCACTCCGGGCCTGGGGGCTCCCTTGTTCGGCGGCTTTGGTGAACCAGTGCATCGCCTGGGCATAGTCCAGGGTGATCCCGCGCCCCTTGTAATAGCATCCCAAGCTCCACCTCGGAGTCCATGTCGCCTTGATCGGCTGCCTTCCGGAGCCAACCCAACCCGGCGGCTAAGTCCTCCGGCGTTGCCGTGTAATTGAAATACATGCTCCCCAACATGGCCTGGGCTTGCGCGTTTCCCTGGTCACCCAAAGGCTCGAGCAGCCTTCGTGCGGTAGGATAGTCTCTTTGTCTGAGCGCTTCCGTGGCCTCTTCGATCGGGCCGGCCACACCCGAGGCCAGCAGGACCAGGAAAGAGCACAGTCCAAGAAGGCGAGTTGGCGTTTTCATTTTCGCGTCGTGTTCGCTGCCGGTCGGTGGAGAGCCTGCGCGGAGCGCCCGTCCACGCAAGATGTTTCCGCAGACGCCGGGCAGATCCAGGTGCCCTACCTGCCGCTGCCTGCCATAGCCGGATTGACGCGGGATGGACTCTCTGCAAAGCTCCATCCATGACCATAGCGCTGACCAAAGATGTCGAAGCTTTTGTCGAGGAACAAGTGCGAGCGGGCGTCTGTGCCGATGCCGGCACCCTGGTCAATGACATGCTGCGTTCGATTAGCGAACATCAGCAGCGGCCCTTTGCAACGACACCCGAACTCGAGTCGTGGCTGCTCGAGTCCGTGGACAGCCCCACCACCGCTTTGGTCCCCGAAGACTTTGAGGGCATCCGGCAGCGGGTTCGCGCCCGGCTCGACGGGCCGGCGCAATGAGCATTCGGAAGTCGGACTTCTTCATTGCCGATGCGGAACTGCAATACCAGTGGTATGCGAAACGTGCGGGGTGGGAAGTGGCCGAACGCTACCTCTCGGCCATCGCGAGCACCTGTGCACTCATCGGACGACAATCCTTGATCGGTCCCGTCGCTCGGCTGAACCATCCGCGATTAGCGGGATGGCGATTTTTCGTCGCGATGCGGCCATTTCATCGTCACGTGCTCTTTTATGAAATACTCGAGGGTGAGGTGATCATGCGGCGTGTGCTTCACGGTCGTCGCAATCTGCCAAAGCGGCTACTGGAACCTCCCGGTTCGGAATGAAACTACGTTACGGCAGCAAGGTCACCCGGTAAAACTGCGCCCCCTGCGTCAGCGCGCCGGTGTGAGTGAATTGCTTCGCGGCGCCGGTGCCGGCGATGTTGTCGGCGAGCACCGTCCAAGTGCCGCCGGTCAGGTTGGGTCGGGATTCGAGGCGGTAGGTGCTGCCGGTGGTGGTCGCGAAGGTGATGACGGCGTTGGTTCCACTGGAACTCACGGTCGGGACCGGCAGGACGTCGACGGTGGTGGTGCTGTAGGCCACGGCGTGGACTCCGTCGTCGACGCTCAGCATCAGCTTGTATTTACCCGGCTGGCTGAAGGTCGCGGTGGTGGCCGTTTGCGTGGGCGTGCCGAAGGCCACGGTGCCGGGGCCGGAGACGAGCTTCCATTGCGCGGTGCCGCCGGCGGTGCTGAAGCCGGCGAGCAGCGCCTGGCTGCCGGAGGAGACCGCGGTGGCGGCGCCGGCGTTTACAACAGGGGCGCCGGGGGAGCGCGGGCCTTCCGTGGGACCGGTCGTGGCGACGATCTCGAATTCGCCGATGGAGACGGTGGAGAGATGATCGAAGCAGCCGGCGGCGAAGCGGTTGTCCGGCGCGACGGAGATCGAGAAGAAGCCGCCGTTGTCCGCGACGAGCGCGCCGTATTTCTTCAGCGCGAGCAGCACGGCTTTCTCCTCCTTCGTCCACGCGGCGGGGATCGGATAATCGCCGCGCAACCGCACGCGCTGGCCCATGGCGGGGATGTTCGGGTCGGTCAGGTTGCCGACGGACGCCTGATGCGTGGCGGGATAGATCGGGCCGATGCGCGAGCGTTTTACCACGATCCGCATCGCGTGCTCCACCATGCCGCGCTGGCATTCATCGTAGCGGACGATGGCGGGAAACATCGGCAGGCCGGCCGCGTCGCCGCTCGTCCAGCCAAAGGGGCGCAGGGTGTTGTTGTTGAGCGAGAACTTCGCGCCGTTCGAGGCCTGCCACGCCGTGCCGACGAGCTTCGTGAGCCATGTCTCCCACAGAAAACCCGTGCCCGGCTGCACGATGCTGGCATGGCGGTCGCCGCCGAGGTTGGTCGTGTCCTTTTGCCACTGCGCGAGGGTCAGCGTGCCCGTCTCCTGCGGCCAGGATTCGATCGGGAGATTGCTCGGAATCGGGTAGCGCCCGTTCGGATAGGTGCCGCCATCGAGATCGGAGTCGTCGGGGTAGTTGAAAAACTTGATGGACTGCGTCGCCTGATTGTCGGGCACGAGCACGAAGTTCATCTCGTAGAAGGGACGCAGCGTGCTCCGGCTCGCCCCGAGATCGGCCATGATCTGCGCGATCATCGCCGCGGAGTTGGCCAGCTTCGGCCGGCGCGAGACGTTCTCATTCCACGGGCTGTCGACCGGCATGATCTGCATCGCCGAGACCACCGCGTCGGCCTCGGGCGTGTTGAAAAGCAGCGGCTGGGTCACCGCCGGCTGCGCCCCGAGAATGCGACCCTCGTGGTTGATGCGATCCGCGGCGAGGGCGGTGGAGGCGAGCAGACAAAGCAGAAGTGGGAGAGACTTCATGATACAAATATTAGCACGAATCGCGCCGCGGCGCCGCGAGGCGGGCGGCCGTTAATGGAGTGCGTCGTGGCCGAGCTGTGATAACAATGGCCCATCCCCTTATGCGCCCGACCAGATTGCGTCCCTTGCTTCTCCTCCTCACTGCGCTCTTTGTGCTCGTGCCGGGCGCCTGTTTCCCGGAGGAAGCGCCACCGAAAGGGGTGCGGCTGTTCGTCTGCGGACATAGCTTCCACGCCTATGTCGGAAGGGTCATGCCGGAGATTGCGACGGCGGCCGGGATCACCGGCCAGACCGTCGAAGTGCAATTCGTCGGAGGCTCGAGCGTCTCCCAATGCTGGGACTATCCAGACCCGCACAACGACGCCAGGAATGCCCTTAACAAAGGCCGGGTCGATGTCCTGACGCTCTCGGCCCACGTCAAGGTCATGCCCGACCCGGCGATCGAGAAATTCACCGACCTGGCGCTGGAGCACAACCCCAAGGCGCGCGTCATCCTCCAGATCTCCTGGCTCCCGCTCGACGGTGAGTACCGCAACCTCAAGACCGCCGCGCAGACACGCCCCGTGCTGGATGAAATCACCAAAGTCTTCGCGCAACAGGTCCGCGAGATCAACGCGAAGCACGATCACCCGGTCGTGTTCCTCGTGCCGGCGGGCCACGCGGTGCTCGATCTGCGCGAGCAAGTCGTGCAGGGAGCAGTCCCCGGCCTCACCCAGGAAAGGCAATTGTTCGTCGATGGCATGGGCCATCCCGCCGACCCGATCCGGCACTTGGTGGCCTATTGCAATTACGCCGCCATCTATCACCGCAGCCCGGTCGGCCTCACGAGTTTTGAAAAACCGGAGGACGCCGAGTCGAGGAAGCTCAACCGGCTGTTGCAGGAGCTCGCATGGAAGACGATGACGAGCGAGCCGCTCAGCGGCGTGACCGCCGCCCCAGTTCGCGAATGAAGCCGGGCGGCCGCGGTCTGCGCATTTCACCCTTCCCATTGCACTTTGCGGCGCCGCGCCTTATCCTTCCTCCGACATGCCCCTCGAACGCCGCCGTCTCGCCGACTTCACGAAGGGATGGTTTGTCGGCGATTTCGAGCCGACGCTCGTTCCGTCTTCCGCCGTGGAGGTCGCGGTGAAGCATTACCGCGCGGGTGAGCGCGAGGAAAAACACCATCATCGCGTGGCGGAGGAGGTCACGGTCATCGTCTCCGGCACGGTGCGCATGAGCGGCGAGGAGATCGGGGCCGGCGAGATCGTCCGCATCCCCGCCGGCGCCGCGACGGATTTCCTGGCGGTGACGGACGCAACCACCGTGGTCGTCAAGCTGCCGTGCGTCAAAGGCGACAAGTATCCCGGCGAAATCTCTCTTCCATGAGCACGAAAATCCGCGCCGTTCTCTTTGATCTCGACGGTGTCCTCGTCGACGCGACCGAGTGGCATTACGATGCGCTCAATCGCGCGCTCGGGCTGTTCGGCTTTCATATCGCGCGCTACGAGCACCTGACCACTTACAATGGCCTGCCCACGCGCCGGAAACTCGAGATGCTGTCGATTGAAAAGGGGCTGCCCAAAGGCCTGCACGCCACGATCAACCGCATCAAGCAGAAGTACACGCGCGAGGAGATCCTGCGGCAGTGTGTGCCGGTCTTTGAAAAAGAGTTCATGATTCATCAGCTCAAGCGCGAGGGTTATCTGATGGCCGTTTGCTCGAATTCCGTGCGCCAAAGCCTGGAGTTGATGTTGCGCGCCAGCGGACTGCTCGAGTTATTCGATCACCTCGTCAGCAATGAAGACGTGAAACATGCCAAGCCGGACCCGGAAATGTATCTGACCGCGTGCGCCAAGCTCGGCTTGCAGCCGGCGGAATGCGTGATCGTGGAGGACGCGGACCACGGGGCCGAGGCGGCGCGCCGCGCGGGCGGGCATCTCTGCCGCGTCACCGGCTTCAGCGAGGTCGATTACGAGCGCGTGCATCAATTCATCCAGAGCGTGGAGGCCGCCTGACGCCTATGTTGCAAATCATCGTCCCCCTCGGCGGCCAGGCCCAGCGCTTTAACGAGCGCGGCTATACTTTCCCCAAGCCGCTGATCGAGATCGGCCAGCAGTCGATGATCGAGCTCGTGCTGCGCAACCTCGCGCCGCCGGCGCCTTATCGTTATACGTTTATTTGCCGCAAGGAGCACCTGGTGCAATTTCACCTGGGCGACATGCTGCGCCTGCTCGAGCCGGGCTCGCGCGTCATCTCGCTGGAGCGGGAGACCGCCGGCGCGCTTTGCTCCGTCTTGTTGGCCATCGATGAGCTCGACCTCGAGGCGGATTTGTTGATCGCGAATGGCGACCAGTATATCGCCGAGGGGTTGCCGGCCTTTTACGCCGCCTGCGGTGCTGGCGGGAGCGATGGCTGTATCCTAACCTTTCCGGCCAGTCACCCGCGCTGGTCCTTTGTGAAGACCGGGCCGGACGGCCGGGTCACGTCCGTCGCCGAGAAGCGGCCGATCTCGAAACAGGCGACGGCGGGTCTCTATTACTTTCGGCGCGCAGCCGATTTCGTGGCGGCGGCGGAGCGGATGCTGGTCAAGGGCTTGACGACCTCCGGCCAGTTCTTTGTCGCACCCGTGTATAATGAAATGATCCTGGAAGGAAAACAGATTACCACGTCGCACTTGGAGGAGGGGACCATGCATAGTCTCGGGACGCCGGAGGATCTGAATGCCTTCCTCGAATACGCCCTGCCGCGCCGCACGTTGCGCGAGCTTCATCCACCCGGCCTCGCCTAAATGCTCCAGATCGTCGTTCCCATGGCCGGCCGCGGCTCGCGATTTGCGCAAGCGGGTTTCTCCGTGCCCAAGCCGCTCATCCCCGTCGGCGGCCGGCCGATGATCCAGTGGGTCATCGAAAACATCCGGCCCGCGCGCCCGCACCGGTTCATCTTCCTCGCGCTCGCCGAGCACCTCACGCAATTTCCCGAAGTCCCCGCCGAGCTGCGCCGGCTTTGTCCCGGCTGCGAGATCGTCCCCGTGCGCGCCGTCACCGAGGGCGCGGCCTGCACCGTTTTGCTCGCCAAGGATTTCATCAATTCCGACGACCCGCTCATGATCGCCAACAGCGATCAGATCGTCGATCTCCCCATCGATGACTACCTCGCGAGCGGCGATGCGCCCGGCGTGAGCGGCTTGATCATGACCTTCTGGTCGGATCACCCCAAGTGGTCCTACTGCCGCATGCGCCCGGATGGCACGGTCAGTGAAGTCGTTGAGAAACAAGTCGTGAGCAACGAGGCGACCGTCGGCATCTATAACTTCCGCCGCGGCGCCGACTTTGTCCGCGCGGCGGAGGCGATGATCGCGGCGGATCTGCGGGTGAATAACGAATTTTACGTCGCTCCATGCTATAACCAACTCATCGCCGAGGGCGCAAAGATTGTCGTGGCGAAAACCGGACGGGAATATGCGGGCATGTACGGCCTCGGCATCCCGGAGGATCTCGCTTTCTTCCAGGGGACGGCGTATTATCAAAAGCGGGCTTCTGCGGTGGAAGGGCAGACGTGATGACGGCTCCTCCTGTCTCCGGGGACGCGCCTAAATTCGACCTCGTCATCGTGGCCGGGCGGGCGGCGCGGCAGTATTGGCGCGATCTCTGGCGGCATCGCGAATTGCTTTATTTCCTGACCTGGCGCGATGTCCTGGTGCGCTACAAACAAACGGTGTTGGGCGTGGCGTGGGCCGTCATCCGGCCGTTGGTCACGATCGTGATCTTTACGATCATCTTCGGCAACATTGCCCATCTCCCCTCCGAAGGAGTGCCCTATCCGGTCTTTGTCTTTGCCGCCATGCTGCCATGGCAATTCCTCGCGGCGGCGCTGAGCGAGGCGAGCAACAGCCTGACCGGCAACGCGAACCTGGTCTCGAAAGTTTATTTCCCGCGCCTCATCGTTCCGACCAGCAGCGTCATCGTCTGCTTTGTGGATTTTCTCATCACTGCGGCCCTGCTCGTCGTGGTGCTGGCCTGGTACGGCGTGGCGCCGACGTGGCACTTGCTCTGGTTGCCGCTGGTCGTCCTGCACACCGTCGCCGCTGCGTTGGGCGGCGGACTGTGGTTGGCGGCGTTGAATGTGAATTTTCGCGACTTCCGCTACTTGGTGCCTTTCCTGGTGCAGATCGGGATGTACGTGTCGCCGGTCGGCTTTAGCAGCACGGTAGTTCCCGATCAATGGCGGATGCTCTACGCGCTCAACCCCGTGGTCGGGATCGTCGACAGTTTCCGCTGGGCCATCTGCGGCGGGGTGACGCAACTGCATACCCCCAGCTTGGTCTTTTCGTGGCTCCTAACCCTGGTGCTGCTCACGAGCGGCATCTGGTTTTTCCGCCGCACGGAGCGGACCTTTGCGGACACCATCTGAGCATCGCATGAATGCACTGGCCGTCCGCGTCGAAGAACTGGGGAAGAAATACGTAATCCGCCACGAAACGACCTCGCGCTATCGGACGTTGCGGGAATCGATCGGCAACGGCGCGCGCCGGCTGTTTCGCCGGTCCACGGGCGCCGCTCCGAGCCGGGAGGAATTCTGGGCGCTGAAGGATGTCTCTTTCGATGTCAAACAGGGTGAGGTTACGGGCATCATTGGTCGCAACGGCGCGGGCAAGTCAACTCTGCTGAAGCTGCTTTCCCGGATTACTGAGCCGACCTGCGGCAGCATTTCACTGAATGGGCGCGTCGCCAGTTTGCTCGAGGTCGGGACCGGCTTTCACCCGGAACTGACCGGCCGTGAAAACGTCTATCTCAATGGGGCCGTGCTCGGGATGAGCCGCCAGGAAATCCGGCGCAAATTCGATGAAATCGTCGCCTTCGCCGAGACGGAGAAATTTCTCGATACGCCGGTGAAACACTATTCGAGCGGGATGTACATGCGGCTGGCCTTCGCCGTCGCGGCGCACCTGGAACCGGAGATTCTAATCGTCGACGAAGTGCTGGCCGTGGGGGACGCGGCCTTCCAACGGAAATGTGTTGGAAAAATGAAGGAGGTGGGAGAGAGTGGCCGGACGGTGCTTTTTGTGAGTCACAACCTGGGAATGTTGGCGAGTCTCTGCACACGTGGTTATCTCCTGGAAGGAGGCCTGCTCAAAATGGGCGGACCAATCCTTGACTGCTTGCGTGAGTATTCGCTGGCGGATCAGTCGCTGCGTCTTGCCTGGAAAGGACGGCTGGGGGATGCAAATGCCTGTATCACAGAAACCTGGGTTAAGACGCTGGCTGAAGACGGACTGCTGCGAACCGATGCGCCAATCGAGATCGGAATCGAAG
>DASYIS010000264.1:0-4809 GCA_035997375.1 Chthoniobacteraceae bacterium
AACTCGCGGTGAGCGAGTTGCGCGGCGCGAAAGACGGCGTGCACTACCTGGTCACGTGGTCACACGACTTCAGATCTTCCTCCGGCATGGACGATTGGAAGGATCCGAAGCCGGTCGCGGACCCGAACGTGCGCCGGCCCGGGGACGGTGGCTTTCAGCTCTTCGGGTCCGACGGCAAGCCGCTCTCCAAGGAGACGCCGGCCTACCAGAGCGTCGTCCTCGACCTCGACGGTGACGGGGTGCCCGAAGTGATCCAGCAAGAAGCGGGTCCGGTCTTCGTAGACGGAAAAAGAGCCATGTCTTTTTCGATGGATGGCCCCGAGGCGGTCGGCGCATCGCGAACCGACTACGAGTTGCTTAAAGTCTGCCGGCTCAATCGCGAGGCCCCGTCGTCCTTTGCTCTCCTCTATAACGCGAATCCGGCCAATCGGCTCCCCGGCAACCTTTGGGGCTTTCAGGTGCGGCATTCCGAGGCGGACGGCTCGACGGCGCTCGAGCTCGGGCCGCTGATCGTGCCGGAGGGTATCGAACCGAAGGTCGTCTTCCGGTGGGACAAGGCGAAGCGCGCGTGGGTCGGCCCCCAACGCCGGCCGGACGACCACTGGATCGAATTGAAGGCCGGGGACGAACGGGCGGATGTCGAACGGATCGCGGAGCGTGGTGGGTTGCACTATCCGCTGGTCGATCCCGAGCCGGCGGCGGATTTCGCCCAGCCGGCCCCTGCGCGCGGCGAGGCCGTGGCGAAGCCGTACCGCGCGCAATCGCTCGCGGCCCTTTCCGACGAGCAGCTCTGGGCCTGGATGGCGGGCGGCCGCTACGATCTTTGGTATCGGCGGGAGCGCGACGCCGCGGCGACGAGCGTGCCGGATCTCTGGCAGAAGGACCCGAAAGTCGCGGCGCTCGCCTACGTGCGGCGCAACCGGGAGCCGGCCACTCGCCCATTTTACCTGACGGCGATTCCCACCATGGAGAAGGCTGCCCCGGACGAGGGCGATTTCGCGCACGTCAGTGCCCTCGCTCCCGACGGCGGCGCTTACGTCGTCACCCGCTATCATTTGCACTGCGCGGCGGAGGGCTCCTTTCTGCTGCGCATGGAGAGGGCTCAGCTATGGTGGACTCTGCCGAAAACCGAACAGCGGAGCCACTGGGAGGTGCGCCGGATCGACCTCTCCCGTGAGCAAGCCCGGCGGCTGTTTCAAGTGATCTGGTGGATGAGCCGGGTGCGCTCTCTCCAGTGCAAGTCCAACGGCGTCAGCTTTTCGGACATTCATGCATGGTCCTCCTTCACTTTTGGGCTCGGTGGGAAGGCGTCCTCCCTGGGGAGGCTCGACCGGGAGGGCTCCGGCGGAGCGGCGTATTCCCCGGCGACGTATTCGCAGCTCACCACGCAGTTGCTGGACCAGGAAGTGGCGGACTGGTTGGGGGAGCCCTGGACGGCGCAGGCCATGCCGGCGCGGCTCGCCGACCGCAACGGGCGGACGATTCCCCAGACGGCGGAGGAGTGGGCCAGGATCAAGGATGGGATGGCCGGGGTGTTGCGGCTCTTTGCCGAGGGGAAGGTGGACGCGCCGCTCGCCGAACAGGCGGTGCTGGCCGTGGGCGAGGAGAATTGGCGCGATCTGCGCGGCGCGGTCGAGCGGGTACGCGACGTCCTCCCGCCGCCGAGGCCGTTTGAAAAGCGCCTCGCGGAAATCGAGGAGCAGCTCAGGCCTTGGAAAGAGAAGTTCGGCAAAGAAGCCGGCGAATGGGCGAGTGGGGCGCGCGAAGAGCGGCGGCATCCGGCGACCGGCGTGCCGGCGCTCCCGGACCCGCCACCCGGTGGCGCCATCCCGCCACGGCCACAAAAATTGACGCCCGAGGAAGAGCAGAAATTCGCGGAAGTCGACGCGCTGTACCGCGAACGGACGAAGCTGAAAGTGGGCGCCTCGAGGCTCGATGAGGAGCTCGCCGCACTGCGGAAAGCGATTGCCACCACGCTCCGGCAACTCGAATCCTTCGACGACCCGGAGGCGCTTTTTCGCCTGGGCTTGGAGAATCCGGACGCGTTCGTTTTCGCCCTGCAGCGCCTCGTGCAGCTCGCTCCCAAACGTGCAGTGGAGTTACTGCGGCTCGCTGAGAAAAATGCGGACCACCCGGTTGAGGAGCAGCGCTACGCCGCCGATCGCCGCCTGCTGGAGATGCGGCTGGAACGGGCGGCGGCGGGCGACGGCGCGCGGCTTTCCGACACCCGCCGCGCGCTCCTGCTGGAGTCGTTTCGAGATGGGAGCCGGGAGTACCGCGAACGGGATTACGCGCTGCACCTGCTCGTGCCGCCGGAGGAGCCGCGGCGCTATGCCGATCCGGAGATCGACGCGGCTCTGCGGGAGTCGCTGGAGCGGCGCGGGCATTATCTGGAGCCGGAGGGCGTGCCGCTCGCCCTCGCCCAGCGGGCGGGAGGCAAGGCGTGGCAGGCACTCGCGCGTGACGACGCGGCGGAGGCCCGCACGGTCATCGCGCAACACGAGCCGGCGGCGTACCGCGCGCAGGTGCGCGACGAGATCGCCGGCCAGCTCCGCCGGCCGAGATTCAATGACTGGAACGTCTGCTGGGCGCTGTGGCAGCTCGACCTGCACGAACTGAAAGACGACCTCGAAAAGTTCGCGACCAGCGACCCCGAGGACGTGGCTTGGCGCGACAGCGGCGACTCCGGCCACGGAGCGCCCCCCGGCCAACGCTCCCACTTCGCCCGGCAGATCGCCTCGCTCTGGAATGAGCTGGACCCGCTCACGCGCGCCCGCTTGCTGGTGGCGTTCACCGTCGCGCAGGCGGCGACTTTCGCCGACGAATACAACGGGGCGCTCGAACACCTCGACCAGCAACTGGCCGCCCTCCGCCCCGAGCTCACGCCCGCGCAACTCGCGACGGCGGCGGCGTACGTCACATGGTGCGAAGCGGCGGACGCGAAGCGTGGAATCTACGATGCCACTCCGGCGGCGGAGTTGGCGAAGGTGGTCGCGCGGCTGCGCGCGGGGCTGGGGGTGGAGCGGTGATGACGTCGATTCCATTCGAGAAGCCGGGGCTCTTCCTGCGATTCCCGGTTGCAGGAGCAGGGCAACGCACTAACCTGACCCTCTCTTTTTTATGATCGATCTACAGACGCTGCCGGATCAGCACGGCCACTTCGGACCTTATGGCGGGATGTTCGTGCCGGAGACGCTGATGACGGCGCTCAACGATCTCACCGCGGAGTACCTGAAGGCGAAGGCGGACCCGGTGTTCCAGGCGGAACTCGCGGCGCTGCTGAAGGATTTCGCGGGGCGGCCGACGCCGCTCTATTACGCGCATCGGCTCACGCATGAGCTCGGCGGGGCGCGCATTTATTTGAAGCGCGAGGATTTGCTCCACACCGGGGCGCACAAGATCAACAACGCGCTCGGGCAGATCCTGCTCGCGCAGCGGATGGGGAAGAAGCGGATCATCGCCGAGACGGGCGCCGGCCAGCACGGGGTGGCGACGGCGACGGTGGCGGCGCGCGCGGGGCTGGAGTGCGTGATCTACATGGGCGCGGTCGACATGGAGCGGCAGGCGCTCAACGTCGCGCGGATGAAATTCCTCGGCGCCACGGTGGTGGCGGTGACGGCCGGGCAGGCGACGCTGAAGGAGGCGATCAATGAGGCGATGCGCGACTGGGTCACGAATGTGCGCCACACGCACTACATCCTCGGCTCGGCGCTCGGGTCGCATCCGTACCCGATGATGGTGCGCGATTTTCACCGGGTGATCGGCGACGAGGCGCGCCGGCAGATCCTGGAGCGCGAGGGGCGGCTGCCCGATTTGCTCATCGCGTGCGTGGGCGGCGGGAGCAATGCGATCGGGCTCTTCTGGCCGTTCCTGAACGACGCCGGCGTGAAGATGGTCGGCGTGGAGGCGGGCGGGCGCGGCATTCGCAATGGCGATCACGCAGCGCGCTTCCAGGGCGGCAAGCTCGGGGTCTTGCAAGGGACGAAGACTTTCCTGCTCGCCGATGATGACGGGCAAATCCAGCTCACGCACTCCGTCTCGGCGGGGCTCGACTATGCGGCGATCGGGCCGGAGCACGCGCACCTGCGCGACGCCGGGCGGGTGGACTTCGACTACGCGACGGACGACGAGGCGCTGGCGGCCTTCCAGCGGCTCTCGCGCGTGGAGGGGATCATCCCCGCGCTCGAGTCGGCGCACGCGGTCGCGCACGTCATCAAAGTCGCGCCGACGCTGCCGAAGGACTCGGTGGTGATCGTGAATCTCTCCGGACGCGGGGACAAGGACGTGGCGCAGGCGGCGGAGTATTTGCTGGGGAAGGGGTAAGCGCAGGCTCAGCGCCCAATTCTCGCATTTCAACCCCTTGACGCGTTTTGAACTCTTGCCTGTTGTCGGTCACCAACGTGGCCGACAAGGCGAGCGCATAGGCCGCCGCCGACGGTCACGTGGCCGATCTGCGCGTCGGGATTGATCGGTGGACCGACCTGTGTCGGCGTGGGCAGGTTCCCGGGATTCTGGTAGCCGGCGAGAATGAGCGCGCGCTCGACCCGGCCGCCGACGGTCACGCTCCCGAGGGCGACGGGATTCCCTCCCATGGAAGGGAATCCGCCCGGCGCGGAGATCACCACCGGCGTGATGTCGCCCGATGGGCCAACGCTCCCCACGACGCTGCCTTTGACCACCAGCTTTTTGATCGACACGCCCGAAAAGATGGAGCCGCTGCCGATGAGTGCACTGCTGCTGTTGTCCACCCCGGCAAGGATGGAGCCGCCGATGTTGACGCTCGTCATCGCCCTGGCCGAGATGAAGCCG
>DASYIS010000265.1:0-9511 GCA_035997375.1 Chthoniobacteraceae bacterium
CCTTGATCGCGCGCTCCTGCACAGCCGGCGAGGCGTCCCCGCCGAGCAGATTCCCGATCGCCGGCACGATCTCCGCGCTCAGCTGGCGCGCCGCGAGGAGATGGGTGATCACGATGGAAAGCGCCTCGTCCGATTGGCCGGGCGCGTTCAGTTTCGCGATGAGCTTGGGGACGAGCGCCTGCATGTCCTTCGCCAGCGCGCCGTTGGTATTCCACGCGACGGCGAGCGGCAGCGCGGTGGCGGCTTCGGCGTCGGGGCGATTGAGCAAGCGGCGGAGCGCCTCCTGGACCTGCGCCTCGCGGGGATCCTCGACGACGGTCGGCCGCTTGATTTCCGCGAGACCGGAGAGAATCGCCGAGCTGAGATCGAGGTCCGCCACGGGGCTCTCGGCGAGCAGCAGGACGATGTCCTCGGCCGAGCGGGTGTCGGCGCCGAGCGCCGCGCAGACGGGCGGGATGAACGACAGCAAAAGCGGACTGGCCGGGCCGGAGGTGACGCCGGCCATCGCCTCGCGCAGAAACGCGCCGGGCGAGTGGGTCGCGGCGGCGAGCGCGGCGGCTTGCAGATAGAGGTCGTCGAGCGTCGGGAGCAGCGCGGCGAGCGCCTTGGCCGTCTCGGGGCGCGGCTCGGCGGCGCCCAGCGCGAGGAGCGCGGCGAGCCGCACCGGGGCGGCGCCCGGGCCGGCGAGCGGGATGATTTGCGGCAGATGTTTCGTGGCCAGCGCCGGCCGGTCGGCGAGGATTTTCAACGCCGCGCGCTCGAGGTCCTTCTTCCGGTCGCCGAGCACGGAGTCGATCGTCGCATCGTCGAGCGCCCCTTTGCCCGCGAGCGTCCAGAGCGCCTGCACGCGCGCCTCGGCGGCGGCCTTTTCGTTGACCACCAGCGCTTGCAATGCCTGATTGGCCGTCTCCGTGTTCGCCTCGGTCAGCAGGCGCTGCGCGGTGAAGCGAACCGGGCGGTTGTTGCTCTTCAGCGCCGCCACGAGATCCGCCTCGGCGGCGTTCGAGAGATCGGCCGGCTTCACCTTGTTCGCGTCGCGGTGATCGACCCGCCAGATGCGGCCGAAGTAGTGGTCGCGGTCCGGCCGCACGGCGGCGTGGACGTTGTTGTGCAGCGGCCCGCGCGTGTCGTTGTGGATCACCGCCTGGTTGTAGAAATCGAGCACGTAGAGCGCCCCATCCGGTCCGACCCGCACCTCGATCGGCCGGAACCAGAGGTCGGCGGAGCGAATGAATTCCGTCTCCTCGCGATCGGCTTCCTTGTGGCTCGTGTAGGTCGTGCCCGCGGGGTCGAGCACCTCGTGATGCACGATATTGATCGTCGGCTCCGTGGTGAAATAATTGTTGTTCCAGCGCGCCGGCCACGTGCCTCCATCGTAGATCGCGCAGCCCGCCGCGGCCGTGAACGAGCCGACGAAATCGATCTGCCGATACGCCTGCTGCTCCCACGACATCATCGGAAACGAGCGCGGGCTCTTGTTGATGACCTGGAAGCTCGTCGTGCCCGCGAGGCGCCCGTGCGCGAGCACGGATTCCGGCAGCAGCGTCTGCATCACGAGGTCGCCGCTCGTCGGCTGCGTCCAGAAAACGTCGTTGTTCGTGGTGATCGCGAGGCCCCAGGTGTTGCCGCCTTTCGACGAGTATTGCTCGAACGCCGAGCCGTCCGGCTTGAACCGCACCACGCCCGAGCCGATGCGCCCGAAGTCGCGCTTGCCGTCGCCGCTCTTCACGTGGTCGCTGCCGCTGTAGCCGTGCGTGGCGTAGATCCAGCCGTCGGCGCCCCAGCGCAGGTTGTTGATGACCGCGTGCGTGTCGGTCGTGCCGAGGCCGGTGTAGAGCGTTTCGACTTTGTCCGCTTTGCCGTCACCATCCGTGTCGCGCAGGAAGAAGATGTCGGGCGCGGCGGAGGCGATCACGCCGTCGCGGTGAAAGACGAAGCCGGTCACGAGCTCCAGGCCCTCGAAGAAGACGTCCTTCTTGTCCATGATGCCATCGCCCTTGCTGTCGGTGAGGATGGAAATGCGATCCTGCGCCGCGCGGTTCTGCACGCCGGGTTTGGGATCGAGACCGCCATGGTCGAGCCACTCGGCGCCGCCGAGGTCGTCGCGCATCCCGCGCCGGCCGTTTGGGTATTCGACCGTCTCGGCGACCCACATCCGTCCGCGCGCATCCCAGTCGATCGCGATCGGTTTGTTGATGAGCGGCTCGGCGGCGACGAGCGTCGCCTTGAATTCGGGATGCACGGAGAGCTTCTTCGGCGCGCCCGCGGGTTGCGTCGGACCGCCGGCCGGATAGCGCAGGCTGTCCAGTTCCTCCTTCACGCACAGCTCGTCGACATTCGCGCGCTTCCCCGCCCACGCGATGCCGCGCAGCAGGACGGCGCGAACGTGCGGCAGGCCGAAGGTCGTGAACTCGTGCCCGAGCAGGTTGGTGTAAGCGCGCGAGCCCTTGTTCTCAAAGGTCCAGATCATCGGCGCCTCGTCGTAGATGTGCGGAAAGGCGCGGCCGTTCTTGTTCGCGCGCGCATCGGGCGTCCAGGTCGCGGCGAGGACCTTCGCCTTCGGGTCCATGTCGAGCTGGTAATACATCTCGTCGTGCACGTCGAAGTTCGACGCGCCGGCGGTGATCGGGTCGGTGTTGTTGACGTAGTAGAACGAGATGTCGCCCTCGAACCACTTCGCCTTGCCGTAGCGCCACGCGCCGCCGAGGAGCGAGCGCACCCAGTCGGGGTCCTTGTGCCCGCAGACGGCATCGTGCAGCACGACGAAGCCGCCGCCGCGCGCCGCGAATTTATCGATCTCCGCGCGCTCCTCCGGCTGGCAATCCCACGGGTCGGGCGCGAAGACGATGACCACGTCGGTCTTCGCGAACTGCTCCGCGCTCGGCCAGGTGAGGCCGCCGTCGACCTGCGCGCCGCGGTCGGTCAGGAGCTTCGTCCATTCCTGGAGAAACCGGGGATGATCGTGCTGTCCCAGTCCATGCGTCTTCGCGCCGGCGCGAATGAAGATCCGCAGCGGATCGGCCGCCTGCGCGGAAGCGGCGAGGGCCAACAGAAGGAAAGCGAGGCGGAGCAGGCGGGTCATTGGGATGTAAGATCGCAACCGGAGACCGGCGCGGCGGGTAAAAACGGCGGGCTCCATAGATGACACGGGGTGAACCCCGACGCCATCTCCAAACACCAAACGCTCCCGACCTCGTGACGAAACTTGTATGTACGGAGGGGTGTCGGCGGGTGCGGAGCTTTGTGCGTAAGCCACGCGCCATGTTTCCCACCCGCGGACACCCCGCTCCCCGCGAGACGGAGATTCGCCCGAAAGTGCGTGAAGAAGGAGCGCCGCCGGCCGCGCGCCGTGCGGAGTCCGCTAGGGCTTGCTGCGCTTTGGGGCGCCTGATTTTTCCTTCGAGTCGGGCGGCGTCGCGATTTTGACCGGGGTCGGCGAAGGCAAGGGCGCGGGAACCCGGGCGGGCGTCGCCACCGCGAACGGCAGAGCGGGCGCAGGATCCTCGGCTGGTCCTTTCGCCGGCTCCTTCGCGGGCGCCGGCGCGGGGGGGAGATCGTCGTTCATCGCGGCGGGATTTGTGCCGACCGTCACCTCGACCGCGCCGGCGGGGATGCGCTGATTGATGACGGGAAAGGCCGAGATGTCGGCGTCGATGAAATTGGCCGCGAGCGGCAGCGCATGCAAAGGAGCCGACTCTTTTGACAAGACACCGACACGCAGCCCGATGAGCGTATCCTGGCGCAGCCGGATCACTCCCAGCTCCTCGCCGACGTCGTAGCCGGCGTCCTCGAGCAGTTCCTTGATCTGCGCGGCGTAGGCCTTGGATTCCGCGTCGTTCTCGATCGCGCTGATGCCGACAGGCCCGACCGGACGGTCGCGGCTGGCCTTGATGAAACGCTCCTTTTGCGCGGGGGTGATGTGCCGCTGCCCCGCGGCGGCGATGGCTTTCGCCGCCTCCTGCTTGGTCTGCCGGAGCTCGTCTTCGGTCTTGTGCAGCGCGTCCTGGGTCTTCCGCAGCACGGTCTCCGCCGCCTGCAGCGCGTTGCTTGTTTCGGCCTCGACCGCCGGGTTTGGCGTCCACGTGTGACGGTCGGGCGAAACGGCAAGCTGGGGCCGGCGGCTCAGGCGGTCGTTGAGTTTCCAGGCCGCGAGCGCCGCCACCGCCGCGAGGATCGGCAGCGTGATGCTGAAGAAGGCCAGGACGCTCAAGGCGCCGGGCTGCCGCTTTTCAGGGATGAGTCCAAAGATGAATTCCCACATGGGTCGCGGGAGAGTGCCGCAAACCGGCGTCAGGGGACGAGGACGATTTTGCCCGGCGGGCCGGAAGCCATCACGGCCTCGTGGGCGGCGGGCGCCTCGGCCAGCGGGAGCTCGCGGGCGATGACCGGCGCCAAAGTGCGGTTCTCCAGGCCGCGCCGGATCGCCTCGTGCGCCTCCGCGAACTCGGCCGGCGTCGCGTGCCCGAGCATTACTCCGCGAATGTCGGCTTCGCGCGCCATGGCCTCGCGCGGATCGATTTCGATCGTTCCGCGATTGCCGATCACGACTACGCGGCCATGAATGGCGAGCAGCTTGAGATCGTGCGCGAGGTTCACGTTCGCGAGCATTTCCAGGATGAGATCGACGCCCCTGCCGCTGGTGCGATCGAGCACGGCCTGGCGATATCCGGAGTCGGAGTGATCGAACACCTCATCGGCGCCTTGCGCACGCAGGAAGACGCGGCCGGCCTCACTGCCGCCCGTCGCGAAGACGGTGAGCCCCGCGCTGCGCGCAAATTGCAGCGCGGCCACGCCGACGCCCCCGGTTGCGCCATTGATCAGCACCGTCTCGCCCGGCCGGCCGCCGCCGCGCTGCATCAGCGCGCGCCACGACGTCGCATACGGAACCCCGAGCGCCGCGCCTTGCGCAAACGTCGCCACCGCGGGCAAGGCCCGGACATCGCCCGCCGCCGCCACGCATTGCTCCGCATACGTGCCGGTCTTCGCCCCGGCCACATACACGCGATCACCCACCGCCAGCCCCGTCACCCCGGCGCCGAGCGCCTCTACCACGCCGGCGCCGTCATTCCCCGGAGTGTAGGGGAGCGGCGGCAGCTTCGCGTATTTGCCGGAGCGAATGTACGTCTCCACCGGGTTCACTCCCGCCGCATGGATCCGCACGAGCACCTCGCCCGTACCCGGTTGCGGCGTCGCCACCTCCGCCACACGCAGTACGGATGGATCACCAAACTCATCAACACGGATCGCTTTCATAAAAGGGGTCTTCTCATTGTCTGATTGTCTCATTGTCTCATTGTCCTCCCCATTGACACCAGCCCTCCCTCGGCAAATCGTGCGCGCGATGAATTCAGATGCCTCACCGAACTCCGCCGGCTCGCGCGGCGTGGAGCACCCGGGTGTGATCGACCTCCTGACGCACGACGCGAAGAACGGCCGGGTCACGCTCACGATGGTGGAGCCGCGCCCGTGGGACGGCTCCGAGGTGCGCCTCTTTCAGCTCCAGGAGAAACTCAACGCCTACGTCTCCTTCGCCCTCGATGGCGAGTTGGCGGAGTCGTATCCCGCGATCGCCGGCCTGCCGCTGCACATCGTGCTCGAATGCGCGACCTACCCCGACGAAGCGACCATCGACCTGCTCGAGAAAGTGCGCGAGCAGCTCGGGTTCCAGCAGATCGATCTACAGGTGGTGGTGAAGGAGCGCATCACGAATGACGAATGACGAATGACGAATGACGAATGACGAATGACGAATGACGAATGACGAATGACGAATGACGAATGACGAATGACGAATGACGAATGACGAATGACGAATGACGAATGAACAGGTTAAATTGGGCATTCGTCATTCCGTCATTCCGTCATTCCGTCATTCGTCATTCACCGATACCCGTACTTTTCGCCCAGCGCCAAACACTCCGCCAGCGAGCGCAGGCCGCCGGTGCAGGTTTCCGAACTGAGATTCGCGGCGGCGGCGCAGACGCCGTAGCGCAGCCCTTCCTCGATCGAGAGACCTTCGTGCCAGCCGAGGATCACCCCCGCGGTGAAGGCGTCGCCCGCGCCGGCGGCGCCGACGATGTAGTCATCGGGCAATTTCACGCTGCCATGCCGATGCACGACCAGATCGTGGTCGAGCGAACTGGCGCCCTCCGGGTAATGGACGACCACGCGCTCGCGCACGCCGGCCTCGAGCAACATCTTCATCGCGGCCGTGAGCGTGTCGTGATCGAGCCCCTCCTCGAGCCGGATCTGCTTGCCGGTCACGCGCTCCGCCTCGAACTCGTTCATCACGCAAAGGTCGACGTGCTTGAGCGCGGGCAGCACCACCTTGGCGAAACGGTCGCTGTCTTCGCTCACCGCGTCGATGGAGGTTTTCATTCCCGCCGCCTGCGCGCGGGCGAGGACCTCGGCGCCGACCGTGCCGAATTCCGGATGCGGTTCGTCGAGGCGATCGAGCAGCAGCAGATAGCCGAGATGGAAGATGCGGGCGTTGGTTTGCGTGAAGTCAAAATGCCGCGAGTCGAGCTTCGCATTCGCCCCGCGCGCATGGAAAAACGTCCGCCGGCCATTGCTCTGCACGGTCATCACGTCCGTGTAGGAAGTCGGCGCCACGGGATCGGTCTGCAGGGTCGCCGTGTCGATCTTATGCTGCCGGCACAGGTCGAGAATGTAGCGCCCGTTGCCGTCATCGCCGACGAGCCCGACGCCGGCGAGCGGGAATTTCGCCCCCAGCATCGCGAGGTCGATCACGACATTGAAAGGCGAGCCGCCGGTCCCTTTGGACTCCGTGAGGATGTTGGCGAGCGCATCCTGTTTCGGCCAGCAATCGACGATTTTCACGGCATCGACGATCCAGTTGCCACCGGCGAGAAGTCCACTGCGGGAAGACATAGAGTAGGGGGAAAAGGTGAGGAGGGCGGGAGGCTGGCGGATTCAGGGCGAGATGGAAAGCCGGGACTCGCGAAGATCGCAACGAAGCTCCAAACCACAGTGACCAAGGTCAAATAAGCTTCAGAAAACCAGATCCCAAGCACCAAACGTCGAACGCGCGGGCGCTGTTTGGCTTTTGAGTTTTGGAACTTATTTGGCCCTTGGGGTTTGTGCTTTGGAGTTTCCGGCGAATGCCGGCTACAGCGGCAGGCGGAAGCGGCACTTGGTCCGGCTCCCGGCCTTGTAGAAGAAGTGGTGCTCGGGCAGCGGTACGATCCCCTCGAAAATCGCGCCGGTCAGCTCGCAGGTGCGGCGCGAAGAGAGGTTCTCCGGGTCGCAGGTGATCCAGATTTCCGCGTGCCCGTGCCGCCGCGCGAGGTCGCCGAGCAGCACGCAGCTCCGCGCCGCGTAGCGATGCCCGCGATACGGCGGATCGACCCGGTAACCAATGTGCCCGGTGTAGAGAATGAGGTCCTGGATTTGACCGATGCGCAGCTCGATCCGGCCCATGCGCGCGCCGTCCGGCAGGCGCTGCATCTCGAAGCGGTACGCCGCCGGCCGGCTCGCCATCGGCAGCACCGTTTCCTTCAGTACGAGCCGCAGATCGCCTTCACGCAGCTCGCCCGGATCGAGAAAGCGGAAGGGGGGAGCGAGTTGCATGGGGGCGGGGGAGGAATCAGTAATCAGTAGGTCAGTAATCAGTATCCGGCCGCGCTGTCCAAAACGAATTCGCGGGCGTTGCGTCCGGCTTCCTCCGGCGTCTTACTCACCGCCGGCCCACTGATTACTGCCCACTGCTTACTGATTACTTCCGACAATGCTCCGCTCCCTCGCCATCCGCCACTTCCGGTGCTTCGAGAAGTTCGGCGCGGAGTTCGCGCCGGGGCTCAATCTCATCGTCGGGCCGAATGCGCATGGGAAGACCTCGCTGCTGGAGGCCGCCTGCATCCTGCTGCGGCTGCAGTCGCCGCGCGCGTCGCGGTTGACGGAGGTGGTGCAACACGACCGCCGCGGCTTTGTCGTCGACGGCTATTTCCACGAGCGGCACCTGCAGTTCTACTACAGCGCCGCGCGCCGGAAGCTCGCGCTTGATGGCGTGGAGCAGAAGGTGCCGCGCGAGTACCTGGAGATCGGCCGGCTCGTCTACTTCGCGATGAGCGACATCGAGCTGGTGCGCGGGGGCGGCGAGACGCGCCGGCGGTTTCTCGACTTCGTGGCGGCGCAACGCGACCCGTCGTATCGCAAGGCGGTGCGCGACTACGAGCGCGCTCTCCGGTCGCGCAACGCGCTCCTGAAAGCGCCCTCGCCGCGCCGGCGCGAGATCGAGGCCTTCGACGCGCCGCTCCTCGCCGCCGGCAACGAGATGAGCCGCGCCCGCGCGGAATTGCTCGCCGAGTTGCAGCCGCACGCCGGCGCGGCCCATGCGGCGATCAGCGGGGCGCGCGAGGGCCTGGAGCTGGAGTATCTCCGCGGCGCCGGCGCGGATTTCGCCGTGAGCCTGGCCGAGGCGCGCGGGGAGGAAGCCCGCCTGCGGCAGACGACCGTGGGGCCGCACCGCGACGACGTGCAGTTTCGGCTCAACGGCCGCTCATCCACCTTTGCCTCGGAGGGCCAGCAGCGCACGCTCGTCCTGGCGCTCAAGCTCGGCGCCGCGCGCCTGCTCGAGGAGCGTTTCGGCGTCCCGCCGCTGCTCTTGCTCGACGACATCTTCGGCGAGCTCGACACGGGGCGTCGGCTGGCGCTCCTCGAGGCCCTGCCCGCGGCCTCGCAGAAGATCATCACCACGACCACGCTCGCCTGGTGGCAGCCGGAGCAGACGGCGCCGGTGTTGCGGCTGGGTGGGGAGGGGTAGGGCAGACAAGGAGACAAGGAGACAAGGAGACAAGGAGACAAGGAGACAAGGAGCGTGGTCCGCTCAGTCCCCTGAGCGGCTCCGGAGACGACGATGCCGCACAGAGGACTGTGCGGACCACGGGCCTTGTCTCATGGTCTCATTGTCTCATTGTCCTGCCGCCCCGCCACCACCACGCCCGGCGCCACGTCGCGGGTCACGACCGCGCCGGCCGCCACCATGCTGTCCGGGCCGATCGTGACGCCCGGCGCGACGAAGGCTTGCGCCGCAATCCACGAGCCCGTGCGGATGATGATCGGCTTGGTGATGAGATCGAAGGACGGCGAGCGAAACGCATGCGACCCGGTGCAAAGAAAAGCGCGCTGGGAGATGCAGACGTTGGATTCGATGGTGACCTGAGCGAGCGACAGGATGACCACCTCTTCGCCGAGCCAGACATGGTCGCCAAGCGAAAGCCGCCAGGGATAGGAGATGTTGACGCGGCTGCGAATCACGACGCCGCGACCGACGCCGGCTCCAAAGGCGCGTAGCCAGGCGACGCGCAGCGCGGAGGGGAGGGGAAACGCCGGGAGGAAGAAGAGACACTTCACCAGCACCCACAGCGCCTCGCGCCAACGCGAAGCGCCGCGGTCGAATGCGCCGATGGTGTAGCCTTCCAACTTCATGCGTGGCCCCTTGTGTCGGCGGAACGGCGTGGAAGCGGAAGCTTAAATGACGAGGGGCGAATGA
>DASYIS010000266.1:0-3174 GCA_035997375.1 Chthoniobacteraceae bacterium
AGTTGCCCGAAATACCGCGCGAAGTCCTCAAACTTTTGCATTTCCAAGCGCTCCATCCGCTCCGGGTCCGCGCGCATCTTGTAGTCGTAGTAAGCGTGCAAGCGCGTCTCCGGCTTCAGCACCTCGGGAATGGAAAGCCGGGCCGGCTCCGCCGACCACGCCATGCTACAGAGAACGCCGAGACAGAGGAGGGGGAGAACCTTCATGGCGGAGGCAGGATGATAGCGGGCAGCGGCGTGGTGTGCCATCATTTAGCGGGAGCGAGTGGCCCTCATGAATTCGGAAGGCGGATTTTTCACATTTTGCAACGGGTCGCGCGTGCGGACGTTCGTGGTCCCGGAAGGCGGATATTCTCTCGTTCCCAAAGTTAGCGAAGCGCTTTGGGAACGCGGCTGTCGCCGAAACTTCGTTTCCTTGGGCGTTCAACTTTACGGCAGCGGGTGTAGCTTCGGCCGCCGCTTCACGTTCAAGCGCATCGGGAAACAGAGTTTCGGCAGCCGCGGCGTTCCCAAAGCGCTCCGCTAACTTTGGGAACGAGGAGGAGGAAGCGTTTTGGAAGGAACGCGTGGACGGCACATCCTTCGGCAGGCTCAGGGCCTGCGGCCCCTTCGGCAGGCTCAGGGCCTGCGGCAGGGCCGTGGCTACAACGGTTGCGGCAGCGCCGCCTCATGCAATCCGCGGTTATTCCCGGTTTGGCCCTTGCGAGTGTGCGTGCTCGCGGAAGGCGGATATTTCACATTTTGCAACGGGGTCACAGGGGGCGGGAGCTCGCTTGCTCTAACCGGACGAGTTCCCGGGAAGCGCGGTGCCTGCTCGGGTTGGGTGGGATCACCCTCATTTTTCACATTTTGCAACGCCTCTCCCTCGTGCGGGAGCGCGACTTCGCCGCCCTCCTGCTCGCTTGCGCAAATCGCGTCGAACCGTTCCTGGAATTTTGCCCGTTCCGCGGCGCGCGGCGAGTAGTCTTCCGGAAAGACGCGCTCCAGCAGCCAGGCGGCCGCCCGCCAGCCCGTTGCGCCTCCCTGCCGCGCGGTGTCGAGAATGACCGAAAGCTGCGCCGTGCGGAAGTCCTCACGCGCCGACCGCAGGAGGATCGCGAGGTCGGGCGACTCCTTCTTCCACCGCGACAGCGTGGAGGGATGCAGACTCATCCGCGCGGCTGCGCCGCTGTCGGACATCCCCGTTTCACGAATGACCAGGCACAGCCCCTCGATCATCCGCTCATTCAGACAGCTCGGCCGCCCCGGCCCGGTCTTGCCGCCGGCCTCGCCGGGCGCGGGAATCGGGACCGGTGAAGACGACGGATGGAAAGAAGCGGCGGAGAGAGCAATGGTGGCGTTGTTTTTCATGCGCCACCCATACCACACGGTTTTCGGCCGCTCCGGAGCTTAGCCGACTTTAGCCGATCTCAGCCGATCTCGACCCCTCGGGAGCCGATTTAAACCGGTTGACAGAATCGCGGGGCGAAGCAGGGACGGGCCGCGCAATCCATCGCAAGGGCGCTTGCCATGACGCCACCCGGCCATGCACGCTCCCCCTCGTGAGTGCGCCTGATTTCGACGATCTGCTGCGGCGTATCCGGGAACGCGCGGCAGCCCAGCACCCCGCTCCGCCGGCCACGGAGGCCGAGCTGGCCAAAGCCGAGGAGAGTCTCGGCTTCGCGTTGCCGCCCCTCCTGCGGCGGCTCTATGGCGAGATCGGCAACGGCGGGTTCGGGCCCGGCTGCTTGCTCCCGCTCTTTACACCTCCCAACTGGCCGCCTCCTCGCGAGTTCCCCGGGGGCGTGGTCAATCGGTATCACCACTATCGCGAAGAGGCGCTGGAGGCCAGCCTGGACGACGACCCGTCCGACCCCCGGCTCCGGCACTGGAAAGCCCGCCGTCTTCCCATCTCCGACCTCGGTTGCAACATGGACGTCTGCGTGGATTCCGACAAGCCAGGGTTGCCTGTCTGGCGTGTCGAATATCCGGGGATCCGGCGCGAAGCGCCGAGCCTCGTGGCATGGCTGGAGCGTTGGTTGAGCCAGCCACCGCAGCCGATGCGCCACGCCCATTGGGCGGCTCCTCGGCAGGATTCCGCGGCCCTCGCCCGCGCTTTCCTCGAAAAACTAAAGGACGCGCCGCCCATCGCGGGCTCGCCCATTGCACGCCCGCAGCCGCCCACCCCGTTTCCCGCCACCATGCCGACCGCCGCGCCCGACCCCGCCGGCGCCGGCGCCGCCGTCGGCTGGTTCCTCAAGGAGCGCGTGGGCGCCTTGCAGCGAACGCAGCCCCGCCTCTCGCGCGCGGAGCTCGAGGAAACTCTCGCGCGCGAAGCCGCATCCATGTTCGGCCTCACCCGCGACGCCGCCCTGGCGCAGGTCAAAAAGGTTCTGCCGGGGTGAGGCGCTTTTCTGCAAGATCCCGCACGGACCAGTCGTACCTTATCCCAGTTCGAGTAGCAGACCGCCGGCGGCTGACTGCAATGGCAGGCCCTTCCTCGCGCACTCCCGACTCCATGAAATCTGTTCTGTTTGCGATGCTCTGGGCCATCTCCACCCTGGCCCACGCCGGCGATATGGCGATTCAGCCGCCGCAGCCGTTTCCCACGCTCGAAACGCTGGTGGGGAAGGCTGATCTCGTGCTGCGATGCCGTGCCGAGACCGTCCGCGGCAAAAGAAACTGGCGGGTGATCGAGGCACTCAAAGGCGAGTATCGGCCACGGATGTTCGACGAGGAGATCGCCGGTCTCCTTGGGTGGACCGGGACGATCACGCTGGCCCACCCCTCACGGCACGCCGCGCCGGCGCACACGGAGGAAATCGTTTTCCTGCGCCTGCTTCATATCCATACCGACGACGGGAAGGCGCACGAACGTTACGACGCGTACGAGGCTTTTCCGGTCATGGCCGATAAGATCGTCTACCCTAAGACGACTCTCTGGGGGCATGTGCCCGATACGGTCGAGCGTGAATACACGGTCGCGGAGTTCAGCGCCGCGGTCCGGGCGATCAAATGAATTACCCTACGGGAATGGATTGCCACAAAGAGGCCGAGCGCGGCGAAGCCGGGCAACCAAAAGCTTGAACCGCCAAGACGCCAAGACGCCAAGACGCATCATTTTCCAAGCTCCATCTTGGCGCCTTGGCGTCTTGGCGGTTCAAATTCTTGTCGGAGAAACAAGACTCGTCCGGAG
>DASYIS010000267.1:0-5504 GCA_035997375.1 Chthoniobacteraceae bacterium
GACCTCTTGCTGGGTCATTCCCAAAACCCCGCACGATGACAGAGCCAAAGCATTGACACTCCGGCCTCGAAATGGAATAAAAGCGGCTACTCGCCATGCCCGACGAACCCTCCTCCTCCCCCGACAACGACGACGCCTCCAAGGCGGAAACCATCCGGATCACCCTGCCGCCGAAGCAGGAGCAGCCGGTCGCCAAGCGCGAAACGGTTCGGATCAATCTGCCCGGGCGTCCCGTGCCGCCGGCCGGGGTGACGCCGAAAAAGGAGACGACCAAGCTGACGAGCTCCGCGCCGGCGTCCGAGGTCTCCTCCGCGCCGACGATGGCCGCGCCCTCCGCGCCGCCGCCGCCTCCGGGCCTGGGCAAGGCGCCCTCCGCGGCGCCGATGCCGCCGCCGCCGCGCCCCTCTCTGCCGCCGACGGCGCCCGGCCTCGCGCCGAAGTCGCCGATGCCCGCGCCGCCGAAGCCGATCGCTCCGCCGGCCGCGCCCTCTTCCGGCGGCGCGCCCGCCTCGCCGCTGAAGCCGCTCACCACCCCGCCCAAGCCGCCGTCCATGGGGGCCAAGCCCGCCATCCCGATGAAGGCTCCTCCGGTCGGCGGCGCCTCGGGCATCGCGCCCGCGCCCATCCTGCAAAAGGGCGCCGCGCCGAAGAAGGAGACCGCCCGCATCACCCTGCCGCCCGAGGGTGGCGCAAAGCCGGCGCTGCCGAAGGCCACGATCAAGATGGGCCAGACGCAGCCGCTTGCCAGCCGTCCGCAGGCCGCCACGACCGGGGCCTCGGTCGCCGCCGCCCCGCTCATGGTCTCGCGTCCGGCCTCGGACGGCGCGGTCAATGCGCTGAGCTGGGTCGCCCTCTTTGCTTCGCTCGCCGTCCTCGGGGCGGTGTATGTTGTCTACGCTGCGGTCGGCAGCTAAGCGCCGCGCGATTCCCTTTTATCTATGGCCAGCTCGAACGTCGTCACGATCACCACCGCCAATTTCGACCAGGAAGTCCTCAAGTCTCCCATCCCCGTGCTCCTCGATTTCTGGGCGCCCTGGTGCGGACCATGCCGCATGATTGCGCCGATCGTCGACGAGATTGCCGACTCGAAGGTGGGCAAGGCGAAGGTCGGCAAGATCAACGTCGACGACGAGCAGGATCTCGCCGTCCGGTACCGGGTGCAGAACATCCCCGCCATCCTGTTCTTCAAGAACGGCGAGGTGGCGGACACACTGGTCGGCGCGACCTCGAAGGCGAACCTGGTCGCGAAGCTGGACGCGCTGGGGTAGGTGGCGGCCCGGAGGGCCGAAAGCCGGTAGCCGGTGGTGGAGCGAGTGTAGCGAGCGCAACCACCGGATCTCCCCCACAAGGCGAATCCGCCCCGGAGGGGCGGAAGAACGACAGCCGCCGCCAGCGTTCTCGCGCCCCTGCCGGGGCGCATCCGCGTTGTATGCGCATACCGGTGGTTGCGCTCGCTACGCTCGCTCCACCACCGGCTACCGGCTTTCGGCCCTCCGGGCCGCCGACCAAATCCCACCCTGAAAACCAGGCTGTCAGCGAATTTGCGCCCGAGAGTCCCTTGGGCGTATCGTCACGCGCCCGCTTCCAGCCCCGACAGCGTCCCCGTGCTGCTGCCGAACTTGTCGGCGGCGATCCCGAGGCGCTGGAGCATGCTGAGGTAAATGTTCGAGAGCGGCGGGGCTTTATCCTGCTCGAAGACGAGGTGGCGGCCGTGCTGGAAACCGCCGCCAGCCAGGAGGACGGGGAGATTTTTCGTCGAGTGGTTGGCGGCGTTGCCGAGGTTGCTGCTGAAGAAAACCATCGTCCGGTCGAGCAGGCTTTCGCCTTCCTCCTGCGTCTTCTTCAAGTTCGTGAGCAGCTCGTGCACGGTCTTGATCTCCTCCATCTCGACCTTCTTGAGCTGCTCGACCTTCGCGGGATCCTGGCCGTGATGCGATAGGTCGTGATGCCCCATCGTGACTCCGGCGACCGGCGGCACGTTGCTGGTGCCGAGGAGGAGCATGGTGATGAGGCGAGTGGAATCCGTCTGCAACGCGAGGTGCGAGAGCTCGAACATCAGGCGCGTTTTGCCGATGAGATCGGACGAGATGGTGTTGTTCTGGAGCGGCGGGACGTCGACCTTCGGTTTCGGCCTTTTCGACCATTCCTCGGCGGTCACCATCTTTTGCTCCAGCTCGCGGACGCTGGTGAAGTACTCGTCGACCTTGTCCTTGTCGCGGGCGCCGAGCGACGTCCCCATGCGGCGCGCCTGCTCGCGCACGGTGTCGAGGATGCTGCGCCCTTCGCGCAGCCGGCGCTTCTGCGCCTCCACCTCATCGGGCCGGCCTTCCAGGAACATCCGCGCGAACACGCTCGCCGGATACAGGTCCGGCGGCACGAGCGCGCCGCTGCGCGTCCACGAAAGGCCGAAGCCCTCCGCCGACAACGACAGGCTCGGAAAGCGCGTGAGGCCGCCGATTTTCTCCGCCGCGAACTGGTCGAGCGAGATGCTGTTGCGAAACCCCGCGCGGTTTTCCGGATGTGGCGCGGCGGTCAGGAAACTGAACAGCGAATCGTGGCTCGAACCGACGTCGGGATGCGCCAGCCCGGAGATCACGCTGAAGTCCTTGCGGAACTCCTGCAGCGGCTCCAGGTAGGCGCTCGGCTGGTAATCCGCGCCGGCCTGTTCGGGGAAAAAGTACGCCGGATTCAAGCTCAGCGGCGTGCAAATGCAGACCATGCGGCGGATGGGCTTCACGCCCGTAGCGGCGCGGCCACGCGGGGCGAAGTAATCGAGCAACGGAAGCGCCATGGTGACGCCGGCGGCGCGTAGAAAATGGCGGCGGCTGTAGGTGGGAGGGTTCATGGGGCGGGTTACTTGGTGCGAAACAACTCGCTTTGCACGATGTCGTGAATGAGAGAACGGAAAGCGTAGTTCTGCCCGCGCGCCTCGGCGACGATCACCGAGACTTTCGAGCGGTCGGACTTTTCCGGCGCGGCGCCGGTCGCGTAGGTCAGGAGTTTGACCGTCAGGGCGCGTGTGATCTGGTCCTTCTCCTCCAGCAGGAGCTGCTTGAAGTCGTCGATGTTTTGGAACGCCCGGCCATCGGCCAGCGCGTCGGCGGGATCGACGTTTGGCCCTTGGAGATAGTTCATCTTGCGGCCGTTGATCGTGACCGCTTTGCCGTTCCCCTGCGTCCGGTAGTAATCCCGCCAGCCACCGATGACGTCGAAGCTCTCGAGCGCGAAACCGGGTGGATCGATCTTCACGTGGCAGCCGGCGCACGATTCGAGCTGGCGATGTTTGGCGAGTTGCTGGCGCATCGTCGTGGCGCCGCGGATGTCGGGGACGAGCTGCGCGACGTTTTCCGGCGGCCGCGGGGGCGGCGTGCCGAGGATGCGGTCGAGCACCCACGCGCCGCGCGTCACGGGCGAGGTCGCGGTGCCGTTTGCGGTCACCTTGAGCACGCAGGCCATGGTGAGGAAACCGCCGCGGTGGCTGTCCGGCGGCAGCGTCACCTTGCGGAAATCCCAGCCGTCCACGCCGGCGATGCCGTAGAGCTTCGCGAGCCGGCCGTTGAGCATCGTGAAATCCGACGCGACGAAATTGGTGAGGCTGAGATTTTTCTCCAGCACCTCGGTGAAGAAAAGCTCGGCCTCGCGGAGCATCGACGCCTTCAGCATGTCGTCGAAATCCGGGTAGAGGATCTGGCTTGGGTTGGTCGCGTCGATCTCGCGCAGGCCGAGCCATTGGCTGAGGAAATTCTCGCGCAGCGCGATCGCCTTGGGGCTCGCGAGCAGGCGCTCGGTTTGCGCGCGCAGCGTCGCCGGCTGGGAAAGCTTGCCTTGTTCCGCGAGCGCGAGCAGCTCCTCGTCGGGGGTCGAGCTCCAGAGGAAATACGAGAGCCGGCTCGCCAGGGCGAAGTCATCGAGCCGGCCGGGCTTTTCGCGCAGGAAGAGAAACTCCGGCGCGGTCAGGATCGCCTCCAGGCCGACGCGGATCGCCTGTTCGAACGACGGGCTCTCCGCCATCCGCGCCGCGACGAGCGCGGTGTAAGGCTGCACGTCCGCATCGGTGACCGAGCGCCGAAACGCGCGTCGCGCAAAGGCGCGCAGGATGCGATCGGCATCGGCCGCGGGGTTGCTCGAGACCACCTCCACGCGCGTCGATTGATTGTAGGTCGGAGCTTTCCCCTGCGCCATGTCGCCGAAGATGCGGCGATGACTTTCGGGCGGCCACGTCTCGTTGAGCGGCCCTTCGACTTCCAGCCAGTCGACGGCGAGGCCGGGCTCGGTCCAGTCGTCCGCGCCGACTTTGTTCACGCTCTGCGCGGACGCGAGGCCGTACGGTAGGAGCGTGATCGTCGTGCGCGGCTCCATCTGGTCGGTGAACTCGAAGACCTTCGTTTGGTCGGGCGGCGCGTCGAAATAGCCGACGAGGTGCGCCTTCGCCCCGCCCATCCCGCCGCCGCCGCTCATCACGCTGAACGTCACCGGCTTGCCCGCGCTCTGCACGCCCGAGACCGACATGCGGAAGCGATAGCGCCCGCGCTCCGAGGGATAAAACGGGCTCAGCGTGGCGGCCTGCCACAGAGAGGAGGAGAACATCACCACGCTTTCGTCGGGCCCTATGCGAAAGACTTTCTCCTTCGCCTGCTTCACCTGGTAAGCCTCCGTGAGACGATAGCGCTTCGTCGTGGAGGGCGGCCGCGGCTTGTTGACGATCGCCTGGTTCAGCGCCGTGTCCGCCGCGACGAGGTATTGGTCCAGCAGGAAGGACGACGTGTGCAGCGCGGAGCCGACGTTGTCGAAGCCGTCCGCCGACGAATCGAGCGGCAGCAGATCGCGCAGCTTGGAGTCGACGCCGAGCACATCGCGTACGGTGTTCTCGTATTCGGTGCGGTTCAGCCGGCGCAGCACCACGCGGCCTTCGTTGCCACGCCGCCCCGCGTCGGCGAGCGCGGTGTGCGCCGTGATCCACTCGGTCAAGGCATGCACTTCAGCGGCGGGCGGACGCGGCTTCGCCTTCGGCGGCATCGTCCCGTCCTCGAGCTTCTCCAGCACCCCCTCCCAGCGCTCGCGGCTCTCCTTTTCCGCGAAATCCGGCGTGAGCTCATCGATCCGCCAATCGCCTTTCGGCTTCTCGCCGCTGTGGCACTTTACGCAATGCTGCTCGAAGAACGGGCGGAACTTCGCGAGCTCCGCGGCGGTCGCGGCCGGCGCCGCCGCGCGCACCGGGGCGGCGGCCGAGAGGGTGACGAGCGTGGAAGCCACGAGCACGCGAGCGCGTCGCGCGATCGTGGACAGGGAAGCTGGGGGGCGGCTCCGGGACATGAAGCCGGAACGATGGCACGGATGCCGGCGGAAATCGAATGAAAGGTCTTGCGGCTTCGCCACTTACGCCGCCCCTGCGCAAGCGGGGGCCGGCCCCGCCGCCGCTCAGCCGTAACGATGCAAAACCGCGGCAGAGCGGCACCGTGGCACGGGCGTCCCGCCCGTGGGGCCAGCGGGCATCCTGCCCGCTG
>DASYIS010000268.1:0-12401 GCA_035997375.1 Chthoniobacteraceae bacterium
ACGCGCCTTGGCGCACAGCCTTCACCCACTCCACGCGCCGTTCTTCCACCCTTTTTCATTCCCCGATCTACCATGTTTTTCCTTCCCGACTGACGCTAATGTGCTGTCACTTACCCGACGCCAATGTCCTGTCATCTGGCCGCTCAACGGCATCGCGGCTACGGCCGGCCAGTGCTTCAGGACGTCGAGGGACTCCGGCGCTCGTACTGTCGGAGCCGGCGTCTCGAAAAACGATTCCGGCAACTGCGGTGGATCGAAGAGAGTGGCGTACCGGACCTCCTCGATCGTCTGGACGGTGAAGGCCTTGTCCGTCGTCCCCTTCCCGAACAGGCGCGCGGAGAGGGTCGCCTCGCCGCGTCCCACCATCTGCTGCAGCCGCGGCCAGGCGGTGACGATCTTCACGTCATCGCTCAGCTCAGGGATGAGCGTCAGCGCGAGCTTCGGCGAGACGACGACCATCTGGCATTCCGCCGTGACCAAGAGCGGCAGCGGTGCAGGCGCCCGCCGCTCGACGAACTCGGCCGCCGGCGCCTGGAACAAGATGGCGCAGGAGAAGAGCGTGCAGCAAAGAGCTTTCATGGGCTGGGGAAAAGGCCGCGAGCCGCCATGGTGGCATTCACGGTTCGGAAAGGCGATGGGTATATTCCGCTCCTGGCCGGGTGGAGTCAGAAACCCGTTGCGCAACGGCGCGGGATGGCTTCTAGAATCCGCATGCCCTTTCGAGTAAAACCGGTCCGCGGCGAGGAGCAAACGATGGAGCTCGCCCAGATCCACCAGGCGCTGCGGAGCGGCGCGATCACCGAGCAATGGGTCGTCCGCGATGAGCGCCAGGATTTCTGGTACGCGGTGGGCAAGCTGATCGGGAAAGTCGGCTCGAACCCGATCGCGCTGTTCTGTCCGCGCTGCCAATCGCCCATCACCGCGCGCCACATCGATATCGGTCTGCCGGTCGCCTGCCCGAAATGCCGCACGGAGGTGGTGGTGACCGATCCCGAAGCGCTCAAGCGGCGCGTCCGCGACCAGGGCCGCCTCGTCGATCTGCGGAACCGCGCGATCCTGAGCGGCCTCGCGCTGGCCGGCGGCCTGCTGATTTCTGTCGGGAGCCATCTGCTCGGGAAGCAAGGCGAGGGTTGGATCCTGCCCTGGGGTCTGCTGGCCTTTGGCATCGGCACCTTTTCCGTCTGCCTTCCCCAGTATCTCTCGCTCCGGCGAACGTTGCGCGAGCCGCCGAAATGAACGTCTAATTCAGGTACCGGAAATCGAGGCAGCCGAAGAGCGCCTGCTGGACTTGCGCCCAGGCCTCGGCGGGCTTCGCGGCTTTGCTCAGGAAATTCAGGCATTTCTCGCGCTCGGCGGTCGTCGGCGGGCGGCCGAGGGCGCGGCGGAAGGCGTCGGCGAGTTTCTCGGCGTCGGGCGCGGTGGAGTCGGCCACGCGCGCGGCGGCGAGGCGCGCCTGCTCGAGCATGAAGGGGTGGTTCAACATAAAGAGCGCCTGCGGAGCGACGGTGCTGACGGCGCGCTGGCCGGAGGGTTGGTTGGCGTCGCCGAAATCGAACGCCTCGAACAGCTCAAGGCGTTTGTTGCGGAAGGCCGGGGTGTAGACGCTGCGGCGCGTGTCCGTGTAGACGTAGGCGTACTCGATGCTCTGCGCCGAGGTGCTGTTGGCGTCGATGTCGCCGGCGCCGGCGATGTTCGGGCCGCCGGTCTTGAGATCGAGCGTGCCGCTGACCGCGAGGACGGCGTCGCGGAGTTGGTCGGCGTCGAGCCGGCGGCGGTTGGAGTGCGTGTAGAGGAAGTTCTCGGGGTCGGCCGCCACGGGCGCGCCGACAGCTTCCTGCCAGGTGCGCGAGAGGACGATTTCGCGCACGAGTTTCTTCACGCTCCACCCCTCCTCGACGAAGCGCGAGGCGAGGAAATCGAGCAGCTCCGGGTGCGACGGTTTCTCGCCGGTGGTGCTGAAAAGGTCGACCGTGCGCACGAGCCCGCGGCCGAAGAGCCAGTTCCAGACGCGGTTGACGAAGACGCGCGCGGTCAGCGGATTTTGCGCGCCGGCGATCCACTCGGCGAGCTCGCGCCGGCCGCTCTCGTGGTCGGAAGGCGGCGCGGTCTCAGGCGTCATCGCGACCTGCAGGAACCCGCGCGGCACTTCCTCTCCCCGCTGCTTCTCGATGCCGCGGACGCGGATGCGGGTGCCGGCAATTTCCTTGTCGTCCTGCACCGCCATCGCCGTCTCGCGGCGCGGGCCGCTCTTCTTCAACTTCGCGAGGTCGGCCTCGAGTTTCTTCTGCTCCTTGCGCGCCGCGGTGAGGGCGCCGGGCTCACCGACCGCCGCCTGGTCCTGCGCGGCCTGCACGTCCTTCTCGTCGAGCAACTGCAGCGCATCGACGGTGACGAAACCGTCGGACTTGTCGTTGCTGATCAGCACGTAGCCGGCGCCGTCTTTTTCAAAACGCCAGGTGCCGAGCTTGATGAAGCGGCCGTCGATCGGCGGCGGCTGATTCTCATCGACAAAGACCGTCTCCTCGCCGTCGGCATGCAGGATGGAAACGCGGATGTTCTTGGCGCGCTTCGCGTTCGGCGCGTAGGCGTAGGCGAGCCGGACTTCGTAGCGGGCGGTCTTGGGGATCGCCGGCGAAAAGGTGATGGTCTTTTCGCCTTTGCCGGTGTTGTCGTCGGTGAGGTAGCCTTCGCCAATGTAGCTGCGAACGTACTTCGAGTGCTTCCACATGCCGACGACCTTCGCCTCGGAGTCATCGACGACGATGCCCGGAAGCGCGGTGGCGGCGATCGCCTCGCCGGGTTTCGCGACCGGCGCGGTCGTCTCTTTGGCCAGCGTGGCGACGGTCGCTTTCGCCTTCTCGAGGCCGGCTTCCAGGGCCGCCACTTGCGCCTCGTATTGCTTTAGGATGGTCTCCTGCCGGCCGGACTCAGGCAACGGGGCAGAGATCCATTTCGTGACGTTCTCCGTGTAGCTGGCGAGCGTGCGCGTGGAGCTGAGAATGCCGGCCAGCGCGTAATAGTCGCGCTGCGGGATGGGGTCGAACTTGTGATCGTGGCAGCGCGCGCAGCCGATCGTCTGGCCAAGGAAGGCGCGGCCGAGCGTGTCGAGCTGCTCGTCGATCACGTCGTAGCGGAGCTGCTGTTTTTCCTGCTCCTCGTAATTGGTCGGGCCGAGCGCGAGAAAGGCGGTCGCGGTCAGTTGCCGGCTCTGCTCCTGCGGGGTCGCCGCGGCCAGCAGGTCGCCGGCGAGCTGCTCGCGGATGAAGCGGTCGAACGGGAGGTCCGCGTTGAACGCATTGATCACGTAATCGCGATACCGCCACGCGTCCTTGAAGAGCAGCGTGCGCCCGCCGCCGCTCGATTCCGCAAAGCGCGCGACGTCGAGCCAATGCCGGCCCCACGCCTCGCCGAATTGCGGCGTGGAGAGCAGCGAGTCGGTCAGCTCGGCCACGGCGCGCGGCTGGTCGTTCGCCGCCTGTTTCGTGAACGCGTCGAGCTGCTCGGGCGTCGGCGGCAGGCCGATGAGATTGAAATAGAGCCGCCGCGCGAGGTCCGCCGCGCTCGCCGGCGGCGCGGGCTGCAATTTCGCCGCCTCGATCTTGGCGAGGATGAAGCGATCGATGTCGCCGCGCGGCCAGGCGGGGTCGCTCACCGCCGGGACGGCAGGTTTTTTGACCGGCTGATAGCACCAGAATTTGCGCCCGTCGGCGACGCTGAGGCCGACGACTTTTTTCGTCGCGGGGGCGGCCGGCCCGCCGTCGCGCGGATCGGGCGCGCCCATCTGCACCCAGTCGCGCAAGACCGCCGCCTCGGCCGCGGAGAGCCGCTGTTTCGGCGGCATTTGCAGGTCGCGATTGGCGTACTCGACCGCCTCGATGAGCAGGCTCTCCTTCGGTTTGCCGGGCGCGATCGCCGGGCCGGTGTCGCCGCCCTTCACCCATCCTTCGCGCACATCGAGCCGCAGCCCGCCCTTCACCTTCTTGTCGGGGCTGTGGCACTCGTAGCAGCGCTCGACGAGGATCGGCCGCACCTTCGACTCGAAAAATGCGTCGCCCTCCGTCGCCGCCTGGGCCAGGGCCGGCGGCAACACGAACAAGGCAAAATGAATCCAGGAAAGGCGCATGGGGGAACGGGAAAGGTGCTTATAGCATATACCCCGGAAATCTCACGAAGTTTGAGGCGGTGTGCTTCCGCCCGCCGCCGGGGCCGGCAACTTGGGAACGAGGCCGGGAAGACGCGCCGGCCTACTTCGGCGCCGTCAACGTCGTCTCCGTTCGCTGGATGAGATCCTCGAGCCAGGGGGTGCCGAACTTGCGCACGCCGTGGCCGGTGAAGACGACGTCGGGTTGCCACGGCAGGAGTTTTTCGCGAAGCGCTTTCACGATGGGGCGCGCCTTTTCCGCGTCGCCCCAGCAGCGGTGGACGATGTCGATGTTCGTCTCGAAGCCGAGGTCGCCGGTGAAGGCAATGCGCTTTCCGGCGAGCGTGGTCGTGTAGACGGTCAAGTCGAAGCTGTGTCCCGGCAGGAACAGGGCGTGGAATTTCTGGCCCGCGATCTCGAAGTCCGTCTCGTCGCCGACTTGCGCGAGCGGCAGCGGGAGATCGACCGGGCGCGGCGGGTAGATGCCGTAATCCGTCAGCATCGGCATGAGCCACGTCAGCGCGAGGGCCGCGGATTTCGGCGCGACGATCTTCGCGCCGGCGGCCCGCCACAGGTAGGCGCCGCCGCAGTGGTCGCCGTGCGAATGGGTGTGCAGCACGTGCGTCACATGGTCGATGTCGAGGGCCTTCACGCGTGCCTGCGAGGTCGCGAACCCGGAGGTGCCGCCGGCATCCACGAGCACGCCTTCCCGGCCGAGCTTGAGAAGCCACATGTCTCCGACGTACGCGTGCTCGCTCTTGGGAATGCGACCGGCTTGATACACGGGAATGCCGGGCACGACCTCCGCCGGCGGAGGATCGATCACGGGCGCGGGCGCGACCGGCAGCGCGATTTTCCACGCCGGTTTCCCGTCCTGATTGAGCCGTTGCACGGTGCCGTCCGACGTGCCGGCGATCGCGAAGGAGCCATCGGCGCTCCATGCCAGCCGGGCCGGGGAGCCGAGGGTGTGCTGCGCGGCCACGGTGCCATCCTTGGCGATGAGATAGACCCGTCCATTCCAGCAAGAAACGAGCGCCCGCCCATCCGCCGGGTTCACCGCCACGTCGGCGATGGCGTCGGGGAACTCCACGGCGCGCCCCTTCAAGCCGAGTTCCATTCGAGTTGACACCTTGATCAGATACGCGGTGCTCAACTCCGCGTTGACCGGCAGCCACGGTTGGCCTGCCATGCCGCGCGCCAACCACGACGAAGGCCAGCACCAAAGCTCATCCGGGTCGTCGCCGAAGCCGATCTCGAATGAGCCCGCTTCCGGCATCCGCTCGCTGAGCAATTGCCAGCCGTCGTTGCGATACACCCGCAACCGCGCCAACGTTTTCGGCACAAACGGAACGACGTGAATCGGCGGATCCCAGTTGCCGATCGCGGCCTCCGTGCGGACCCAGCACCAGAGATCCTGCTTGAAGGCAGCCACGTGCGAACCGTCCCGGCTGAGGGCAACGGCGGAGGCCATCGTGCCGCGCACGATTTTGTCCGCCTTCAAGCGAAATCCCGCCTGCAACAGCTCGGGGAATTCCGCCGCGGGATTCGGTAGATCCGGCAGGCCGGGCGAAGGCGTGGCCGGCGCAATCCAGCGGCCGCGATTCGTCCGGATGTCCCACACACTCAAGAGATTTTTTTCCTGGGGAAACCCGGCCACCGGCACCGGGAGGCAGATCCAGCCGAACGCCACTTGCCGGCCGTCGGCGCTCACCGCCATGCGCGCGGCGCGATGATTGGGCAGCTGATTTCCGTCCTCGGAGCTTGGGCGCGTCCGGCTACCGTCGGCTTTGACGAAGAGATTCGGCGGCTGGAAAATCCAGTCCGGCCCATGCGCGTAAAGCTCGCCGAAGGCGCTCGCGAACCAGCCCGTGCGCCAGTCGCCCGAGCCGGACCGCCAGCGCGCGAGCTGGCTGTCGCGCGCGTCCGCCTGATAGAGCTCGTCCTTTGGCGGCTCGCGAAACAGCGCCTCCGTCGGGCCGCTCCAGACGCCCGGCTCCGGCGAAGTGACGCGCGACATCGCCATCCCGACCGCGGTGAGGCCGCCGGCGGTCGAGACCTGCATCGGCGCCCACGGGGCGAAGTTGCGTTTCTCCCGCACCGCGCCATCGGGCGAAAGGAGCCAGACGTTCGGCTCGTGGCTGAACGCCATCGTCCCGACCGTGATCGTTTTCCCATCCGGGCTGATGTCCACGGCCGACACCGCCTGCGGCGCGAGCGAGTGACCTTGGGCGGTCGCGTTTGGGACCGAGCTTTCCGCGGCCGCCGCGATGCGGGTCCGGGTGAGGGCCGGCTCCCCACATGAGGTGAACGGAGCGCTCAGCCAAGCCAGGGAAAGCGCGAGTGGGACGAACAGGGGGGCGTTCATGGTGAATTGCCTGACCCTCGTGACGAAACTCCTGTTTCGTCACGCACTTTCGCTCCACAACGGCATGACGAAACAAAGAGACTGTGTGGAAACGCGCGCAGGTGCAGGCGGCCCCGGGTAGGGCGGGCGTCCCGCCCGCCGCGGAGGGCGTCTTCGCCCGACGCGAATAGCAGCCCCCACTTTGGATCGCCGCTTCGGAAATATTCGAGGCGGGCAAGATGCCCGCCGGGGCGGGCGGGACGCCCACCCTACCCGGGGCCAAGAAGCGCTTCGCGCCTCGTTTCCACACAGTCTGAGAGGTTCGTCACGACACGATCGCAAAAGTGTGGTCCGCACAGTCCTCTGTGCGGCTGGACGGACACCGTCCATCCGGCGCGTGAGCGCCTTGGCCCGCCCGGCCGCACAGAGGACTGTGCGGACCACGAGCCCGCCCGACGCGGTCAACGTCCGCCCGGCGTCGCGCGGAGCGCGGGGAATTTTCCTTCCTATGCGGCGGCGCTTTCGTGTTCATTCGCACCGCGATGTCCACCGCCCCTTCCACCACCGCCCCGGCCCCCGGTCTTCCCAAGTACCGGCGGATCGTGCTGAAGGTGAGCGGTGAGGCGCTGAAGCAGCCCGGCACGGCGGACACCATTTCGCCGGCGATCGTCCAGCAGATCGCGCAGCAGATCAAAGACGTGCATAACATGGGCGTCGAGACGGCCATCGTCATCGGCGGCGGCAACATCTGGCGCGGTCTCTCGGCCAGCCATCGCGGCATGGAAAGGACGACGGCGGATTACATGGGGATGCTCGCGACCGTCATCAACGGCCTCGCCCTGCAGAGCGCGCTCGAGAGCCTGAACGTCCCCGTGCGCGTGCAGACCGCCATCCCGATCCAGAGCGTCGCGGAGCCCTTCATCCGCCGGCGCGCGATGCGGCACATGGAGCTCGGGCGCGTCGTCATTTTCGTCGCCGGCACGGGCAACCCCTTCTTTTCCACCGACACCACCGCGGCCCTCCGCGCGAGCGAGATCGGCGCCGGCGTGATCTTGAAAGCGACGAAGGTCGACGGCATTTACACCGACGATCCGTTCAAGAACCCCGACGCCGTGAAGTTCGACCAGATCTCGTACACCGAGGCGCTCTCGCGCCGGCTGGCGGTGATGGATTCGACGGCGTTTTCGCTTTGTATGGACAACAAGGTCCCGATCATCGTCTTCGACATGATGACCCCCGACAACGTGAAGAACGCGGTGCTCGGCCACAAGGTCGGCACCCTGGTGACCGGCGATTAACTTCCCCACCCTATGGACCCCGACGACATTCTTCTCGAAACCGAAGGCGCAATGGAAAAAGCCTACGAATACATGCAGCACGAGTTCTCGGCCGTGCGCACGGGCAAAGCCTCGCCGGCGTTGGTCGAGAACATCGACGTCGAGGCGTACGGCACGCCGATGAAGCTGAAGCAGCTCGCCGTCATCTCGACGCCGGAGCCGCGGATGCTCGTCGTGCAGCCCTTCGATGCCTCGACGACCAAGGACATCGAAAAGGCGATCAAGGAATCGAAGCTCGGCATCAACCCGATCACCGACGGCAAGATCATCCGCCTGCCGATCCCGCCGCTCACCGAAGAGCGGCGCAAGGATCTGGTGAAAGGGATCAAGCAAATGGCGGAGGAAGTCCGCGTGCGCATCCGCTCGGCCCGCCGCGACGGCATGGAAGGGATGAAGAAGCTGGAGAAGGCCGGCGACGTGAGCGAGGACGACCTGAAGCGGTACGAGGGCGAGATTCAGAAGCTCACCGACCAGTTCACCCGGCGCATCGAGGAAGGCCTGGAGGCGAAGGAAGCCGACATCATGAAAGTCTGATTTTTATGGCCCGCACACCTTGTTCGTTTTTCACCGGCGCCGCCCTGGCGCTGCTCTTTTTCACCGGCTGCGCGCACCAGCGCGACGACACGCCGCGCGTCGACAACACGCCGCTCCCGCGCGTGCCGGCGATGGCCAGAGTAGCGCCCGACTTTTCGTTCCGCGGCGCGCAGGTCCATACGCTGCGCGGCTTGCGCGGCCAGGCCGTGGTGCTGGTCATCGCCGATTCGCCACGAACCGGCGCGTTCAAGAAACAACTGCGCAACCTCGAGGAATACTACTCCGATTTCGCCAGCCGGCAGACGGTCTTCGTCGCCGCGTTCAAGAAGCAGGAAGCCGACGGCGCGGTGAAGTCGAACGTGCCTTTCATCATCGCGAGCAACGGCGCCGCCGTCGCCGCCGCCTATGGCGCCGATCACGATGACATGTACGTCGCGATCATCGGCAAGGATCAAAACCTCGACTATATCACGTCGAAGAAACTGCCCGGCGCGCGCGTGCGCGACGTGATTCAGAACTCGTACTCCGTGCAGACGAGCGCGCGGCGGTAGCGAGCGCGTGCGCGCGGCTCCGGTTGCAGCCACGGCCCTGGCGCGCAATTGAGGCGCGCCTTCGCGAGCCCAAGGAGCGGCGTCCGTCCCGGCGCCGACCTTCAAACGGCGAAGCCGCGCGCATTCGTCGCGATGATCCGCGAAGACCCCGGCCATCCGCATGAAGAGGAGTGCGTTCGAGCAGGCGATCCGGTAATCACGTTTCGCGCTCGCGCAGTCCACCTCGTCCCCCCGCCACCTTGCCTCCCCCTCCTCTTCCTCTGCTCCGGCCCCGCGCGTGGTATCGCCACCTCTACGTGCAGGTGCTCATCGCCGTCGCGCTGGGCGTCCTCCTCGGGTACTTCTTCCCCAAGGACCGACCATTCCGGCTGGGCGATTTTTCGTTTTCCGCCGTCGACCTCGAGCCGCTCGGCAAGGGCTTCATCGCGCTGGTCAAGATGATCATCGCGCCGATCATCTTTTGCACCGTCGTGCACGGCATCGCCTCGATGCGCGACATGAAAAAGCTCGGCCGGCTCGGCGTGAAGACGCTGCTCTATTTCGAGCTCGTCTCGACCGTCGCGCTCATCATCGGGCTCGTCGTCGTCAATCTCCTCCAGCCCGGCGTCGGCGCGAACCTCGTGCCGGCCGACCCGCAAGGCCAGGCGATGAAAGTCATCCATGAGGCGGACCAGAAAGCCCACGCGCTCACGACGACCGGGTTTCTGCTCAACATCATCCCGACCACTTTCTTCGGGGCGTTCGCGCAGGGCGACATTCTCCAGATTCTCCTCCTCGCGCTCCTGACCGCTTTCGCCATTTCCGCGATGGGCGAACGCGGTGAGGCGGTGCTCCGTTTCATCGAGTCGGCTTCGCAGGTCTTCTTCGGCATCATGCGGATCGTCGTCACGCTCGCGCCGCTGGGGGCGCTCGGGGCGATGGCCTTCACCGTCGGCACCTATGGGCTCGGCTCGCTCGGCAGCCTCGGCAAGCTGATGGGTACGTTCTACCTGACTTCGGCGATCTTTGTCGTGCTCGTGCTCGGCGCCATCGCGCGCGCCGCCGGCTTCTCGATTTTTCGCCTGCTCGCCTACCTCAAGGACGAGCTGCTCCTGGTCCTCGGCACCTCCTCTTCCGAGACCGCGCTCCCCGGGATGATCCGCAAAATGGAGCGGCTCGGTTGCGCGGAATCCACCGTCGGCCTCGTCATTCCCACCGGCTATTCGTTCAACCTCGACGGCACCAACATCTATCTCACGATGGCCGCGATCTTCCTCGCGCAAGCCACCGGCACGCCGCTCGATCTCAAGCACCAGGTCGCGCTGTTGCTCGTCGCCATGCTCTCGTCCAAGGGCGCCGGCGCCGTCACCGGCGGCGGCTTCGTCACCCTCGCCGCCACGCTCACGGCCGTCCCGAGCATCCCCGTCGAATCGCTCGCGCTCATCTACGGCATCGACCGCTTCATGAGCGAATGCCGGGCGATCACGAACCTCATCGGCAACGGCGTGGCGACGATCGTCATGGCGCGCTGGGAGGGGGATGTGAGCGCGGAGGGGGTGCAGGCGGCGCTGCGGGGGGAGGGGCAGGCGGAGGTCTCGACGGCGGCGACCCCTGAGGTGTAGAGCGCGGCTCTCTGTGAGCATAGGCGAACAGGTGCCGCCTCCAATTTCTTGAGCGTCTCTCGCGCGACCAGCGCTCAAGAAAAGTGAGGCGTCACCCCTTCGCCGATGCTCAGGGAGAGACGCCTCTACACACTCGTAGGAGAACTGGCGTTCGCGCCACCGCCCTCGCGTGGGTATCCCCTTACTTCATCGGCGAATAATCCGTCGGCACCAGTCTCGTCTTGAACGTTCCGCCTTCCGTGATCGGCGCGCCGCCGGCTTCCTTTTCCAGCTCTTCGCCGATGGCGGCGAGCTTCGGATCCTCGGCCAGCGCTTTCGCCGCGGTCTCGATCGCTCCCTCGTTCGGATAGGCGAGCAGATAGGTCAGCCGGTTCTCGCCACCCTTGGTGTCCGGAAGCGGCGTCCAGGCGCCGAGGAATTCGATGCCGTGCGCCTTGAAAAGGTCGGGGGCGTATTTCGCGGAGATCTTGACGAGCTTTTCCAGGTTGCCCGGGGTCGCCTCAAAGGATTGGATTTCGAACGCCCGCCCCGCCGCGCCCTTGGCCGGCTTGACCTCGGGCGAAAAGTCCGTCGCCTGCAGGAAGCGCTGCTCGACCGCCGCCACCAGCTTGCCGCCGAGCTCCGACTCGTTTTTGGCCTTCACCCAGTCGGGGTCGGCCTGGAACTTCTTCCACGATTCCTCGCGCGCCTCCTTGCTCGGGTAGGCGAGAATGTACGCCAGCTTGTTGTCGGGATTGGGCGACGGCGTCCAGTAGCCGATGTTCGTGATCCCGTGCTTCTCGAACAGCGCGAGCGTGTGATCGCGGAAGCGCGCGTGCAGCGCCTCGAGCTTGCCGGGAGCCGCGGTGTAGACGCGCACCTCGAAACAGCGCGTGTCGGCGGCGGAGACCATGGCGGAAGAGACAAGGAGCGCGCTGAGGGCGAGGAGCAGCGCGCGGGTGATCTGGGAGAGGGAAAACATGGGAGGCAAGGGGGAAGACAATCGGGAAAATCAGAGTGGGACGCCGGCGAACCTAGAATTTTGCCCGGCCGGCCTCAAGCGTCATTTGCGCGAGCGCGCGGGGAGCACGCGTAGTGCAGGTCTTGAATCTCGAAACTGTCTCGCCATAGTGATCGACCGCGTACGGGCACGCCTTCGAGAACTGCGGGTAGGCTTTTTGTGCGTTGGCAATACTTTCCTCGCTCACTTTACAGTGTCGACTCGCCAGCGCGACGATTCCGTTGTGTTCAATGAGGGCAAAGGCGTAACCCCGCATCCATGGCCGCGATCCCCGCAGGGCACTCTATGAGGATCTCGCGAAGCGCCCCGACCCGATCAAGCTCCGGACGCTGTTGGTGCTGGCCGGCATCGACGGGCATCCTTTGGCCGCGACGGCGCTCGCAGATATGCAGTCGATGCTGAAAACCGATTGCGAGCGCGAATGGCCGCGGTGGGAACAAGCCATTTCCCAACAACTCGTCCGGGAAGACCGGGGGGCGCGCGGAGCCAGTTGCCGTTTTCATTAAGGCAAGACGTTCACCCGTGCCACCTGGCCGGTGTTAGTGCGCGTCGTCCGGCCGCCAGACTCCTACCTCTTTGCGTGTGAGGCGTGCCCGAACTTCCACCGGAACTCCTCGCGATCAAGCGGCGGTACGAAATGATTGCCGGGCGGATCAACGAGCGCCAAATCCGGGAGTTTGCTGGTGTGGAAGCCAAAGTCTATGGGCGCGGCGGCCTGCGGGCCGTCGCTCGGGCCACGGGGCTCGCCGTCAATACCGTGCGGCGCGGACTGGCGGACTTGGAGACGCCGCCCGCCGAGGCCGGCGCGACGCGGGTGCGCAAGGCCGGCGGGGGACGCAAGAAGCTGCGGGAAAAAGACGCCGGCCTGGTCGAGGCCCTCGAAGGGTTGGTGG
>DASYIS010000269.1:0-13240 GCA_035997375.1 Chthoniobacteraceae bacterium
CCGCTGATTGCCGATGACTCGCTCCCAATTCCGGCTCGCCCAATACCTCGCGAACATGGATGGTCGCGGCATGAACATCGAACTGCTCGAAGCCCGCATCGCCCCCGCCGCCGTCAGCGTGACCTATACCGACCTCGACGGGGACAAAGTCAAAATCACCGCTTCCGCCGGTCCGCTCGATTTGTCGGATCTGACCATGCCGGGTGGGCAGCTCCAGTTGCTCAATCTCGACGATCCCGGTTTTCAGGGCGCGAACATCACGTTCTCGGTGACGAAGGTCGCCGGCGGCGACGGGGTGGCAAACGTCGGGCGCATCAATGCGGGCGCGCACGATCTGGGAGCGGTCGTCGTGCAAGGCGACCTCGGCGTGATCGACGCCGGCGACGCGGGGAATCCGGCGCCGGGCGTGAAGTCGCTCACGGTGCGCTCGATGGGCCGCTTCGGTCTGGCCACGCAAGGCAACAGCGGGGATCTGGTCAGCGATATCGTGGGGGCCGTCGGTGCGATCAAGATCGCGGGCGATCTGAAGGACGCGAAAATCTCCGTCACCGGCGGCGGCATCGCTTCCCTGACGATCGGCGGCAGCCTGATCGGCGGCGCGGGCAGTGAGAGCGGGCGGATCGTCACCACCGGCGACATCGGCGCGGTGAAGATCACGGGGGACGTGGCCGGCGGCGAAGGGAGCAGTTCCGCCAGCATTGGGAGCGGAGGCAAGCTGACTTCGCTGACCATCGGCGGGTCACTCTTCGGTCTCGGGGGCGACAGTGCCCGCATTACCAGCGCGGGCGAGATGGGGATGGTCAAGATCGGCCGCGATCTGGCGGGGATCGACGGCGGTTCCGGCAGCATCTTTGCGACCGGCAAGCTGGATGGCATCACCGTGGGCGGCTCCGTCATTGGCGGCGACACGGGCAGCGGCGAGATCCGGGGCGATGGCGGCGTGGGACCGGTGACGATCGCGGGGAATGTCATCGGCGGCTTCGGCGATTTCTCCGGCCGGCTGCGCGGCCAGACCTTCAAGAGCGTCAAGGTGGGCGGCTTCTTTCTGGGGGGCCAGGGGACCGATAGCGGCGGGCTGCTCAGCATCGCCGATGCGGGCCCGATTACCGTCGGCCATGACTTGATCGGCGGCGCCGGCCCCACCTCTGGCCGCATTTATATCGGCGGCAATGGCACGACCATCTCGATCGGCGGCTCGGTCTTTGGCAGTGCGGGGACCAGCTCCGGCGGGATCGAGGGACTCGGCAAAATCGGCAGCGTGAAGGTCGGATTCGACCTGGCCGGCGGCTTCACCAGCCAGGCCGGCCGCATTCATTTCAATGGCAAGGTGGACAGTCTCACGATCGGCGGCTCCATCTTCGGCGGCAGTGCGCCGCAGACGGGCGAGGTCTCGATCGGCGGCGACATCGGCCTGCTCAAGATCGGCCGCGATCTGCGCGGCGGCAGCATCTCCGGCAACTCCGGGCTCGATCGCTCCGGCCATGTCGAGAGCACCGGCGGTCGCATCGGCACCGTGATGATCGGCGGCTCCATGATCGCCGGGATCGACGACAGCGGCCAGGGCGACCTCACGAAGAACGCCTCGATTCGCGCGCAAAACGACATCGGCTCCGTCACGATCAAGGGAAGTATGATTGGCAGCTCGACCACCAACGGGACCACCTTCGCGACCATCGCCGCCCGCGGCCAGGCCGTCGTGGCGCCGGGCGCGACGACCGACTCGGCGATCGGCAGCCTGAACGTGACCGGGCGCATGGAGTTCGCGAAGGTGCTCGCCGGCTTCAATCTCGACAACGGCGCCACCGGCCTCAACGGCAACGCGCAGATCGGCAAGGTGACCGTCGGCGGCGACTGGATCGCGAGCTCGATCAGCGCCGGCGTTCGCGACAACGGCGCCAACGGGTTCGGCAACGCCGACGATGCGGTGATCAACAATGCCGGCGACGCGATCGTCTCGCGCATCGCGAGCGTGCTGATCAAGGGGGCCATCTTCGGGACCACGGCCGCCGGCGATCACTTCGGCTTCACCGCCCAGCAGATTGGCAGCGTGAAAGCGCTCGGCTTCACCGCCGCGCTGACCACCGGCGCCGCTGCGGACGCGCCGATCGAGCTTTCGCCGCTGACGACGGATGTGACGATCCGGGAAGTCTGAAGTAATCAGTAATCAGTCGGAGCAGTAATCAGTTTTCTGGATCAGCGCGTCGCTCGCGAAATGCAGGACTGATTACTGCCCACTGCTTACTGATTACTCGTCCCGTCCCCCAGCGCCTTCGTCGTCTTCACCGGAAAGGCCCAGTAGTTGTAGAGCGGAAATTTGACGCCCGCCAAAAAGAACTGGGTGGCGATGATGTCGAGATCGAGCGGGAAGTGACCCAGGCTGAACTGGTGGTGGAAGTCGTGGTGTTTGAGAAAAGAGAGCAGCAAAGTCGAAAGCGAATACATGATGGCCACGGCGACGATGTAGCGCAGGCCGGCGTCGCGTTTGCGGGAGTCGGTGCGGAAGTTGACGAAGTAGTTCCAGAAGAAAAAGACGAGCGTGCTGGTGGCCAGCGCGATGGCGGAGACGGCCCCGGTGGAAAGATCGGTGTTCGCCCTCAGGTATTTGAAGGGCGTGGAAATGAGCAGGTAATTCACCCCGGAGCCGGCGAGAAACCAGAACACGCGCATCTGCAGCGCTTGCTTGCGGCGGACGGGCTCGGGTGACGGAGGTGTTTCCATGCGCCCCTCCCTAACCGCGTTGCGCTGCGGGCCACAACCTCAAAAGGACAGGGGTGCGAGGAGTCATCAGTAATCAAGTGGGCAGTAATCAGTGGGCAGTAATCGGAGGACGGTGTCGCGCGGTGAGGTCGGCGGACGAGGGCGAACGGGATTGCTGTTTACTGATTACTGGCTTCTGATTACTGCCCACTGTCACATGGACGCCCCCATCCCCGCCCCGCCCGAGATCGAGCAATTCCGCACGACCTTTCGCCGCATCGCCGAGGAGATGTCCCGCATGATGGTCGGGCAGCGCGAAATCCTCGAGGGCGTGCTCGTGGCGTTCTTCGCCGGCGGCCACGTGCTGCTGGAAGGCGTGCCGGGCTTGGGGAAGACGATGCTCGTCCGTACGCTGGCCGACGCGGTGAACCTCAAGTTCGCGCGGGTGCAATTCACGCCGGACCTCATGCCGGCGGACATCATCGGCACGAACGTCATCATGGAGGACGAGCACGGGCGCAAGGCGTTCGAGTTCCAAGCCGGGCCGATCTTCGCGAACATCCTGCTGGCCGATGAGATCAACCGCGCCACGCCGAAAACGCAGAGTGCGCTGCTGGAGGCGATGCAGGAACAGCACGTCACCGTCGGTGGCACGCAGCATCGGCTCGACGAGCCGTTCCTCGTCCTCGCCACGCAAAACCCGCTGGAGATGGAGGGGACGTATCCGCTGCCCGAGGCGCAGCTCGACCGCTTCTTCTTCAAGCTCCTCGTCCGCTATCCCTCCGCGGATGAGCTCCACACGATCCTCGACCGCACCACCGCCGGCGAGCACCCGGTCGTCGCCAAAGTCCTCGCCGACCCCGGCACGGCGATGAAGCTGCGCGACGTCGTCCGCCAGGTGCCGCTGGCGCGCGATGTCCAGTCCCACGCCATCCAGCTCGTGATGGCGACGCATCCCGAGAACAAGGAAGCCGCACCGCTCGCGAAGCGCTACGTCCGCTACGGCGCCAGTCCGCGCGGTGCGCAGGCGCTCATCCTCGCCGCGAAAATCTACGCACTGCTCGACGGCCGCTACCACGTCGCCAAGGCCGACATCGACCAGGCGGCGCTGCCCGCCTTGCGCCACCGGATCATCCTGAACTTCGAGGGCGAAGCGGAGGGGAAGACGACCGACGAGATCGTGAGCGAAGCGGTGCGGCTGGCCAACGGTTGACGGGCGCCGGCGGCGCCGCGCTCGCGAAGGCTCTCTACCCCGCCACTTCCGCGGCCTCTTCCTCCCGCCCCGCGCCGCGTTTCGGCAGCGATGGGTCCATGAAGCCCAACGCATGCGGCGGCTGGATGACCCGCACGCCGGCGGCGCGCTGCTGCTCGCGAAGTTGCTCGTGCAGCGCGTGCATCTGCGTCCAGTGATGCCGCGGGCGATAGTGATGCTCGGCGTGGTAGCCGTTGTTGAACCAGAAGAAGTTGTACAGCTTGTGGTAGCTGCTCACGCCCCACGCAATCGGCACGTCGGGGTTGCCGCCATAGTGCAGAAAGTAGCCGTTCAGGAACGAGAGCGAGTGGCCGAAGTAGTAGAACGGCAGGTACCAGCACATGAACTTCCAGTTCACGAAGAAGCCGGCGATGACGAGCACCGTCCAGCTCGCGATCTCGACGACGCCGAGCCGCGCGCTCAGCGGGTCGCGCGCCTTGATCGCGCGGAACGTCTCCTTCGGGTCGTCGCGGAAGAAGCCGAGGAACGTGTACCGCCACGCGCTCTCCGCCTCGTCGTCGTGGCTGTATTTGTAGATCGAGAGGGGGTCCACCGTCTGGCCGTTGGCGTCCCGGCGATCGCTGTTCCCCTGGTGATGCCGGTGATGGATGAGGTCGTAGAACTGCTGCGAAAAACCCATCGTCACCGAGAGCATCCAGCTGAACAGGTTGTTCAGCGTCTTCGAGTGGAAGAACGGGTTGTGGATGAAATTGTGCGCGACCCCGTTGATGTTCCAGGAGATCGAGATCGAATAGAGGAGCGCGATCGGGAGATTCGCCCACCACGGGAGCACGGGAAAATAAACGAACCACGCTACCAGGGCGGCGGCGTGCAGGATCCCGGCGACGACCGGGATCGCATCTTTCGAGGAGTGTGCGAGGAGCTTCATGGCAAGCGGCGCACTATCCGCAAAAACGCGGAAAGCGAAAGCCGGATTTTTTCGAGAGGACGCACTGCAGTCTGGCGCGGCCTGCGGGCGGCCGCGGGATTATGAAAAGACCGTCACTCGCGCACCAACTCTTCCGCGCCGCAGCCCGGGCGTTGCAACTGCTGCTTGGAATCTACGCGCGATTATGCCACCTTCAGCCATGGCCAAGACCGCCGCCACTTCCATCTCCGCCGAGGACGAGCGCTATTGCGAGCAGATCGAGCGCAGCCTGGCGGAAGCCCACCAAATCCTCAAGGAACTCGCTCGCGAACGGAAGGAATACGCCCGTCGAAATCCGCCGCGTCCTCGGATCGTCGACGAGCTCAAGGCATTGCTCAGCAAATAGTCATGTTGCGAGAGTTGTGGGGGCTCGCTTCTATCCTCCACGAATCGAACCCGGCGTACGATGCCGACGAGTATTGGTGGAAGCTCGATGAGCCGGATCTGCTCACGGCTCTCAACCCCGCATAAATTATGTTCGGCTCCTTCCAATCCCACCTTCAAAACCAGCTCGCCGAAATCCGTGCCGCCGGGCTCTACAAAGCCGAGCGCGTCATCACTTCGCCGCAGGATGCGCGGATCCGCGTGGCCGATGGCCGGGTGGTGCTCAACATGTGCGCCAACAATTATCTCGGGCTGGCAGAGCATCCCGAGATTGTCGGCGCGGCACAGGCGGCGATGGGGCAGTGGGGCTACGGGCTCGCGTCGGTGCGGTTCATCTGCGGCACGCAGGCACTGCACAAGGACCTCGAGGCGCGGCTGAGTGAGTTTCTCGGGACGGAGGACACGATCCTCTACGGCTCGTGTTTCGATGCGAACGGCGGGCTCTTCGAGACACTGCTCGGCGCGGAGGACGCGATCATTTCCGACGAGCTCAACCACGCCTCGATCATCGACGGCGTCCGCCTCTGCAAGGCGCAGCGGCATCGTTACAAGAACAACGACATGGCCGACCTGGAGGCGCAGCTCCAGGCCGCCGCCGGCGCGCGTTTCCGTATGATCGCGACCGACGGCGTCTTCTCCATGGACGGGACGATCGCCAACCTCGGCGCCCTTTGCGACCTCGCGGAGAAATACGATGCACTGGTGATGGTCGACGACTCGCATGCCGTCGGCTTCATGGGCCGCACGGGACGCGGCACGCCGGAGCATTGCAACGTGATGGGGCGCGTCGACATCCTCACCGGCACGCTCGGCAAGGCGCTCGGCGGTGCGAGCGGCGGCTACACGAGCGGCCGGCGCGAGATCGTCGAGCTGCTGCGCCAGCGCTCGCGCCCGTATCTCTTTTCCAACACCCTCGCCCCGAGCATCGCCGGCGCTTCGATCAAAGTGCTGGAGTTGCTCGGCGCCTCCACCGCGCTCCGCGACCAGCTGGAAGAGAACACGCGCTACTTCCGCACGGCGATGGGCGCGCTCGGCTTCAACATCGTCCCCGGGACGCACCCGATTGTCCCGATCATGCTCGGCGAGGCCGCGCTGGCCGGGCGCTTCGCGGAGGCAATGCTCGCGCGCGGCGTGTACGTCATCGGCTTCTCGTATCCCGTCGTGCCGCATGGCAAGGCGCGCATCCGCACGCAGATCAGCGCCGCACACTCCCGCGAGGATCTGGAGTTTGCGGTCGAGCAGTTTCGGGCGGTGAAGGAGGAGTTGGGGATTTAGGCATTGCTCCCATCTCCGGCGATGGGAGGAAGAGGAAGAATGGGAACGATGGGAGGCGGGACGCCGGCCCGCCGCGCGCGCCCGGCTTCGCGAAGCCGCACCACCGTCCTGTCTTTTCTCCGCTTTTCTGCGAAAGTCTGCTTCCGACATGTCGCACGCTTCCATTCATCCCGAGCTTCTCGCCCCCGCGGGCAACTGGGAATGCGCGCGCGCGGCGGTCGCGAATGGGGCCGATGCGATCTACTTCGGCCTGCCGCGTTTCAATGCGCGGCTGCGCGCGGATAACTTCGCGGTGGAGGAGTTGCCGGAGGTCGTCGCGTTTTGCCATCGCTACGGCGTGAAGGCGTACGTCGTGCTGAACACACTCATCTTCACCGGCGAGCTCGACGACGCGGCGGAGGAGCTGCGCCGGTGCAATCGCGCGGGCGTCGATGCGCTGATCGTGCAGGATGTGGGGCTCGTGCGGCTGGCGCGCGCCATCGTGCCCGAGCTGCCGATCCACGCCTCGACGCAGATGACCGTGACCTCGCCGGAAGGCGCGGCGTTTGCGCGCGCGCTCGGGGTGGAGCGGGTGGTGCTGGCGCGGGAGCTGTCGCTGCGCGAGCTGGAAAAGTTCCCGGCGGACGGCGTGCCGCTGGAGGTCTTCGTGCATGGCGCGCTGTGCGTCGCCTACTCGGGCCAGTGCCTCACGAGCGAGTCGCTCGGCCGGCGCAGCGCGAATCGCGGCGAATGCGCGCAGGCCTGCCGCATGCCGTATGAGCTCGTGGTCGATGGCGCGGTGTGCGATCTCGGCGACCGGCGCTATCTCCTCTCGCCGCAAGACCTCGCGGCGGTCGGCGAACTGCCGCAACTGCTGGAGCGCGGGGTCGTTTCGTTCAAGATCGAAGGCCGGCTGAAGACGCCCGAATACGTGGCCGCCGTCTGCCAGGTCTACCGCAAGGCGCTCGACGCCGCGCTGGCGGAGCGGGCGCACGAGGTAACCGCGGCGGATCGCTACCAGCTCGAGATGACGTTTTCGCGCGGCCTCTTTTCCGGGTGGATGCACGGGGTCGATCACCAACAGCTCGTCCCCGCGCGGTACGGCAAGAAACGCGGGCCTTTCGCCGGCTTCCTCGCCGCCGTGGGGCACGACTACGTGGAGCTCAAGTCGCAGATCCCGCTCGCGCAGGGCGACGGTCTCGTCTTCGACACCGGTGAAGACACGAACGCGGAGCAGGGCGGACGCATCTTCGAGCGCCGCGGCGACCGGTTGTTTTTCCAGCACGGGTTGATCGATTTCGCGCGGCTGAAGCCCGGCGTGCGCGTGTGGAAGACGGACGATCCCGCACTCGAGCGGACATTGCGGCAGTCCTTCACCGGTCGCCTGGAGCCGCGCCGGCGCGAGGCGATTTCCATCCGGCTGAGCGGCCGCGCAGGCGAGCCGCTCGTGGTGGAATCCGGCGGCCGGCGCGTGGTCTCCACCATGCCGTTGCAGGCCGCGCGCACGGCTCCGCTCACCACCGAAAAGCTGCGCGCGCAGCTCGGCAAAATGGGCGAGAGCCTGTTTGCGCTCGGCGCGGTGGAAAACGAGATCGAGGGCGAGGTCATCCTGCCGATCGGCGAGCTGAACCGCCTGCGCCGGGAGCTGGTTTTCGCGCTCGAGAAGGCGCGCGAGTATGTGCGACCGGAGCGCGCGGGGACATGGCGCGAGCTCGGTCGTGGTCCGCTCAGTCCTCTGAGCGGCTTTGGAAAAGAGCCAGCCGCACAGGGGACTGTGCGGACCACTGGTGGCGCGCTCCTCCTCACCGTTCTTTGCCGCACCATGGAGCAAATCTCCGCCGCGCTCGCGGCCGGCGCGGCGACGCTGTATGTCGATTTCGAGGACCTCCGCGGTTATCGCGATGCCGTTGCGCTCGTTCGCAGCGCGCCGGGGGCGCAAGTTTTCCTGGCCACGCCGCGCATCCAGAAAGCCGGCGAGCAGGGGTTCTTCAAGCTCATCGAGCAATGCGGCGCCGACGGCGTGCTCATCCGCAACCTCGGCGCGATCGAGTACTTCCGGGGGCGTGGGATTCCGATGATCGGCGACTTTTCCCTCAACGTCGCGAACCCGCTGACCGCCGGCTACTTCATCGGCCAGGGGATCGCGCGGACGACGATCTCATACGACCTGAACTTCGAGCAAATCCTCGCGCTGCTCGCCGAGGCGCCGCCGGGGTGGTTCGAGCTGACGTTGCACCAGCACATGCCGATGTTTCATATGGAGCACTGCGTGTTCGCGGCCTTCATGTCGAAGGGGACGACGTTTCTCGATTGCGGCCGCCCTTGCGAAAAGCACCGGGTCAGCCTGCGCGACCGCGTCGGCATGGAGCATCCGTTGCGCGCCGACGTCGGCTGCCGCAACACCCTGTTCAACGCCGTGCCCCAGACCGGGGCGCGGTTCTTCGACGCCTTGCAGCAGGCGGGCTTGCGGCATTTCCGCGTGGAGCTTCTCGAAGAGGACGGAGCGCAGACCCGCGAGGTGGTGTCGGCCTACCAGGCGCTCCTCGCCGGCACGCGCAGCGGTGAAAACACCTGGCGCGATCTCCGGGCGCAGTCGCAGTTGGGGGTGACGAAGGGGACGCTGGGGGGCGAGCTAAAGTCGAAGGGCCAATGATCAAAGCCCAAGGGCCAAATAAGGACCAAGCACCAATCACGAAGCACCAAACCCTGTTTCAACCGCGCTGTTTGGCCTCTGACGCTTTGGAGCTATCAAGCGCCTGGCAGTTTGGGCCTTTGGAGCTTATTTGGCCCTTGGCCTTTGTTGCTTGGAGCTTCGCTCTTTGCGGCCTACACCGAGTCCGCCGTCTCCCGCACCCATCCCCCGTCCGCCCACAAATACTGCCCGGGATCGAGCGCCACCACGGGGACATTCCATTCGAGGTCGAGCTCATCGCTCACGACCGCCGTGTCGTGATCGACAAAGACCACGGTCACCTCTTCGCCGGCCGACAGACCTTTCGGCAGCGGGTACGGAAAAATGGACCGCGTCTTCACTTGCATCCCCGGACGGATTGCCGGGACCAACCTCGAAGTACTCATACAACCCATCATCGTGTGTCTCGGGGCCGTTGCGTGTTTCCCCGCGCGCTATTTCGCAGATTTACGCTTGTGACACCGCCCCCTCTGACTCAGCGGCCCTGCAACTCGTACAGCCAGCGCGGTTTGCCGGTGCGCGAGACGAAGATATTCTGCCCGCCGACCTCGATCTGCCGCCCATAGGGATAGTGGATCTCCTGTGGGAACGGCTGGCCGGTCGTCCGCTGCACCGCCTTGAATTTGTACCCGGTCTCGGTCCGCGCGACGAACCCCTCGGCGACCCACTCGGCGATGAGCTTGCCCTCAATGTTCGTGACGCGCACGCGGTGGTAACGCTTGTTGGGTTCCTGGGAATAAAGGAACGCGCAACTGGAGAGCGCGCACGTCAGGAGGCAAAGGAGGAGGGAACGCAGCATAGAGGGACCGGGAGACTATTGCTCGACGACCACCGGCGTCCCGATCTTCACCTTCTGGTAGATGAGCGGGGCGATGGCCTCCGGCAGCCGCACGCAGCCGTGGGAGGCCGCGTAGCCGGGCAGGATGCCGACGTGCATGCCGACGCCCTTGTCCGTGAGCCGCATGAACCACTTCATCGGCGCGCCGACGTAGTGGCTGCCGCTGGGCGCGGAATCGACCTTGCTGGAGACGCCGGCGCGCACCGTGCGCCCGGAGCCGTCGACGAAGGAGCCGTAGATGTTGGACTTATGATTCGGGTCTTTTTCCAGCACGGTGAAGCTTCCCTTCGGCGTTTCGTGGCCGGCTTTCCCCGAGGAGATCGGCGAGTCGATGTAGACCGTCTCGCCGGCCATCAGAAAGACACGCTGCTTGGAAAGCGAGACGATGACATGGGCGCTCTCCGGCGTGACGAGCGCCTCGTTCTCCTTGTTGATGACGGGCCCTTTCGACTTCTTGAACAGCTCGCTCGCCGGCCGCATTTTGGGCAGCGCGGAGGAGGCGTCCGTCGGGGGCGCCGCGGGAGGAGGCGTCGTCTTTTGCGCGGCGGCCTCACTCATCCATCCTCCGGCGAAAAGCGCGAGCGCGCAGGGCAGAGCGAGTCGGGCAAAGAATCTCATGAGCGAAGTCGGCGCTTACTTACCCTTGGCGGGACCGGGCGGGCAATCTTATTCACGGGGGAGTTTCGGTTCCACCGGGTCGCCGATTCAGGGAAGGCCCCCGATAGCCGGTTCGAGGGCGGCACGATAAACAACATGCTCCCATCGCCCGGTTGGATAGCCGGGCTCCATCTAATTCCCACCAAAAGCCATGCACTCTCCGCATCTCCGCGGCCCGCGCTCCCTTCAACCACGCCTGGTCAAACCGGGTTGCCAATGCGGCGGCCAAACGCCCTTCGACCCCGAGAGCGCGCACCGCGCGCTGGCGCAAAAATTGACGCAACTCACGGGCGTCATGGCGAGCCATATGCAGCAAGCGCCGCTCGATCGCTCGTTGCGCAATGCGAATGCCAAGGACATGGCGAAAATCGCGGTGCGCATCGTCGGTGGACAGATTGGCTAACCAAACCCCACCTCCCGGAGATTCTCAAACCCGTTCTCTTATGCCAGATACGTCTCCCGTCGTACCGTCTGAAGTTGCATATTGCAAAATTTATCCCGGCATCGGGATCGCGCGCGTTGGCAACAGCGCGGATGGATTCTTCATCGGACCGGAAGCGCCCGGCCGAGCGCCAGAGCCGGAGGGCGGGTTTCGGGACGCCACCGGCCATGTGAAGCGGCAGGCCGCGCGGTTCCGCATCTATGCGTTCGACTCAAGCAACCGGGTCCTCCACGAGATCACCGCCTCCAGCCCGGGCGCGCAGATCGAGTGGACGGTGCAACTGGCGAATACGAAGGCGGCTTGGTTCAACTTCAACGGCGTCGCCGCCGGCTTGCAGACCGATCAGCACGGGACCCCGGCGCAGCGTCGCAATTCTGGGATCACGCAGGACCGGGGCCGACTCGCCATCACGCCGCCGGCAAAGTCGATCAGCGGCCGCAGCCAACAGGGAGCCGCGCACCGGTTCAGCGAAGGGAAATTCTTCGACATCCCGGTGCCGCTGGGCGAACTGCGCACCGACGAAGAGGGGCGGCTGCTCGTGCTGGGCGGCGCCGGGTTGTCGAGCCGCACCGCCGCCGGCGGACCCATCACCGAATACGCCAACAACGATTTTTGGCATGACGACACCTCGGATGGCCCGGTGACCGCGAAGGTCCGCGTCGCGGGGCAGGAGATCCCGGTGAAAGGAACGTCCTGGGTCCTGGTGGCGCCGCCCAAATTCGCGCCGTACCACCAGAACATCGTGACGCTGTACGAGTTGATGGACGAGGTTGGGCAGGGGCCCGTCCCGGCCACCCTTTCGTTTCGCAACGATATCTACCCGTTCTTCGCGCGCGTCGCCGACTATCAATGGCTCAACCGAAGGGCGTTGCAGGGGCACGGGCCGAATCGGGGCGGAAACTTCCGCGATCCCGCGATCGCCGCGCGATTGGCGGACAACACGCCCGGCAACCAGTCCTTCCGCCAGGGCATCCTCACTCGCGTGCGCAACCCGCGCACCCACAGTCCCGCCGAAGCCAACTCCGGCTTCATGCCGATTCTCTCGGGAGACGAGGGCGACACCAGCACGGGCGATCCGAGCACCTGGCTCTACGTGCTCGCGAGCCAGTATGCGATGCTCGAGCAGTGGGTCGCAGGCAACTTCCAGAACGACTGGACAGGCACCGTGTCACCACCGCCGGCCTTCGCGGCGATCGCCGTGGCGGATCAGCCAGCCGCGCTTGACCGCGCCGCCCTGGAGAACTGCGTCGGCGGTCCGTTCTTCCCCGGCATCGAGATGACCTATATTGCCCGAGACACGCAGCTCTATGAGGAGCCGTTCCGGTTCAAAGCTGGGAAATTCCAGCCGGGCGACATGACGAAGCGCATGGCGGTGCCGTGGCAGGCCGATTTCTACGAGTGCGAGGTGCACTGGTGGCCGGCGCAGCGACCGGACGACGTGCTGACCGAGGACGCCTACAACCACGGGCTGCAACAGTTTCCCCAACAGGCACAGAATGGCACCCTGGCCGCCAAACTCACGGCTCGCGTTCTGTGGGCCCGGGGTGTCGGCGACGGTCTTCCGCAGCCTTCCCCCGGCGACAACGACATGGTCAAGAAATGGTCGGCGCTCGGGTTCCTCGAGCAGCGGATCACCCCGGGCGGCGAGACGCTGTACGTGGAAAAGCGCTAGCCGTCACGACCGTGGTTGCACCGCTGCCCGCACTCCGCGTTGGCTGCGGTGTCGCCATCCTCGGGCTGATCCGCTTGATCGTCAATTCCCAGGGCGCTGCCCAGAGCGACGTTTGCAATCTTGATGAACAAAGAGGGCGCCACGCGCGCAATCGGAGCCGTTTCCGCGTGAATGAATTGGGCAGCCTCGGGAAATCGGATCATCCTCGGGGTTCATGCGCATCGCCCTGCTCCACTACACCTGCCCGCCGGTCGCGGGCGGGGTGGAGCGCGTATTGATGGACCACGCCCGGCTCTTTGCCCGGAATGGGCATGAGGTGACGATCATCTGCGGCGAGGGGACAGGCGGGTCCGGAATCGAGGTGCGGGTCCTGCCCGAGATGCGCCGCAGCGCGGGCGGCGCGCTGAGCTCCACCACGGCGGCG
>DASYIS010000270.1:0-4927 GCA_035997375.1 Chthoniobacteraceae bacterium
ATCGGGCCGGCCGGCGCAACTTCGAAGTTGCTCATCGTCACGGCTACCTCGCGTAAAAGGGGTTGTGTTTCAGCTCCTCGCCGACCGTGGTCAGCGGGCCGTGCCCGGGGCAGATGACGGTCTCATTGGGCAGGGTGAAAATCTGGCGCTTGTTCGTGAACAGCGCGTCCTCGAACGAGACGCCGCCGCCGCCCATGGAGCCCGCGAACACCGCGTCGCCGACGACGGCGACCGGCCGCGCCAGCCCGCGCACGATGTAGGTGATGCCGCCCGGCGAGTGGCCCCAGGTCAGGCGCGAATCGATGACGAGATTGCCGCAGACGAACTCGCGCCCGGCCCGGAACGACTCAGCTCCTTCGATCGGCTCGCGGTCGCCAACGAACGCCGGCGCGCCGGTCCTTTCGCGCAACCGGTCGAGATCGAAAATGTGATCGCCATGCGTGTGCGTGAGCAGGATGGCGACGACCTTCAGCCCCTTTCCGGCGATGAGCTCGAGCATGCCGCCGGCGTCCGCGCCGGTGTCGAGAGCGACGGCCTCTTTCGTGGCGGGATCCCACACGAGGTAGGAGTTCACGGTCATGTCCTCGTAAGGGGTGTTGAATTGCGCGAGCCCTTCCAGCTCGATCGGCGCCGGCCGGTAGCTCTTGCGGCCCGCCGCGATGAGGGCATTGGGGCAAAGCTCGAGCTCGGGCGCCACCGCGCGCGCGGCGGATTCGTTCAGGGTGCCGTCGAGCAGCGAGGTGATGGCGTCCTCGCTCACACCGGTGCGCTCCGCGAGCTCCTCGCGCGAGATTTTCCGGCCGCGCATGGCTTTGCCAATGATGTCGCCGAGGGTGTCTTCAAGAGGGAGGTTGAGCGTGGACATAGGTGGGTTTCAGTTAAGAGGAAGCGGTCTCAAGTGACAAGAGGGGCGGCTGCGCACTCTTCCTCATTTTCTTCATCTTCATCTTCATCTTCATCAATCAACGCGCCTTCAATTCGAGGAGCGAGTGGGGGAAGATGAAGATGAAGATGAAGAAAATGAGGAAGAGTCGTTGCTACACCGTCTCCACCGGTGCCATCCCCGGAGTCGCCTCCGGCTCATCCTTCGGCACGCGGAGGGCCAGCAGACAGAGCAGGGAGACCCCAACGAGCATGGCGCTCCACGTGAAGGCGGTCGTGTAACCGTCTCTAAAGAACGCCAGTTGCGGCATGTGCAGAGGGATCACGGCCAGGAGCGGGCCGAGGAAGCGCCCGAGGCTGCCGGCCGCGGCCATGAGTCCGAGGACGCGACCCTGAGCGCGCCCGTGGACGTGGCGCGACGACATGCCGCTGAGCGTCGGCGTCATCAGGCCGTTGCCGAGCGCGAGCAGTCCGCAAGCACCGAGGAAGGCGCCCCAACCCGGCGTGCGCGGGAGCAGCCAGAGGCTGACCGCGAGCACCAACGCGCCCGCGATCGCGATTTCCTTCTCGATGTTGCGCTTGAGCAGCCGGCGCAGAAGCCCGCCCTGGACCAGCACGGCAATGAATCCGACGAACGCGAAAGTGTAGCCTGTCTGTTGCGGCGTCCATCCGAAGCGATCCGCACAATACAGCGAGAAGAGCACGTGAATGAAGGCGAAGCCGACGGTCGAGACCAGCGTGGCGGCGAGCAGGAGCGTGATGAAGGAAGCGCGTCCACCCGCGAAAACCTCCCCCAGGGGCGCCGCCTCATCCGGATGCGCGCGATGTTCCGCGCTCAGCGTTTCCGGTAATTTCGTCATGATCAGCAGCGCATTCACGATGGAAAGCGCCCCCGCGAAATAAAAGGGCACGTGGGGGCCATATTTGGACAGGATTCCGCCGATGGCCGGTCCAATGATGAAGCCCAAACCAAAAGCCGCGCCGATCATCCCCATGGCCTTGGAGCGTTCCTTCGGCGTCGTCACGTCGGCGATGCACGCTTGCGAAGTGGCGAGATTGCCGCCCGAGACCCCGTCCACGATGCGGCCGAGGAACAGCATCCAGACGGAATGCGCCGCCCCGAGGATGATGAAGCCGGCGGCGGTCCCGAGCACGCTGACGATGAGCACCGGCCGGCGGCCGATGCGGTCCGACAGCTTGCCGAAGAGCGGCGCGGAGAAGAGCTGGATGAGCGAGAAGACGCCGACCAGCCAGCCGAGTTGCGACGGCGACATGGTGAAGGGGGGCGACTTCGCGTAAATCGGCAGCAGCGGGATGACGATGCCGAAGCCGATCATGGTGATGAACACCGTGAGGAAGATGATGAAAATCGGCGGACGTGGTTTGGACTCGGACATGTGGGATGGGAAAGATAAGGGGCAGGCGGCCAGGGTGCGGAGTGCGATCGCCCCGCACGTTTTCGGGTTACCGCCGGCGTTTGACGAGCCTTGACTCAGTGTTCGTCTGCCGCGTGGCCGTGGCTGTCGCGCATATCGGCATGCGTCGGCGCGTGCCCGCGCGCCATGTAGAAGCCGCCGGTGATGACGCGCTTGATCGGCACGCCGGTCTCGGGGTGATGCGTGTACGGGTCATCCTTCATGCTCTGGTTCAGCTCGAAGCGCTGGACCGGCTTTTTTGGGTCGGTCGTTTCGTAGATGTAGACGGCCATGCCTCTAGTGAACCGAACCGCGCGCCGGGTGCAAGTGGAGATGAAGTCGCCGGCGGGGGCGCCGGCTTCACGGCGCCGGCGACAAGTAGTTCGCAAAGCCGCGCCGCACGTGCTCCGCCGCCTGGAGGAGCAACTCCTGGAACGCCGCGCCGCGGATCTCCACCACTTGCGCTTCGCAAAGCGCGGCGACTTGCGTCACCACGGCTTCGTCGTACTCGGCGAGCGCCGGCAGCAGCTTTTCCGGGTCGGCGCCGATCTTCGTCAAGATCGCCTGCGCCGTTCCGCGTGGCGACGTGAAATGGCCGTCGCCATCGGCATCGAGATAGACGGGATTGGTGAGGCCGAGCACCTGCGGGTCGCGCAACCGGTCGGTCGGCTGATAAGGGAAGGGGATGTTCCAGTAAGGCTCGCGCACGCCGGGGCCGGTGGCGATGGCGACGAGCCAGGTATCGTAGCGCGGCTTCGGGATGGTCCAAGTGAAGGCGGCCTTCTCGCCGGCCTGGCTGGGTTGCGCGATCGCCTCGCTGCGGAGACGGAGGCCGTTGGCGTACAAGTCCACCTTCTCGGCGCGCGTCCATGAAGGACCGAGCACGCGCACCGTGACGCGCACTTCCGCGCCGAGCCCGGTCGCCGTGTCGCCGGGGCCGAATTTGTCTTCCACGCTGATCGTCGTGAGCAACCCCAGGCTGACATAGGCATGGCCGGCCTTGAAGTTCTTCAGCGCCGTCGCCGTGTCGATCCTGGCGACGTCATGGTCGTCACAGGCAATATAGGTGCGCCCCTGCCCGACGATGAAACGCGAGACATCGTGGCTGTCGCTCGAGCCGACGGCGACGGTGCGGTAGCCGTGATTCAGCAGCGCAAACCAGTCGCGCCAACTGCGCGAGAGGTCCGACTGCAAGGTGCCGGAGTTGGCGACCTCGATGGCATCGAACGTAAACTCCGGTCCCCGCCGACGGTCGCCGCTCCCGGAGTTGAAGTTCTTTTCCGCAAAGGGAATGAAGTTGTTATGCACATCACGCGGATGGTTCAGCACAATCGCCTGCACGCCCGGCACGTTGCGGATCGACTGCATCAACGCCGGCCAGTCGGTTAGCTTCGTATCGGGGAGCGGCGCCTGGGCGTTGGCGATGGGAAAGGCGTTGAAATGGCCCGCCGCGGTCGTCACCTCACAGCCGAGGAGCCAGGTAAACCAAGGCTGCACCTGCATGCGCTGCACGGCCTCGCCATAGTCGGCGTAGACATTGTGATCGGTGCTCACCGGCAGCTCGATCCCCTCGCCGGCGAGCGTGACCATGCGCTCATCGATCGTGGCGTCGCCGTGTTTGCTAAAGGTAAAGGTGTGGACATGGGTGTCGCACGCGACGAGGCCCGGCGTCGGCACTTCGCGGCGGATCTTGAACGCGAGCGCCACCTCTTTGCCCGGCGGCAGCTCGACTTGGCGCGTGTCGAGACCATACTCGAAGCCGCGCGTGCAATAGACGGTATATCGGCCGGCGGGCAGAAAGACCTTTGTCCAGCCGGTGGCCGTGTAGATTACTCCCGGTCGCCCCGCCCATGGTCCCTGCCCGGTCCAGCCAAGCGGGGCCAGCGCGCCGGCCGCATCCACAATGGTAAAGCGACAGGGGAGATGCTCCCCCGAGTCGGCGTCGCGCGCATCCAGCCAAAGCGTCGTCTCGGCCAGGGCCTCGTCCGGCGCGCGCATGGCGAGCCGAATGCGATCGATGATGATGTCGTCTCCCTCCGCTTGGGGAACGATGCTCAACGTGTTTTCACCTTCCCGCAAGGCGCCCGCCGGAACGACGCAAACACTCTCCAGGAGCACCTCGTTGAGTTGCAAATGCCCGATGTTTCGGCCGTTGAGCAGCACCGTCCAACCGAGTTTCACGTCGCGCTGCCGGATGAAAAGCGTCGCCTCCTCGTGCGGGTTCGCATGCGCCGCAAACTTCAGCGAGAGTGACGGGCCGTCCGGTGTTTCGGCATCGAAATCCCGCCACTCCCGCACGCCGGGCGCGCCGAGGAACCAGCGCTGCTCGGAAAGGACAATGGGGTCCGCGGCCCAGCCCCGCACCGTGAGGAAGCAGCAGAGAAAGGCTAACCGGAGGCGGTTCATAAAATCGGGGACACGGACCTTGCGTTGACGTGAGGTAAAGCGGACGCGGCATCCTCAAGGAAGGGTGGTCCGTCGGCACCCATGAGTTCATCAACGAGAAGGTTTGCGCGGGACAGAAGTTCCGCATCCCGGTCGAGGACGAGGCGGTGGGGAAGCAGGAGGGATTACGAGGCGCGCTGTTTGCAGGCGGCCTCGGGTAGGGCGGGCGTCCCGCCCGCCGCGGA
>DASYIS010000271.1:0-4424 GCA_035997375.1 Chthoniobacteraceae bacterium
CGATTTCATCTTCTCGGCCTCGATGAGCTGCAGCTGCACGTTCCGCAACTCCTCGTGGGCGACCTGCAGCCGCTGCATGGCGACGAGCGTTTTCTCCCGGCTGTGCCGCAGCTCCGCGTTCACCTTGCGCAGATTCGCCTCCGCCTCTTTCTGTTCGGTGATGTTGCGGGCGATGCAGACGAGGCCCAGCGGCTGGCTCCCCTCGCCGTACCACGGCACCTTCGAGGTCACGACCCAGCGCTCCTCGCCGGTCGGCGCCACCAGCTTCTCCTCGTGGTTCACCAGCGGCTGGCCCGAGTTGAGCACGTCCGCGTCGTCTGCCGCGAGCCGGCGCGCCAGCTCCTCCGGGAAAAAATCGTAGACCGTCCGGCCGATCACCTGGTCGCCGTCGGTGAACCCCAGCCAGCGCTGGTGGGCCGTGTTATCGAGCAGATAGCGCCCCTCGATGTCCTTGAGGAAAATGTGGTCGGGCAGGTTGTCGATGACGCTGCGGAGGAGGTTGCGCTCCTGCCAGAGCTGCTCCTGCATCTGCTTCAGGTCGCTGATGTCGCGCGAGATGCCGCAGGTGCCGACGATCTTCCCGGCGCGGTCGCGCAGCGCGAGCTTGGTCGTGAGCGACCAGGAAACATGCCCGTCCAGCGTGACCTCGCGCTCGACCTTGTTGATGACCGCTTCCCCGGTTTGCATCAGCCGGCGCTCGTCTTCCAGCGCGGGCCGGGCGTGCTCTTCGCCGTAAAAATCCGCGTCCGTCTTGCCGTACGCCTCCTCCACGCGCGAGAGGTGGAAGAGTTGCTTGAGCGCCTGGTTGATGCGCGTGAAGCGGCTCTGCTTGTCCTTGAAATAGATGCGGTCCGGGATGTTCTCGAGCAGCGTCTGGAGCAGATCGCGCTCGTTCGCCAGCTCCGCCTCGGCGTGAAAGCGCTCCATCGCGTAGCGCAGCGCGCGCTGTAGCGTCTGCGAATCGAGCCGCGTCTTCACGAGGTACTCCTGCGCGCCGAGATGGACGATTTTCGTCGCCAGCTCCTCGTCATCGAGCGCGCTCAGCACGATGATCGGCACGTGCGCCGCCTCGGCATGCACGCGCAGGAACGTCTCGATCCCCCCGCTGTCGGGCAGGTTGAGGTCGAGCAGGATCATGTCGAAATGCGCGCCCTGGAACTTCGCGAGCCCGTCCTGCAGCGACTCCGCGTGGCCCGCGAGCAGGAAGCGCCCGCCCGGAAACTCCGCGAGCAAATCCGCCACCCACTGGGCGATCACGGGCTCATCTTCGATCAGGAGAAGATGATGGATCCGCGATTTGGGGGTTCGTCGCATGGGCTTGGGGCGCCCGAATGGTGGGGCCGCCCCGCCCGCGACGCGAGGGAAAAGTGCGCCGGCGCGCGCCTCTGCAGCTTCATTTCGCCTGGAGTCGGTGCCAGGGACGGACAACATCCGGCCGCGCGCGGGACACGATTTGGGCGAAATCGCAAAAGTGTGGTCCGCACAGTCCTCTGTGCGGCTGGACGGACACCGTCCGTCCGGCGCGCGCGCGCCCGGGCCCGCCCGGCCGCACAGAGGACTGTGCGGACCACGAGCCCGCGACGCGAGGAAAACTGCGCCGGCGCTCGGCACGTGGCGTGAGAGGATCCTGATTTCAGTCGATGATTTTCGCTTTGCGGCGGCGCGTGCGTTTGCCAGCTTGGGCCGCACCCATGTTCGCCATCGCCTTCTCCGCAGTTGTGGCCGGTCGGCGTGCAGCCGGGGAGAACCTCGGGTTCTCAAGGCGGCGGTGAGGGGCGTCGAGCAAATGGAATCCAAAGGCACTTCGAGCGCAGACGAGCCCGCCCTGGTCTGGGAAAAGGTATGCCGTCACATTGGTGGAGTCGGGGTGGGCTCGACGGTGGCCGCCTTGGCGGCCAAGGGCGTGTTCGAGTTGCTGGCGCGAAACCCGGGACTCTCCATGGAGGAGGTCCACCGGCAGACGGGCGGCGGAAAGGGTTATCTCCACGTGGCCTTCCGCCTCCTGGCCTGCGAGGGGTGGCTGGTTCGAGAGGGCGAACCCGCCTCCGACGACATGCGTTTCCAACTGACCCCCGCCGGGTTGGAACTGCGTTTCGCGGCGCCTCATTATGGCGAGGCGCTCACGTTCTTCGCCCGGGCTCCCGCCCCGGCCCGAGAGAGTACGCCGGAAGGACGGCGGCATCGCGCGCTCTATTACCGGGCCGCCGCGGAGAGGATGCGCAACGCGTGGGATCTCGCGGATGGCAATATCCCGCCCTCGCTGCTTCGGCAGGTGCGGGATCACCTCGACGGGCACGTGCTCACTCCGCTGCTCGCGCACCTGGCCCTGCACGGCCCGTGGCCGCAAGACAGCGAAGCGGCCGAGGATCCATCCGCCGGCGACCACCCGTTGGCAGGCGCCGGGGTGCGGGAGATCCTCGAGGGCCTGAATTGGATCCACCGGGATGAAGCAGGCGTCGCGATGACCGCGGCCGGGGCGATCGCCATGGCTTGCGCGCGGCAATATTGGTATCCGATGAGCTACCGGCGCGCGCATCGTGGGCTGCACCTCCACCTTCGAGCAGCACGTCGCCTCCCTGGCGCTGCTCCGGAAGATTCGCGAGCTGGATCCAACAGTCGTGACCATGATGGGAGGCGCCAACTGCGAGACGGCGATGGGCGCCGCCACGCACCGCCATTTTCCCTGGGTCGACTATGTCGTTTCCGGGGAGGCGGACGGGCTCATCGCCAGCCTCTGCAAGCTGGCCCTGGAACGTGGCGCGGATATTCCGACCACGCTGTTGCCCCCTGGCGTGCGCGGGCCGCGCCATCGCTCGGCTGATCCCGCCCCGGCGCCGCTCAGTCGCGCCCTGTTTCGCGAATTGGATCAGTTGCCCATCCCGGATTCGCCGACTACTTCACCGCACTGCGCGGAGCGAGCTTCGCCGATGCGGTCGTTCCAGACTTCCGTTGGAAACCTCGCGCGGCTGCTGGTGGGGCGCGGTCAGCCACTGCACCTTTTGCGGCCTGAACGGCAACAGCATGGCTTTTCGCTCCAAATCGGCCGCACGGGTGGTGGCCGAAATCCGCGAGTTGGAGCGGCGCCACGCGATCGTCCGTTTCGAAACGGTGGACAACATTCTCGACATGGCCTACTTCCGTTCCACCTTGCCGCTCCTCGCCGCAGATGGAGTCGAGCGCCAGCTTTTCTATGAGGTGAAAGCGAATTTGAAGCGGCATCAGATTGCGCAACTGCGCGAGGCGGGGGTCACCTGGCTTCAACCGGGCATTGAAAGCCTCCACTCGAATGTGCTCCGCCTCATGGGCAAAGGCGTCGAGGGTTGGCAGAACGTCCAGCTCCTGAAATGGTGCCGCCAATATGGCGTGCGCTTGTCGTGGTCCATCCTGTGGGGATTTCCGGGCGAAGAAGACGCGTGGTACGAGCAAATGGCGCCATGGCTGGAAAAACTGGAGCATTGCAACCCCCAGGTGGCGTCGTTCGCCTACGCTACGATCGGTATAGCGTTTACCATACGCGCCCCGAGGAGTTCGGTCTAAATTTGAAGCCCGTTTCCGCGATGGAGCTCGTCTATCCGTTGCCGGCTGCCGCCCTGCAAGAACTTGCGTACTTTTTCATCGACGAGGGCCGCCCGGAAACGCCGCTGCTGGCCGGCGCCGGCGCGCCGGCGGTGCAGCAACGTCCCGGTGTGCAGGCCGTGGTGCGTGGTGTCCGCCGCTGGGGAGAGCATTTCCGGCGTCCACTGCCGCCGATCCTCGGCCTCGCGGATCGCGACGGGGTGCTTGGAGATCCTCGATACGCGCCCCTGCGCACGGCAACTCCGCACGCTCCTCGAGGGCATCGACCGCGCCGTCCTCCTCATCTGCGACGAAGCTCCGCTCGGCGAGCTCCTGCGGCGAGATCATGCGATCGCCGCCTCGGACTCGGAAATTCAGGAAAGCGTCGGTCGTCTGGAGGAGGAAGGCTGGCTTCTGCACATGGAAGATCACCTGGTCGCCCTCGCGGTGGCAGGGGATCAACCAAGCCTGCCACAACCTTGCTGCCGGGTAAGAGGACGGTTCCGCTTAGGAGCCGTCCAGAAACAACTTGATACGAGTTGCGGAATTGGGCAGCGTGTGAGGCGTGCCCGAACTTCCACCGGAACTCCTCGCGATCAAGCGGCGATACGAAATGATTGCCGGGCGGATCAACGAGCGCCAAATCCGGGAGTTTGCTGGTGTGGAAGCCAAAGTCTATGGGCGCGGCGGCCTGCGGGCCGTCGCTCGGGCCACGGGGCTCGCCGTCCATACCGTGCGGCGCGGACTGGCGGACTTGGAGACGCCGCCCGCCGAGGCCGGCGCGACGCGGGTGCGCAAGGCCGGCGGGGGACGCAAGAAGCTGCGGGAAAAAGACGCCGGCCTGGTCGAGGCCCTCGAAGGGTTGGTGG
>DASYIS010000272.1:0-32651 GCA_035997375.1 Chthoniobacteraceae bacterium
GGCGGGCGTCTCGCCCGTCGAAACGGAGGCTCACCGTTTCGTGGTGCTCCACTCAGCGGGCAGGATGCCCGCCGGCCCCACGGGCGGGACGCCCGTGCCACGGTGCCGCTCTGCCGCGGTTTTGCATCGTTACGGCTAACGCGCGCGCGGCTCGGAGCGGTGGGTACATGCGGTCGCGGAGCGCTTGGACTGCGGCAGCCGGCAATCCAAGCGCTTCGCTGCGTAGGCGAGCAGGTCATTGGCCCCTCTCGCCCGCTCAGGGCCAACTCTGACAAATGAATTGCCGAGGACGCTGGACAATTTCCACGTTCTGACTAAGGTTCTCTGCCGTTTTGCCCGAGTAAAGCGTGTCATCCATCCAATTTCAGATGCACTCAGCCACTCCCAAACGCCATCGCCGGTTCGTCATCGCGGCGGCACTCGTGGTGGCTGCGTTGGCCGGCCCCGTCTCGATCGCCGGGGCGAATGAGTTCCCCATTGAAGGTGCGCTCAAATCGGCGGTCCCCGGCTTGCCGACGACCGGGCAGCCCGAGGCGCCGCAGAGCTGGATCCAGAAGATCTTCGCGCGTCCGAGCGTCGATGCCCGCCGGCAGGCCGTGGCGCAAATCGAGGCGCTCGGTCTCACGCTCGACGCGGACTCTTGCAACCGCGCGGTCGTCGCGAAGAATCGCCGCCTGATCGAGCTCTTCCTCGGCAGCGGTTTCGATCTCAACGCCAAAGGGGCGCTCGGCCGCACGCCGCTCCTCACCGCCGCGCTCCAGCAAGACTGGCCGCTCGTCACCGAGCTGCTGAAGGCGGGCGCCAACCCCAACCTGCCGGACGACGCCGGCGCGACTGTCCTCATGGCTGCGGTGACCGCTCCGCAGTCGTTCCACATCGAGGAGCTGGTCAAGTCCGGCGCCGACGTGAAGGCGAAGGACCGCCAGGGCCACACCGCGCTGCATTACGCCGTCTCCACGCTCCAGCCCGCGAATATCGCCGCGCTGCTCCGATGCCAGGCCCCGGTCACCGGGAGCTGCTGCGAGGGGAGCGATCTACTGGATCACGCCTTCGCGACGGCGCGCCAGGACATCATTGTCCCGATCCTCGAGGCGGAGCCGGGCAACTTGACCTGGAACACCGAGGCTCGCGCTTTTCTCGCCAAGGCCGTCGCGAACCGCCACCAGACGCTCACGAAGCTGACGCTCTCGAAATTCGCCGGCCCGCCCACGCCGGAAGGCAAAGCCCAGCCGCTCCTCGCCTACGCGCTGCTCGATGGCGACCTGGACACTTTCAAGTTCCTGCTCGACTGCGGCGCGGACGCCAACACCCTGCTCGGCAGCCCGGTGGAAAAGGAGTTCAGCGCCCGCGTCCCCTCCGCCTACTGCAAGCTGTATCTCGACAACGAGGCGGGCATGACCGTCCTCATGCTCGCGGCCGGGATGGAGAAGACCGACTGCGTCCGCCTGCTGCTGGAGCACGGCGCGAAGCGCGGAATCTACACCGCGAAATACAAGATGGCGGCGCTCTATTTCGCCGCGCACTCGGAGGTCGCCGAGATCATGCAACTGCTCATCGGCGACTCCAGCCCGACCCCCGAGCAGATGCGGATCGAAATCTCGCTCAGCTCCCAGCGGCTCAATCTTTACAAGGACGGCGCCTCGATTTTCACCGCGCCCGTCTCGACCGGTCGCCCCGGCTTTTCCACGCCCGCCGGAAAATTCGTGATCACCGACAAGCACCTGGTGCACACCTCGACCATCTACAAGACCGCGCAGATGCCGTTCTTCATGCGGCTGAACTGCCGCGACTTCGGCATGCACGAGGGCCAGCTCCCCGGCTACCCGGCTTCACACGGCTGCATCCGCCTGCCCGGCTCCGCCGCGCGCCAGCTCTTCAAGGACGTGCCGATCGGGACGCTGGTGACGATCAATCATTAGGCGGCGGGGAAGGAAAACGGAGCGGCTTGGCACCCAGGCCAGCGCACATCCCTCCGCGCGCGCGAAACACTCGTATGAATATTTTGCCGCAGCTTCCCGAAGGGGTTTCGTCAGGTGGAAGTGCCAAAGATCACAGGGACTGTCCTCTCTGATCACTTGCCTGTGACGGTAGAGGTTCTGTACCATAAGTGAGGTGCATATAGTTCCTCGCGCTGGTGCTACACCACTAAGGACCACCACCCATTCAGCTTGTAACTGTGTGCGAGCCCAATCGTCGTCGAGCTTCCACACGTCTCCTCCACAGATTGATTTGGTTGAGGATACTAACACCCGGAGGAGTGCGGATAGCATCTCCAAGCTTTTTCGTCGTTTGCGACTGATCCCCCCTGAGGCGGCCATCGTCTTGATATACGTATAACTTCAGGAGCATTTGAAGTTTGTCAATCTCCTGCGCGATCTGAGCATTTATCGACTCGCGTGCTTGGAACTCTTGATATAGTTCAACAATTTCCCTTTGATTTACCAATCCGGGAACTACGCCGACATTCCCCAACTGCCGCACCACGCGCATTTCCATCTCCTCCTCATCTGCCCCTTTCTGACCTGGCGGTATGTCCCCTGTAATCGATTCTCCGCAGTCATGGTTCAAAATCATGGACACAATTTTATCTTTGCAATACCGGGGAAGCGAACTCTTCGCCCGTAGGCAGAACTGTGCCATGCGCACGGCACCAAGGACATGATCTGCTACGGACTCACAAGGCTGCACCCCGCGTTCGACCCATCCTGTTCGTGGCCAGTCACTTTCGCGGGAAAACTTGGCGAGGACTCCTATCGCGCAGAGATCTTCCTCCCCGATACATAACTCGACGGTAAGCAGGTAGTCCTTAAGTTCGGCGAATTTCACCGCCTCTCGGACATGTTCAGCCTTTAGAACCGCCGTCAACTTGGCCTGGAAGTCCTTAGTGAGCGATCCTTGCGCATGTCGCTTGACGCCCAACGAGCAGAATGTTTGTAACTCGATCTCTAAGAGCGGCGAGATGGACTTCGAAATGAGTCGTGAGTATAGTCTCTCAACGGTAAGTGGACACTCTTCTAGTCGGTCGAGATTCTGGAGCGGCAGCGCGGCATCATACTTCTGATCCCCGAAGTATTCGAGATGAAATCCTCGGTTGATTCCATCGAGGCGTTCATTGTCCATCAGAAGTTTCACATATTCCTGTTTGATTGCGTTATTCCCCAAGTATGCCGAGGTAATGTAGACTGTTCTGGCGAACAGCAATGCCTCCCGATCCTGAGCTGTATCGGCGGCATCGCTGTGTATGTAACGCGCCTCATCGACGAAGGATGCCAGGATGTCTCGCGCGGCTCCTCTGAGTTGCTCCTTTTTCGCTCTTCCGATAAGATACGTCACGAAAACTTTCGCTCGAAAGGAACATCCTTCACGACGCAATAGCCGCAAGGCACTATCCATGCAAGCGTCCTCTCGATCGCCGCTGCACATGATCTCTTTCGCAATACGATTGATTCTCTCGGGGAATACGCAATTGAGTGAGTCTGGAATTGCGTCATGATCCTCGTACTGCAGCAGGTCGGTAATAAGTTTTTTCGCAACCAAAAAGTCATGGATTCTCGGGTGTGCTCGCGCTAGTGCCCGCTGAGGATGAGTCAATTCCTCCAACCCCTTTTCCTTCGCCCGACCCCGTTCTTTGTTCAAGGCGAAACTGGCGGCTTCCAGCATACATTCTTCGATATGCCGCTCCTCGACTCCTAGCTGGAGCAACCGTAAACGCGCATAGTCTTCTAGAACAGTTGCCTCATGATGAAATTCCCGATCGCTTTCGGCCTCCAGAAGCTGAACGCCCATACTTGCGTCAAACAGATCCGCATCTTCGAGACCGGAAGACCAGAGGAGCGCAGAAAGCCTTTGAGGAGCATCGCTCTTGAGTTTTGGATTCGTTAATTCGATAAAATGCGAACTTAGCTGGTCCAATGCGACTTTGTCGCGCATCCTGGGGATCAGTCGCAACTTCATATCGTCATGCATTCCGAATTGCATTCGGAGCGTCCTGCCTGTGATGAGCGCTGGCATGCGCAACTCTCTGGCCAGATCCCTAACCCGGCTTCTGACGTTCGCAACAAAAGTCGTTTCAGCCTCCCCCGAGTCCAAGAGAAACAGCAATTTGATAGACCCATTCAAGCGTGCCGCATCTCTTGCCTGGTTCAATAAGGTGTTCATTCTGTCAAGTTGCTCATCCTCGGATACCTCTACCTTTTGATCACTCCAAAAGCCGATTGATGGTCGAATCGCAAAGAGAATCGGAAAAAGCGTTTTCTCTTTGTCCCAGGCTGCAAGACAATGGATGTACAATAGTGAAATGAGTGTGGTCTTTCCAGTTCCGGGCCGACCCGACAGATGCGCTATCATCTGCGCATCTCCAGTCATCAACTTACCCAACAAAAACTTGACGGGATGGGCTTCATCGCATTCCGCGAGGTTTACAACACGGGAAAGCCTCGAGAAAAGTTGCGCATCAAGTAGGAGCCTCTGGTTGGCAAGTCGTCTATATGGTGACGGCAAGAACCATTTGAGGATGTTCTCTGTTGCGCTAGCGTACGGATCCAGAGCGAGTCCAGTTGCCACCGGGTCCGTGTTTCTTGTCTCTTCAACCTTGAGCTTTCCTTTTGCAATAGAGATCGCTACATCAAAAGCGTTTTGGATCGCCCACTTGCGGTTGGTCCCCTTGAACACAGAATCTATTAGCGGTTTGTCCGCGTCTCCGGGGTCTGAGATGCCTTTCACTATCAAAAATGGGACTCCTGGAAAATGCGTATTCATTACCATCCCCACCCCAGCAGCCTCCATTTCGACGCAGAGGCGATTGCGATCACGCAGCAGTAATCGCTGCTTAAAGCTGGAGGAGCGACTCACAAATGGCCCGCTGCATATCGCGCCGAAGTGTAGTTGAATAGGGTCACTGATCAGTCTCTTCGACCGGAGTTGCTCTACCTTGTCGGAGGGAGAACTCCCGAAAATGTTCTTCGCCTTCGTGCAAAGTCTGTCCCACACGCTTTGATGCCGTCCACAGTAGTTGCGAGCAAACTTCAATGCATCGCTGTGGCAATGAACGGGTTTTCCGCCCAGCTCTAGCGCTTCGGAAATGTTATCTGCATTATCTATCGCTCCGCGATACGGGTAGTAATCGATATCCGTCGCGATAACTACATCTCCAAGCTTGGCGTCTCCGGAAAGCATGCCAGCGATCCCGACGTTTACCACCAGTGATGGGTTCGTGACTCGCATCACGTTTGGAAGATGCAATAGAATTTCCTCTGGTCCCATTTCGTAGACTATCCAAAACCCGAACACTATAACACGGGCATCAAGTGAATGATCGGCGTGCGTCCGAATGGACCACCCTTCAATGGGCTCAATCATAGTTCCTTCTGGCAACTGGGGTTCGATTCCTGCCATCTCCTCTGGGAGAGCGACGACAAATAGAGCATCGAGCGGCAATTGCGAGCGTGACATTTTGGATTGGGGTGAGAGGAGGTATGTTTCGGCATTTCACGAAGTTTTTGTGGCTTGTGCAATCTTCAATCCTCAGAGGAACTTCGTGTAGTCTCAGCTTATCTCTAGACTTGCCCCTTGCGAACCGTCTCTCCCAAAGGCCCTGCGGCTGCGGCTCGACATCTTCATCGCTCTGAAACGGTGGAACTCGGCTGCGGTGCTGGCTGAGTCGCTGGTCTCAAAAGGTGACGCAAAGCCTGCGGTCTGGCTGCACGGAGGTTTCGCCATTCGACGATGTCGCTCACTGGCCGAAGCTCGAGATTTCCTGCTGTGCGGGGAATCGGCCCACAAAGATGACGCGACGTTCCTAGGAGCCGACGAAGGCGCTGCATCTGCCTCCATGCCCGTCGCCTAGTGTAATGTCCCTGAAGTGTCTAGTGTGACATTGGAGGCGCGTGCCAGGGCGGCTTCCGCCCGCTGAATTTTTTCGAGGATCTCCTGGCCCTGAGCGCGCCAGACATAGCGAGTGGGGTTGAGATTGCGCTCGGCAAGGTAGTCCCAAATCCGCTCCACGAGTTGCGCGACGCTGGTAAAACTGCCAGGAAGGATCACGTCCTGGCTGAGGTCGCGAAAGAACCGCTCGACCAGATTCATCCACGACGCGGAGGTCGGCGTGAAGTGCAGATGGAAACGCGGCCGCTTGGCCAGCCAGGCTTTGACTTTGGGATGCTTGTGCGTGGCGTAATTGTCCAGAATGAGGTGGATGTCCGCATACGCTGGCACTTCGGCATCGATCTGCTTCAGGAACGCCAGCCATTCCTGATGGCGATGGCGTGGGGCGCGCTGCGCGATGATCTTGCCATTGAGGTAATTGAGGGCGGCGAAGAGGGTGATCGTTCCGTGGCGGTAATAATCATGCGTACGGGTGGCGATGTCCCCTTGCCCCAACGGCAAGCCGGGCTGGGAGCGCTCCAACGCCTGGCACTGGCTTTTTTCGTCGCAACAGAGCACCACCGCCTTGGTCGGTGGATTGAGATAGAGGCCAATGACGTCCCAAAATTTCGCCAGGAAGTGCGGGTCCTTGGACAGCTTGAAGAGCCGGGTCCGGTGGGGCTTGAGATCATTGGCCCGCCAGAGGCGCTGCACGGTATTCTTCGAGAGACCAACGGCGCGCGCCATCGTCCGCGTCGACCAGCGCGCCCGGTTCTTCGGGGGCCGGACGACTTCGGTGATCGCGCGCCGCGCCTTGGCGGGATCGATCGTGGAGGGGCGGCCCGGGCGCGGGGCTTCTGCCAAGCCGGCGAGTCCCAGATCGACAAACCGCTGCCGCCACAGCCCGACGGTCGTGGGACTCGTGCGGAGGGTCTGCGCAATGGTGGTGTTTTCCTGACCTTGCGCGGCGAGCAGAACGATGTGCGCGCGGCGCACGAGCGTTTGCGGAGTCGCCGGTGCTTTGAGCAGGCGCTGGAGTTCCTGCTTTTGTGCTGGAAGCAGAACCAGATCGAGTTTGGGACGAGCCATGCCGCACGCTGGCATGAAATCGCACGTTACACCAGTCTTTTGCGGGGCACTACACTAGAGGCGTTGGCTTGCTGGAGAGTCGGGCAGTTCGATATGTGTACATGAGAACACTTCCCGGTGAGCTGATCAACCCGACGCTCGAAAATGCCCGCCACGCCTCTTTGCCAGGTCGGCGGCGGTGGTGACATGGCGGAAAACGGCCGATTTTCGGGTGCTCAAACTTCGGTGACATCCTCAAACTTCCTCGAACACTCGGCCGAGCGATTTTGCCTCTTTTCGGGTCTGGTCTTCCGGCGGCGGGCGGCCAGGCGGAGGCGGTGGCGGGCTTTTGACGTGCTCGAATGCCGCCAAACATCGGCGAATCTGTTGTAACCCAGTGTTGTAACTCCAGCCTCGCCTTCCGTAAGTACCTCAGGCTGAAAGTGGTGGAGGTAAGGGGATTCGAACCCCTGGCCTCTTCATTGCGAACGAAGCGCTCTACCAACTGAGCTATACCCCCACTTTCTGCGCTTTAACGGTAGCGGATCGGAACCCGGAAGCAAGTCCGGACACCCATCGCCGCTCGTCAAAGCAGGGGTGGGAACATGACGGAAACTGACGGGCCGGCAAGCGAAAAGTGGCGCATGCTGATTTTGATCTCAGAACAGCGCCGTCAGAGATTCAGCGAGGCCATGAAATAGCCGAAGTTCGCGCCGTCGGAGGCGCCGGGGTCGGCGAGGCAAGTTCGGAGTTCCGCGTTTACGCGGTCCGGAACCCCCTTTAGGCGCCTGAAGGCGGAACTCCGAATTTGCTCAAACTTTTTCTTGCCAAGTGAATCTATACGGTGTTTTCCTACTCAACTAATAGAGATTCAAAACGTATGTCACTCCACGCTTCACCACTCCCCTTCCGCCGTTCCCGTTCCTAGTTCAACGCTCTCGCCACCACCGCCTGGCTGGCCGGCCTCGGCCTGCTCGCCGCGCAAGGCTCCACCCCGACCGCCGGCAGCTACCGCGGTCTCGGCACCCGGACGGCGGGGGCGGGGCTCCGCGAAGCTTTGGTGCGCTTGAGCATCCTCCCCAGCGGAAACTTTACCGGACTGGTCGACAATGGCGGGCCGATTCCGCTCCGCGGCCAATTTGCCGCCGACGGTTCGTATCACCGCACTTTCCAGTACGGCGCGAAAGCGGTGGTGATCGACCTCGCCGGCGGAGCGGACAGCTTGACCGGCACGATCAGCATCGCCGGCACGAGCTACGCGGCCGCGGTCGATCGGCTGACGTTCAGTGCCGTGGAAAACCCGGCGCCGGCCGCGCAGTACACGCTCTTTTTCCCGGCGCCGACCGCGCCTTCGCCCGCGCCCGCCGGATTCCCGCAGGGCTACGGCCGGGCCGCCGTCCATATCGCGCCGAGCGGACGGACGCTGGTCGTGGGACGCCTCGGCGACACCACCGGGCTGGGTCGCAGCACGGTGATCAGCTCCGCCGGGTTCTTGTCGAAGAATCGGCAATTCAGCTTGTACACCGCGCTGTATGGGTCGCGGGCTTACTATCACGGCGTACGCGGCCAGGTGGCCGGCGTGCTTACGTTCACGCCGGTGCCGGCGGCCGGCACCAGCGACGTGACCGGCACCCTAGCGTGGGCGAAGCCGGCGGAAGACTTCCCGTTCATCCACAACGCCGCGTTCGATGTCGACCTGAAGCCGACGGGGTCGATCTACCATCCGCCGGCCGCCGGCACGCGGCTGCTCGCCGGCCTTGACGCGCGGGGCGACCTGGAGGCCGATCTCAAGGCCGGGCTGCTCTCCGGCACGCTCAGCCGCAATCTGCGCCTCTTGCCGAACAACACGGTCATCGCGTTCTCCGTCGGCTATTTCGACAACTTCCGCTTCGCCGTCGACCCGCGGAACGGCGTCTTCACCGGCACCTTCCTGCACACCTCGTTCTTCCCGAATTACCTCCCGTACAGCGGCGTGTTTCTCCAGAAGCAGGGCTTCGGCCGCGGGACGTTCCCCGGCTCCTCGGTGAACTCCTCGGGCAGTCCGCTCTTCGCCGGCGGCAAGGTCGAAGTCTTCAACTCCGCGCCGGCCCAATAGGCGCCACCCACTTTCTCCATGACCACCTCTTATCCAAACCGCCCATCCATGAAAAACCCGTATTCTCACCACCCCGCCCACCCGCGCGCGCTCTGCTTTCCCTGGCCGCCGGCCTGTTGCTCGGCGCCTCCACGCAGGCGCAGGAGGTCAATTCGCTGCTCGACATGCTGGTCGAGAAAAAACTGCTGACGCCCGCCGACTCGGAAAAGGTGCGCGCCGGGCTCGCCAAGGAATATCCCAAGACCGACGCCAACAAAATCAAGCTCGCGGCGTCCGTCACCGAGCTGAAGCTCTACGGCGATCTGCGGCTGCGGTACCAATACGACCAGACCGACGCGCAGTACACCCGGAACTCGGTGCTGGGGTCGAACGGCGCCGCGCCAACCGATGCGCTCCCCGGCGCCGCTCCGAACGTGACGCAACGGTCGCGGGAGCGTTTCCGGCTGCGCCTGGGCGCCGATTTCAAGGCCGGTGAGAGCTTCTTCGGAGGCTTCGGGCTGGCCACGGGGCAGACGGCGGACAGCAATTTCGAGACGTACACCAGCGGGTTCGACAACTATAACATCTATATCAACAAAGCCTTTGTCGGCTGGAAAGCGGCGGACTGGCTGACCGTGATCGCCGGCAAGCAGGAGAATCCGTTCTACACCACCGACCTGGTCTGGGATCCGGACATCAACCCGCAGGGTGCGGTGGAACTCGTGGACATCGGCAAGAAGCTGTTTCCGAACAAGCCGCTCTCCCTCTCGCTCGCGGCCGGGCAACTCATCTTCTTCGACAATGACGAGTCGCGCGTGCTGGGCGGCTCGAACAAGGACGCCTGGCTTTTCGTGCAGCAGTTGCGCGCCGGCTATAAGTTCAGCGACGACGTCCGCGCCACGCTGGCTCCGGGCTTGAACATCTACAACGATGCCCGCGCGAGCGGCCTGCGCAACACCCGCGCGCTCACCGATCTCTCGTTTCAAAATTACACGGCGCCGGCCCAGGTCCAGGTCGTCACCACCAACACCAACCAGATCACCGTCGCGTACGATGCCAAGGGGGTGCCGACGCGCACGACCACGCCGGTGAATTTGCAAACCGTCAGCACGACCACCGATCCCTCCACCGGCAACCAGCGCTCGGTCACCGCGAATACAAAAGCGCAACAGAAACAGGTGCGTGAGGTCGGCTCGCCAATCACCGGCTTGCCGCAGTACGGGCTCGGAGTGAACCCGCGGCTCGCCAACCAGACCTTCGTGAGCTCCAAGGCCGACGGCAAGGGCAAGGTCGTGATCAGTAATCCGCAGCCGCGCCTGAGCAATCGCGAGACGGCCGACCTGGCGCAGTTGCTCCTGCCCGGCGACGTGAGTTTCAAGCTCTTCGGGCAGAAGACAAAATTGTATTGGGACTTCGCGTACAACCTGCGCGGGCATGAGCGCTTCGACGATGTCCTCGGGTTGAACGATCCAGTCGTGGTCCTGACCCAGGATGCGAACAATCCCGTCAATTTCACGACGCGCCGCGCGTTTGGCCAGCACTACAAGTGGCGGGACGCGCTGGCGTGGGAGGCTGGGTTCGCGTTCGGCGAAAACGTCAGAAAAGGGAACTGGTCGCTGGTGGCCAATTACCGCGAGAGCGGCGTGGCCTCGGTCGATCCCAACCTGAACGACTCGGATTTCGCCCAAAGCGCGCTCAACACGCGCGGCGTGAAGTTCCAGCTCGGGTACAATCTGGCGGACTCCGTCGTAATCAGCGCCGCCTATTCGCACGCCTGGAATTTGCGCCAGGATCTCGTCGGCGGAGCCGCCAGCGTGATTGCGGACCTGAACGACGTGGATGTCTTCCAAGTGGATTTCAACATCAAATTCTGAGCGCATTTCCCGCGTTGGCTCGCGAGTTTGGAGATGGCGGGAAGCGTTGGTGGAACCGGGCCTGTCGCGGTTGGCCTGAGCGTTTGGGGGAGCTTCGATCCAAAAGGAAGGGGTGGAAGCTCGACTGCTTCACCGGTGTTTTTGTGCGAAACGTCACTTTATTGTCGCGCTCGCGTCACAGGATTGACACAAACGCTCTTCACCGTCGCGGTCGCACCACATCCACCATCCAATCCACATGCTGCTCAAGAAAATCCTGCCTGGCGCACTGGCCTTGTGCGCGCTCTCTCCGGTACCGCTCCACGCGGCGGAGGACTCCGCGCTCCTGAAGATCCTCGTTAAAAAAGGGGTGCTCACGGAGAAAGAGGCGCTCAACATTCAGGCCGAATCGCAGGAACAGGCGGCGGCTGAGAAGGCGGTCTCGTCGGCGAGCAAGATCAAGCTCTCGGATTCCATCTCTGAGCTGAAGCTCTACGGCGATCTTCGGAACCGCTATCGCTACGACAACCGGGACTTCCAGGTCGACCCGCTCGGGATCGGGAATGACAAGGATCATAGCCCGAACAGCAACCAGCGTTCGCGCTTCCAGTTCCGCCTCCGGTTGAACGCCGACTTCAAGCTGGGGCCGGATTGGTTTGGCGGCGTGGAGCTTTCGACCAACTACGCGTCGGACTCGGGCAATCAGACCTATCAGGATGGGTTCTCGAAGTACCCAATCTTCATTTCCAGGGCGTACCTCGGCTACAACGCAGCCGACTGGCTCACGGTGGTCCTCGGGAAACAGCCGAATCCGTTCTACAGCACCGAGATGGTGTGGGATCCGGATATCAGCCCGGCGGGCTTCACGCAGCGGTTCTCGCTCACCAACCTCTTCGCGCCGAAGGCCGGCGCCGGCACTTATGCCAAGGATAAGGATGGCAAAGTCATCGCGGGCGCCGAGCCGGAGAAGTCGCCGTGGGACATCACACTGGTCGCCGGCCAGCTGTTCTTTGACGACAATGCGGAAAGCGGCGGGCGCGACCCGGGCACGCGCGATCACGACTCGACGAACGACTCCTACATCTTTGAAACGCAGCTCATCACGAGCTATCGGTTCAACAAGACGACCAAGCTGACCATCGCGCCGGCCTGGTTGATCTACAATGCGGCCAGCTTCACCACCAACTCAACGCTGACCAGTGCCTTTGGTGACGTGAATGAAAACCCCTTCCAGGATTCGGCGACCGTCTCGGGTGCGACCCGCCACCTGAATATCATCAATGCGCCGGGCGATCTCTCCTTCGCCATCGGTCACACGCCGGCGAAGTTCTACTGGGACTTTGCCTACAACATCGAAGGCAAGTCGCGCGCGGAAGACATCTACGACTTGGTGGACCGGACCAAGCGTCTTGACGGCGGGACGGACGTGCGGACTCAGCATCGCGATGCGGACGACCTTGCGTGGCTCGTCGGTTTCCAACTCGGCGAGAACAAGAAGAAGGGCGACTGGAGTTTCTTCGCGAACTACCGCCGCACGGGCATTTCCTCGGTCGACCCGAACCTCAACGACTCGGACTTCGCGCTGGCCGAGCTGAATACCCACGGCTACAAGCTGAGCCTGGCTTACAACCTCGCGGACTTCGCGGAATTCCGGGCCTCCTGGTCGCAAGCTTGGAATATCCGGCACGATCTCGTGCAGGGTCAGGCGACGAAGGGGAACGCGATCGCCGACGCCAATGAGGCCGAGGTGCTCATGCTGGATCTGACGGTGAAGTTCTAACGGGAATCATTTCCTGGTTCGTTTGGAGCCGCGCCTGTTGCTTGCAGCAGGCGCGGCTTTCGTTGGGCGGCAAGTTCTGCTCGGAGCTTTGCTTCAGGGATCGGACGATAAGACCATTTCCCTCCGTCCGCGCGATGCCGAGACTGGAAGCCAAGCCATGAAAACAATTCTCTCCCTGACGCTGCTCGCCCTCTTCGCCGTTGCCGGCTGCGCTCACGACCCCAAGCCCGCCCCGCCGTCCAATTCGCACCCGGAGCGGGAATTCAACAACGAGAGCGGCAACTTCGAGCGCCGGCCGCCGTTCGGCCCGCGCAGCAATAAGACGCTGAACTAGTTTGCCACGAATGCTGCGCTCTGGCTTGGCCAGGCGGATGGCAACAAGCCGAAAGGCGGCGCTCTGGATACGCAGCTCCCGCACGCAGGGCCGCACAGTTCCGCGGATGGTTAACCCTTGAGGCAATCGAAAAGTGACGGGTTTCGCCATCTTTACACGACCGTAACGATCGGAACCCAAACGTTACAACCAAGCACTTGAGGAGCAGGGACGGGGCAGACGAGATACGCTCCGTGAATTTCCGTGACCGAATCCTGCCTCTGCTCGTCGTTGCCGTCGGCGCCGCCTCCGGCCTCACCGCGCAGGCAGGCCGTCCCGTGGAGTCGGGTGAAGTCGCCGCGAACGCGGTCACGCCGCCGGGCAACCTCGACACCGCGCTGCTCGGGGCGGAGCCGCCCGACCTGGCTCCCGTGGCCGCCGCTCCGCCGGCCCGCCGCAAGTCCACCAGCGTCACGATCAACCTCATCCACCGCATGGTGGAGCGCGGGCTGCTGCCGAAGGAGGACGCCGATGCCTTGATCAAGGATGCGGAGGCGGACGCGGAGGCGGCGCGCGAGGATGCCACCGCCGCGCGGGCCGCCGCGCAAGATGCCGCCGCCTCGGCGCAAGCGGCCAGGGCGTGGCTCAATCAGGCGGGCGCCATTCCCGAGCCGCTGCCGCCGGCCGAGGACTCGATGCGCATCACCTATATTCCCGAAACCGTGAAGGCGCAGATGCGGGAGGAGATCAAGCAGGAGGTGATGGACCAGGCGCGCAACGAACGGTGGGCCGCGCCGCGCCAGGTCCCGGAATGGACCACCCGCATCAAGCTCTTCGGCGACATTCGCCTGCGCTACGAAGGGCTGAATTTTCCTTCTGGAAATGACAACACCGGCGCCTTTCCCAATTTCAACGCCATCAATACCGGCGCCCCCTTCGATGTGGCCGGGACGGTCTTTTCCCCGCAGCTCAACGTCGACCGCACGCGCAACCGTTTCCGGGTCCGGGCGCGCTTGGGGGCGGAAGCGGACCTCGCCAACGGCTTCAGCGCCGGCCTGCGTATCGGGACGGGCGAGAACAACAATCCGGTCACCGCGAATCAGTCCCTGGGCCTCGCCAACCAGGGCCAGGGTGGCAACTTTTCCAAGTACGCGATCTGGTTGGACCGCGCTTTCCTCAAGTACGAAGTCGGCGGTCTGCCGGAGAAGAACTTCGCGGCCACCGTGGGTCGCTTTGACAACCCCTTCTTCGCCACGACGATGATGTGGGCCAACGACCTCGGCTTCGACGGCGCCCTGCTCCAGGGACGGTATAAGATCGCCAAGGGCCTGACTCCCTTTTTCGCCGGCGGGGCGTTTCCGGTCTTCAATACCGACATCAATTACGCGTCCAACAACCCCTCCAAGTTCAAGAGCACGGACAAGTACTTGTATGGTGGACAGGCGGGCTTCGACTGGAAGTTGCACAAGGATTTCAACTTCAAGGCGGCCGCCGGCTACTATCATTTCGAGGGAGTGCAGGGGAAACTCTCCGATCCCTTCGTGCCGCTCACCGCCCAGGACCAGGGGAACACCGACAACACGCGTCCGTCCTTCGCCCAAAATGGCAACACCTATCGCCCGCTGCGCAACATCCTGCCGACGGCCGCGAACAATTTCGGCACGACGAATCAATATCAGTTCTTTGGCCTCGCCTCCGACTTCCGAGAGTTCGCGGTCACCGGGCGTCTCGATTACAACCGGTATGAGCCTTGCCAGGTCTCACTGAACGGGGAGTACATCAAGAATCTGGCCTTCAACCAATCCGCGATCGAGCAGGTGGCCGTGAATAACCGCGGACCGGAGACGCTGGGCAAAGTCGGCCGCTTTGCCGGCGGAGACACGGCCTGGCTCGTGGGCCTCACCGTCGGGCGCCAGAAGCTGGACCACCTCGGCGCCTGGAACGTGGGCGTGAACTACCGGTACGTGGAGTCCGACTCCCTGATCGATGGCTTCGCCGACTCCGATTTTGGCGCGCCCCTCACCGGGACCAACCTGAAAGGCTACACCCTGTTCGGAAACCTGGCGCTCTCCCCGCGCATCTCGGTGGGCCTGCGCTGGATGAGCGCGGATGCGATCGCCGGCCCGCCTTACAAAAGCGACGTCGTCCAGTTCGACGTGAACGGCTCGTTCTAGGAATTCCTTTGGAGGAGGGCGGCAAGGTGCAATCGCCCGGGCGGGCGTCACAATCCCCGCTCGGGGCGAGTAATAGAGAGTGGCTGAAGCGGGGTCGGGCCGGGCCATCGCCTGTCCCGCGCCGCTTCGCGCCGCCACCAATGAAAGCGCCCAACCATGCCTCGCCCTCTCCTCGTCAGCTCCTCGACCTCCAGGCGGCGGAGATCGCCCGCTGGCGCTTTTGCACCAATGACCTCGTGCGCGTCTACCTGGCGCGCCGGCTCCTCATCGTCAACGCCAAGCGCCTGGCCGGCCTGAAAACGCAGGACCTGATTGTTTTCCACGTCCTCGCGGAGGAGGCGGCGCGCCCGCACGGCCTGCCGCTGGCCACCGTGGAGCTGGTCGCCCGGATCGAAGCCGGGGCGAAGCAGCGCGAGTTCGGCTGGCTGGCCGTCACCCCGGAGTTGGTCCACAAGGCGGTCTCGCGGCTGCGCCACGCGCTCGGCCATGCCGGCCTGAACCCGAAGCTGATCGAGAGCATGCCCGGCCTCGGCTATCGGCTCTCCACGCCGGCGCTGAACGTTTCGGTCGTCCATCCCGAGGCGCCGAAACCGCCGATCCGCGAGCCGAAAAGGTGGAGGACCGCCGCCGAAGCCGCTCCCACACAAGATCCCGGGGGAGAGGATGTGTCCGGCGCGCGGCCGCCGGGTTAGGTGCATGCTTTTCACCATGGCGCATCTTTGGCTCACGCAAGCAGACTCCTGGCAACCGGTGCCGCTGGCCGGCTCCGCGTTCTCATGGTCGCCGGAAGGGCTGCGGCCGCTGGAGCGGTCCGACTCCGCGCCGGCGTGGCTGCGTTTGGTCGGCCGCGAGTGGGTGCTCCTCGCCGCCCCCGGCCTGCTCGTGAACGGCGCGCCGTTGCGGTGCGGCGTGCGCGTCTTGCGCGACCGCGACGAGCTGCGCTTCGCCGGCGGCACGCGGGCGTACTTTTCGAGCGAACGGCTCGCCGCCGTCCAGCCCTTTGCGGGCCACCCCGGCGTGCGCTGCCCGCGCTGCCGCCAGGCGGTCGACCAGGGCGCGCTCGTGGTCGTCTGCCCGGCGTGCGGCGCCGTCTGTCATCAGACGGCCGAGCTCGGCTGCTTCACTTACGGCGCGACCTGCCCGCTGTGCGATCAACCGTCGGCGCTCGACGCGGGCTATCGCTGGACCCCGGAGGAACCCCGGCCATGACCTCGGAACGTCCATTTCGCGTCACGATCGTCGGCCTCGGGAACATCGGGTCGCAACTGGCACCGCTGCTCGCGCGCCTGCCGCAACTCGGCGCGTTCGTCTTGATCGATGGCGACAGCTATGCGCCGGAAAATGTCGCGACGCAAAACATCGCGCCGGGCGACGTGGGCTTCGCCAAGGCGACGGTCGCCGAGCGGCGCTTGCGGGAGTGGAATCCGGCGCTCGCTGTCGTGTCATTCGCGGAGAAGGTACAGGACGTCCCACTCGGCGCGCTCCGCGCCGACGTGATCGTGGCGTGCGTCGATTCGCTCGCGGCGAGACTTACGATCAGCGAAGCGGCGTGGCGGCTCGGCGTCCCCTGTGTTGATACCGGGGTCCATGCGGACGGCGGGCTGGCGCGCGTCACGGTGCAGGCGCCGGGAGCCGAGGAGCCCTGCCTGCAATGCGCGTGGAGCGATCGCGACTACGCGCGCATCGAACAAAGTTACGTGTGCGGCGCGGCCGCCGCGACCTACTCGACGAATGCGCCGGCCTGGCTCGGCGCGTTCGCCGCCGCGCTGGCCGCGAGTGAGATCGCCGCCTTGCTGGAGGGCCGTCGCAGCTCCGCCGGCCAGGTTCTCCTGCTCGACTCGCGTCATCACAAACTCACCGCGACGCGCGTGCTGCGCCTCCGCGCATGCCGCTTCGACCACACGGTGTGGCCGATCGAGCCGCTCGGCGTCACCGCGGAGGAAATCACGCTCGGCACGTTGCTGGCGGAGGGCGCCGCGCTCCAGGTCTGGAACCAGCCGTGGGTGGCGCGGCGGATCTGCCCCGCCTGCCGCGCCGGCGACTCGACGCTGCATCTGCGCGGCCGGCGCGGCGCGACCTGCGAGTGCGGGGCTGCGCTCCAGCCCGTCGGCTTTTCCATGACCGACCGCCTGGCCGCCGCCGACGCGCCGCCCGAGTTGCTCCGGCAATCGGCTGCGAGCTTCGGCCTGCGCGACGGCGACGTGGTCGCGGTCACGGGCCACGGCCCCGACCGATATCTCGAACTTGGCGCACGCTCATGAACGACCACGACCCGATCTTTGCCGGCTTCCTGCGCGGCCAACTCAGCGAGGGCCTCGCCCTGGCGGGCGAGTCCGATGTCCTGCAGCTGCTCCCGTTCCCGGGCGATCCGCCGACGCGCTACGTCGCCTCGTTTCGCGGGAGCTGGCTGGCGCAGGACGCGCGCGGCCGCATCTTCGAACAGCCGCTCGCCGTCTTCGGCATTCAGTTTCCGCGCGACTACCTGCGGATCGTCGAGCCGGCGATGATCGTGACGGTGCTCGAGCCGGACAACCTCTGGCATCCGAACATCAGGCCGCCGTGGATTTGTCTCGGCGCGCTGCCGCCGGGGACCGGCCTCGTCGATCTGCTCTATCAGTGCTTCGAGGTGCTGGCGTATCACAAGTATTCGCCGCACTCCGCGTTGAACGAAGCCGCCGCGCAATGGGCGCGCCACCAGCCGCCGGGGCGTTTCCCGATCGACCGCCGGCCGTTCCGTCGGCCGCCGGCCGGAAAGGAGGCCGCGGCATGAGCCTCGAACTTGCACTTCAGGACGGGCGCCGGCTCGCCGCGCGCGGCGCCGACCGCTGGCTGCTTTGCGACGGGCCGGCCGATGCCGCGCCGCCACGTGAATTGCTGGCGCGCAACGCCGCGCTGCAGCCGCCGCTCAAGCTCGTGCTCGATGCCGCGGGCGCCCCGCGTCTCCGCGCCGAATGGCCGCTCGAATCCGCCGCCGACGCCGGTGAGGCGCTGCCGCAGCTCGCGTCACTCATTCGCGAGCCCGCAGGAGCCGCCGTCGGCGGAGCGGAGCTGCACGGGCTGGCGCAGGCCGCGGGCTGGCCCGCGACGCAGCGCAACGAAACGCTCTGCGCGGTGGCGCTCGAATGCGACGCGGCCGTCTCCGCCCTGCTTTCCGCGCCCGCCGGCGCGGTGCGCGCCATCGTGGAAATCGCCGACCTGAAGGAGGCGCCCGCAGCCTGCGCCGAGGCCGTGGCCATCCTGCTGCTGCGCGTCGCGGGCGCCGTGCGCTTTGTCCGGCCGGTGTTCGCGGAAGGGAGCGCCTGGCTCGAGGCCGCCTTTCCTTCGCTCCCGGACGCCGCGGCGCTCGGCGAAGGACTCGCCGCCCTCAGCATCGCCTGGCAAATGGCCGGCCGCGAAGGCGCGGCGCTCGCCAGGGATAAAAGCCTCGCCGCCGATTTTCTCACGCTGCAGCCAACCATAACCAAAGAAACATCATGATCAACACCGCCACCCTTCGCCTCCGCGCCACCGACCCCGGCGAACGCAACCCCGTCCAATTGAGCGACGTCTCCATCGACCTCACGGTCGGCGAGCTGCTCGATTCGCTCGTCGAATCCATGCACCTCCCGCGTCACGACCGCAGCGGCCGTCCGCTGGAGTACCAGGCCCGGCTCGACCGCGAAGGCCGTCACCTGCATCGCAGCGAGCGGGTCGCCGTGCTCGAGCAGGACGACGAGCTGGTGCTCCACCCCAGCGTGGACGCCGGCCGCTAAACGATTGCCTGTCGGGCGGCGCCTGGGAAAGCGCACCCGACGTGGAGGGGAACGTGCGGCGGCCGTCGGAAGGCCGGCCGCCGCACACCTCACCCTTTTTTCGACCATGCAGACTCATCATCGCTTTGTGCTCGCGCTCACCGCCTCGACCGGCGAGGCGCTCGGGCAATATCCCGTCACGCCCGACTGGCAGCCGGCCCGCGAGGCCGTCTCGCTTTGCCGGTTGCGCGCGGGCTCGGACCAGCCCCTGCCGGAGGACGTGCCGTTGAGCATCGACCCGATCTGGGATCAGGCCCAGGGCGAGCCATCCGCGGTCGGCGTCGCGGTGTCGCACGAGGCGCACACGGTCGCGGTGCCGCTGCGCTATTTCCGCGGCCTTTCGCAGGAGCTGGGCGCGAAGCTGGTGGAGGAAAAGAAGCTCGGCGAGGGCGCGAAGTTCAGCTACGAGCTGCTCGCCTATCGCGCGCCGGCTCCCGCGCCGCCCGCGCGGCCTCCATTCACCATCACGGCGCTGCCGGTCACGCTCCCCTTCCGTGAAGTGGAGGTCGCCGACTGGACCGCCCGCTCGGCCCCGGACGGGACGCCGGGCGACGAAAACTTCCCGGTGTTCCTGGAGCCGCAGGTGCTCGAGGAAGCCCGCGCCTGCACGACCGCCGCGGAGGGAGTCGAGACCGGAGGCGTGCTCATCGGCCACCTGCTCCGCGACCGCGCCACGCGCGATCTCGCGCTCTGGATCACCGCGCAGATCCCCGCGCAGCACGCGCCGGCGACCACGGTGAAGCTGAGCTTTACGCCCGACACCTGGGTGAGCGTGCGCGCGGCCATTTCGCTGCGCAATCGCGGCGAGCAGATGCTCGGCACGTGGCACTCGCATCCGGCGATCGCCTGGTGCGCGAAGTGCCCGCCCGAGCAGCAGCGCGAGTGCGGCCTGCGGATGCCGTTTTTCTCCGACGACGACGTGCTCCTGCACCGCACGGTTTTCGGCAGCGCCTTTTGCGTCGGCCTCGTCGTGACGCAGGCGCTCGACGGCTTGCGGCACGGCCTCTTCGGCTGGCGCGCCGGCCTCATCGAGCCGCGCGGTTTTCATCTCCTGGGCGCCGAGCCCGTCCCAAACCTCATCCCCGACCCTGCCCATGCCCCGACCTGCCCGACCCACGCTTGAGCGCGAGATCGCCACGCTCTTTTCCACCGACGACCAGCCGGAGCTCCTCGCGCGGCGCGTCGTCCTTTGCCAGGAGCTCATCGAAATCCACGGCTGCGTCGAAGTGCTGACGCCGCTGCTGGCGGAGGCGAGCCGGCACCTGCGGATGGCCGCGGAGACGCTCGACCGGCAACAGGCGATCATCACCCGGCTCACGGCCCGCCCGCATCCCGTGGCCACCTTCCTCGGCTGGATCGCCGAGCGTTCCGCCCGCGTGCTGCACCAGGCCGGCGAGCGGGTCGTCGGCGTGCGCGATGAGCTGAACGTCGACGGCTGGGAGCCCGGTGACACAATCATGCTGGCGGAGGCCGGCAATGTGATCCTCGAGCGCTGCGAGGGCGCCTCCCGCGCCGTCGAGCTCGCCGCGTTCGAGAGCGCGCTCGCGGACGGCACCCTGCTCGTCCGCCATCGCGACGAGCGCATCGCGCTGCGGCCGCTCGGGGGCTTGCGGGATGTCGCGCCCGTGCCGGGCGACGAAGTGCGCTTCGATCGGCAGAGCGGCTACGCCTTCGCCATCGTGCCTCGCGTCGACCGCCCGGTCTGGCTGCGCGAGGCGCCGCCGATGGTGACCCGCGAAGCCGTCGGCGGCCTTGACGACTGCCTCGACCGGCTGCTGCACGCGCTGAGCGCGACGCTCACCGAGCCCGAGCGCGCGCAACGCTACGAGCTGAGCGGGCACCGCACCATCCTCCTCCACGGGCCGCCCGGCGTCGGCAAGACGCTCTCCGCGACCTGGGCCGTCTCCACCCTGGCGCGGCTCACCGGGAAACGGCTGCGCTACATGGCGATCAAGCCGGCGGAGTTTGATTCGAAATGGGTCGGTGAAACCGAGAGCAACGTCCGGCGCGCTTTCGCCGAATTGCAGAGCGCGGCGCGCGAAGACGGTTTCGTCGTCGCCTACTTCGACGAGATCGAGAGCATCGCGCGAATCCGGGGCGGCGCGCTCGCGCTGCACCACGACCGCGCGCTGACCGCCCTGCTCGCGGAGGTCGACGGCTTCCGCAAACTCGGGAACGTCGCGCTCATCTTCTCGACCAATCGCAAGGACTTGCTCGACCCCGCGGCGCTCGAGCGGTTCGCGTCAATCGACATCCGGGTGCCGCGGCCGAGCCGGCGCGCGGCCCGCGAAATCTTCGGCGTGCATCTGCCGGACCGGCTCCCCTTCAGCCCGAACGGCGCCGATGCGCCGGCGACGCGCGAGCAGCTCATCGACGCCGCCGTCTCGCGGCTCTACAGCCCGAACGCGGACAACGCCGTCTGCCGGCTCCGCTTTCGCGATGGCAAGGATCGCGTCATCACGGCGAGCGAGCTCGTGAGCGGGCGCCTCATCCAGCAGATCACCGGCGACGCCCGCGAGCGGGCGTTCCGCCGCGACATCCAGACCAACGAGGCGGGGGTCCGCCTCGACGATGTCGACGCCGCCGTCGACTCCGCGCTCGAGCGGCTGCGGACCACGCTCTCCATTCACAACGCCCACGCCTATCTCGACGACCTGCCGCAGGATATGCCGGTGGTCGCCGTCGATCCGCTCGGCCGCCGCGTGCGGCAGCCGCATCGTTACCTGAACCCATGAACCCTCCCCTGCGATTGCCCAAGCTGCTGGGCGAAGACCTGGAGCTCGGCGGCTCGATCATCGGCGGCGGCGCCGAGTTCAGCGGCGACACGGCCACTCGCCTCGTCCTCGACGCCGTGGGCGGCCTGCCGCTCGCGGACGCGGAGCCGCGGGTCCTGGTCACGGGCGATGCCTCGCCGACCCCGGGCCTGTTCGACAGCCGGCGCAACTACCTGCCCAATGGCGGCTGCATCTATCAGGACATGTGGCATCCCGAGATTTGCACCGCCGAGATGCGGAGCGCGCGCGGGCACGTGGCGGCGCATCACGCGATGTTCCTGCTGGCGCGCGACGCGGCGCAGCGCGCGGGCGACCGGCTGATCGAGGGCCGGAGCATCGAGCTGGTGGCGCGCAACAGCGACAGCTTCAACAACTCGTACGGCGCGCACCTCAACCTGCTGATCACGCGCCGCGCCTGGCGCGACGTGACCACGCGCCTCGACGCAATGAGCTGGTTCGCCTCGGTGCAGGTTTCCATGCCGATCTTCACCGGCCAGGGGAAGGCCGGGTCGCAGAACGGCGCGCCGCCCTGCGCGTATCAGCTTTCGCAGCGCGCGGATTTTTTCGAGAGCGTGCTCGGCCTGCAAACCACCGAGCGCCGACCGCTGGTCAACGTGCGGGATGAGGCGCACTGCGAGGAGCACGCGCGGCTCCACGTCATTTTCTTCGACGCGAACCTCTGCCACTTCGCCCACTGGCTGAAAGTCGGGGTGCTGCAAATCCTCGGCGCGATGCTCGAGGCGCGCTGCTGGTGCACGAAACAGATTCTCGCCGACCCCGTCTCCGCCGCAGTGGAGTGGAGCCACGATCCCACGTTGCGCACGCGGGTCCGCACGCTCCACGGGCGCTCGGTGACGGCCCTGGAGCATCAGCGGTCGGTGTGGGAGATCGCGGCGAAGTTCGTCGAGTCGGGCGGGTGCGAGGAGATCGTGCCGGAGGCGGCGGCGCTGGTCGCCGCGTGGGGTGAAACGCTGGCGCGGCTCGAGGCGGGCGACACGGCATGGCTGGCCCGCCGGCTCGACTGGGTTTTGAAACAGCAACTGCTCGAGGGCGCGCTCGCCGAGCAGCCGGAGCTTTCCTGGGAATCCCCGGAGCTGCGCGCGCTGGACCATCGCTACGGACTGCTGGACGGCGGGCTCTATTTCGCGTGCGAAGCGGCGGGCCTCGTCGAGCGGCTGGTCTCGCCGGCCGAGATCGAGCGCCTGGCCGCCCAGCCTCCGGACGACACGCGCGCGTGGACCCGCGGGCGGCTGCTGGCGCTCGCGATGGAAGCGCCGGAAGTCGTCGAGTCGGTCAACTGGGACCACATCGTTTTTCACTTCCGCCGGCTCACCGAGGGGCCGCGCCGCTGGCGCGCCATGTTCGACGACCCGCTCGGCTGCACCGCGGCCGACAGCCCCATCCGCGAGGCGGCGGATCTGGGTGAAGCGCTGCGCGCGCTGGCCGAGGCGGATCTGCTCCGGCCGGAGAAATCCCGTCACGAATTCCAACTGTATCAACCCACTGAAGCACCATGAACGAACAACAACAACGCCCGGAAGACCCTGCCCGCCGGCCCTGCGGCGGCGGCGGCGATGACGACGCCAACGCGAAACTCGAAGCCGCGCAACAGGAAGCGGCCGGCATCTACGCGGTGGCCAAGGCGCACCTCGCCAAGGTGAAAAGCGCCGACAGCGCCGCGTACCTCGAGCAGAGCCGCCAACGGTCGGGGGAATAAGCCATGCCCGCGCGCACCGTCATGGGTCACGAAATGGAGTATGCCCTCGTCGTGCTCGACAGGCGGGGCGAGCGGCTCGACCAGCATGGGCTCGATCTGCTGGAGCGCCTGGCGCCCACGCTCGGCCCTTGCCTGCCGTGGGAGGACCGCGGGTTCGCCATGCCGAACGGCAGCCGCTTCTACCGGGATTCCGGCTCGAACTGGGCCCACCTCGAAATCGCCACGGCGGAAGTGACCAATCCGCTGGAGCTGGTCGCGTACGTCGAGGCCGCGCATCATTTCATCCTGCGCGCCGCCGAGGCGCTGCGAAAGGATCCGCTCGTCAGCGCGGTGACCGTCTCGTGCAACACCGTCGACTTTTCGACGCGGCCCGGCACGTGCGGAAGCCACGAGAGTTACTTCATCCCGGTCTCCCGCGAAGCGCACGGCGACCGCGAGGAAGACCTCCCTTTTTGACCTCATGGAACCACTCGAGCTCGCCCCCGCCGTCTTGCCGCATCTCGTCTCGCGCGTCGTCCTCTGCGGCGGCGGCGGGCTCGATGCGCGCAGCGCGGGCATCGTGTTCATGATTTCACCGCGGGTGGCCTGGGTGGAGCAGGCGATCGGCGGCGGAAACACGAGCGAGCGCCCGATCTTTCACACGCGCGACGAGCCGCACGCGAACGGCGGGAGCCTGCGCCTCCACCTGAACTGCGGCGATCGCAACATGAGCCACACCTCGCTGGCGCTCCGCTTTGGCACCACCTCGCTCGTGGCGCTGCTGGCCGGGCAGGGCCTCAAGCCGCCGGCGTCGGCCCGCTTGATCAGCCCGCTCCGCGCCATGCGCGTGTTCGCGCGCGATCCCGCCTTGCGGACGAAGATGCGTTGCTGGGATGGGATGCGGCGCACCGCGGCGCAAATCAGCCGGCTGCTGTGCCAGTGGGTCGAGCGCCACCTGGCGGTGCTGCCGGAATGGGCGCCGGCGCAGGTGCAAGAGTGGCGCGGCGTGCTCGATCTCCTCGAGCAAGGCGGCGCGGCCGCGGCGAACCGGCTGCTCGACTGGGCGGTCCTCTACGGCCTGTTCGTCGAGCTCCTGGCCGACCGGGGCGTCAGCCTCGACACGGTGCGCGCCCTGAATCGCCAGTTGGCGCGGGTGGCGCGCCGGCTGCCCTGGGCGTTGGAGGAATCCGATGGCGATCGCATTCTCGGCGTGCAGGATCTACGTTCGTCCGCCGTGCGCGCGACTTTGCAAACAGGCGGCCTCGACCTCGCGCAGGTGGCGCCTCTTCTCCGCCTGCGTGCCGAGGTCGCCGAGATCTTTACGCGCTACGGCGAGCTTGGCGCAGAGGGACTTTTCGGACAGCTCGATCGCGCGGGCGTCCTCCGCCACCGGGTCGCGGCGCTGGAGGAAACCGTCCTCGCGCGCGCGCGGGAGGAGCCGCCCGCCGACACCCGCGCGCAACTCCGGGGCGCACTGGTGCGCGAGCTCGGCGCCCCCGCCGCCCGCGGGCAGTTGCAGGTGAACTGGAGCCGGATCACGGACACCGGGCGCGGCCGGCGCGTCGAGATGGCCGACCCCTTCGCCACCAGGATGCGCTGGAAGAATCTGCCCCCGCCGGTCAAGCCGGCGGAATCGATGCCGTCGATCAACGCCGATCTCCACCAGGTCGTCGACGGCGAATTGAACGAAGTGATCCGGCTGTACGACCGCGGCGGCATGGAGGAAGCCGCGCAATTCCTCGCGCACGTGCGCCCGTTGCTTCCGCTCGTCGAGCTGCACGGCCTGCCGGCCAAGTTTCACCTGTGGGACGCGCGGGTCCGTTGCCGGCTCGGCAATGACGACGCCGCGGCGGCGTTGTGCCGCAGCTTCGGAAACGCTCCGGCGACCTTCGGCCAGACCGTCGACTTCGCCTGCATCCACCGTTTTGCCGGGCTCACCCCGCCGCCGGAGATCGATCCGTGGCTGGAGCTCGGGATGCGGCAGCTGGCCGGGCAACCGAGACTGCCGATGGAAGCGCCGTCCTTTCTCGATCACGCCGGTTACACGCGCCTCCGGCGCGGCCAGGCGGCGGCGGCGCTCGAGTTGCTCGAGCGCGCGGCTTCCCTCCGCGTCGACGAACCGCGCATCCGGGCGCGCATCGAGGCCGACCTGGCGGATGCGTTCCGCGCGGCCGGCCGTTTCGAGGAAGCCGCCGGCCGGCTCGACTCGGCCGAGGAGATGCAAAGCGAGCGCCACATTGCCGGCGAGCAGGCCGAGCTGACCTGGACGGTCCGGGCGCGGCTGGCGGCCGCCCGGGGCGAGCGGCGCGAGGCGCTCCAGTGGCTCAAGCTGGCGTCCACCCGGCTGAGCCCGAGCGGGGCGCCCGCGGCCTTCGTGCGCATCGAGCTGCTGCGCGCGCGGCTGACGGGCGGAGCGGACCACGCGGCGGTGCGGCGCACGGTGGAGGAAGTTCGCCACGACCGCCCGGCGCTCGCCGCGTGCCGCCTCCTGGCCGAGGTGCTCGAGCACTGGACGGCGTGGGTCGGGGAAGAGCCGGCGCCGGGAGGCCACCCGGACGCGCTGTTTTGGGGAATGTAAACCGCCATGATTTCGCCGATCTCCGCCTTCGACTGCGACCGCCGGGTCCGCGAGGAAATCCGCCGCTCGGGCCCGCGGGAGGCCTTCCGCCGGCTCATCGCGGAAAACGATGCCCTCATCCGCGAGCCCGTGCTCGGCAACGGACGCGCCATCACCTCCGCGCGCACCGCGATCTACACGAACCTGATGGCCGACTGGGCGGCGGAGCAGCAGGCCGCCGGGTACCGGCGCCCGTTCGCGGTCGTGGCGCTTGGCGGCGCCGGGCGGGGCGAGATGACACCGTGCTCGGATACGGACTTCGTGTTCCTCTTCGACGATGTGATCGACGGCAACTCCTTCCTGCTGGAATTGCAACGGCAGGTGCTCAATTCGGACGAGTTCCACGAGCGCTGCGGCTTTTCCTGCGCGCCGCTGCCGTTCAACTTGGACGACATTCCGGCCCTGGAGGGGAAGCAGCTCAACGCCTTCCTCGACCTGCGCAAGGTCTACGACCCGCACGGTTTGACCGAGCGGTTCCGGGAGCGGATTCGGGCGACCTTCGATCCCTTCGAGCACTTCCTGCACGTGCACCGCTTCTGGCGGCGGCAGTGGGAAAAATCCGCGGGCGAATGTGAGCGGCTGGATCGGTTCGACATCAAGAACGACGGCCTGCGGGTCTTCCTCGCGGGCATTTGGATCCTGGCCGGGAAGGCGTTTCTCCACAGCCACAGCGTCTATCGCACGCTCGACGATCCCCGCGACCTGGAGGCGTATGACTTCCTGCTGCGCCTCCGCACCATGCTCCACGGCCGGCGCGCGGCGCACAGCCGGGCCACGGCGACGGGCGATCACGCGGAGGACCTGCTCGAGTTTGACGACATCGCTTCCTTTGGCGAGTGGCTCGGGCCGGCGGCCACGGAAAAGGAGCGTTTCGACTTCGCCAACGAGGTCCGGGCGCGCCTCCTCTCCGCCCGGCGGCGGGTGGCGTGGTTCACGAACGGCGTCATCGGTCGCGAGCTCGAGCGCGGCCGCGAGCTCCACCCCGGCTCCGCCATCGTCCTCGGCGTGGACGGCCTGCGCTCCACGGCCTCGGGCGCGAGCGCCACTCCCGTCGAGCGGAGTCGCGCCGCGCTGTCGCTGCTGGTCGCGGCGCAGCACTACGAGGTGCCGCTCGCCCGCTCGGAACTGGAAGCGACTTTCCACCACGCCGGCGACTGGCTGGCGCCGGTCCCGGAGCTCTCCGCGCTCTTCTACGAATCCCGCGGCAGCCTGGCGGACTCCTTCGCCATCCTCTCCCAGGTGGACGGCGCGATGGACCGCTTGTTTCCGGGTTACGCGAAGTTCGAGACGTCGCTCGACGGGCGCGTGCTGGCGGAGCGGAGATCGCTCCGCGGCGTGCTGGAGCGCGAGAAAATGCGGGCGCTGGAACAACTGCTCCGCGATGGGCGGGCCGCGCTCTCCGCGCCCGTCTCCACCGCCGATCCCGACGACCCGACGCGCTCCGTCTCCATCGCGATCGAAACCGCGCTGCTGGATGAGGATCACCTCGCGGCGGTGAAACTGGCGCTCAAGACCAAGCGGCTGCCGCTGACGGCGGACGATCTCGCCCTCCGCCAGGACGTGATGCGGCCCCTGCACGAGCGCCTTGCCACCGGGGTCTCGGACATTCCCCTGGAGGAATACTACGCCTGCCTGGCCGGCTGCGAATTCACGCCGGAGACCTTGCGCGTCACGCGTTTCCTCGTGGCCAACCGCCGGGTCTTCAAGGAGCGCGCCGCCGCCGGGCTCAATGACGCGCGGCAGGTGGGCGAACTCGTCCGCCTCTGCCAAACCGAGGCGGCGTTGCGGGCGCTGTTCGTCTTTACCTGCGCCGATCGCGCGGTGTGGGAATCCGAGGTCGACGACCCGACGCGCTGGTTCAATACCCGCGAATTGTATGCGAAGGCGCGCATGCAATTCCGGCCGGGGATCGATCCCACGCGGGTCGTTACCGCCGCCGGCTACTCCGCCGATGAACTGGAGATCCTCATGGATTTCGGCGAGGACTTTTTCAGCGGCGTCTATCGGCAGTACGCGAACCGTTTCGGCGGGCATCTCGTGCGCCTGGCCCAGGACGCTGCCTGGTCCTGCTCCAAGGCGAGCATCCTGCGCGAGGGGGCCTCGACGATCCTCGGCGTGGCCGCCCGCGACTATCGCGGGGTCGCCGCCTCGATCAGCGGCGCCTTCTGGAAGCAGGGGATCGCGCTCGCGCAGGCGCACCTTTTCTCCGCCGAGCATCATGGTCTCGCGCTCGATTTTTTCCACCTCGCCCCGGGCGAGACGGCGCCGGACGCGAAACTGGCACGCTCCATCGAGGAGGCCATCCAGGGCCGGCTCTACATCGGCGCCGACGACGAGGCCGGCCTGCCGCGCATCGCGGAGCGCGTCACCCTCGAGGAATGGCGGCCGGATTTGCACTGCCTGCGGGCGGAAAGCTCGGGCGACGTGGGCGCGCTCATCTACGCCCTGACCTACAAGGTCTTCCGGCATCTCGGCGGCGACGTCTTCGGGCTCACGGCCCACACGGGCCGCTCCGGCGCCTGGGTTTCGGTGTACTACCGGATGCCGGTCGACCGCTCCCTCAAGGAGACCCGGGCGCTGCTGAGTGAGAAGTTTTGAAGGGTGAAACCGGGCGCGGAGCGGCCATCGTCCCCATGTGTAGAGGCGTCTCTCCCTGAGCATAGGCGAAGGGTGACGCCTCACTTTTCTTGAGCGTCGATCGCGAGAGAGACGCCCAAGCTTGGAACCGGCGCCGCCTTGCTTGAACGCTGCCATCATAGACGACGCTCAAGGAATTGGAGGCGTCACCCCTTCGCCTATGCTCAGGGAGAGACGCCTCTACACATGGAGACGTCGCTTCGCGGCTGCGCGGGCTCGCCGCCGAGAATTCCATCGCTTCAAGTTTGTTTCTCGCGCACATCTGTCCGCAGTTCCCCCGCACCATGTTTCGCCCTTTGCTGATCCTGCTTTGCCTCATGCTCGCTCTTGCGAGCGCCGGCGCGGAGGACTCCGCGCCCGCTCCCAAGGCCGGCCTGCCATTCCCCGGCGAAACGTTCGCGGTGGAAGGGCACGAGGCGTTCGTCATTCTGCCGCCGCCGCGCAACCCGGCGGTCGCCATCCCGTGGGTCTGGTACGCGCCGACGCTGAAGGGGCTGCCCGGCGGCGCGGAGAAGTGGATGTTCGAGAAGTTCCTCGCGGAAGGAATCGCCATCGCAGGGATCGACGTCGGCGAATCGTACGGCAGCCCCGCCGGCGTGGCGCTTTACTCGGCGCTCTATCGCGAGCTGACGGACAAGCGGCACTTCGCAACCCGGCCGGTGTTGCTCGGACGGAGCCGGGGCGGGTTGATGACGCTCAGTTGGGCCGCCGCCAATGCGGACAAGGTCGGCGGGTGGGCGGGCATCTATCCGGTCTGCAACGTTGCGAGCTATCCCGGCGTGAGCAAGGCGAGCGGCGCATACGAGCTCACGACGGAAGAGCTCACGGCGCGGCTGAGCGAGTTCAATCCCATCGACCGGCTCACGACGCTGGCCGACGCGGGCGTGCCGCTTTGTGCGATCCATGGCGACGCGGACAAGGTCGTGCCGCTCGACGCCAACTCGCTGCTCGTGGCCGAGCGCTACTGGGCGCGCGGGGGACGCATGGAACTCATCCGCATTCACGAGCAGGGACACAACATGTGGCCCGGCTTTTTCCAATGCGCGGAGTTGGTTGACTTTGTCCTGCGTCACGCCAGACCCTGAACCGTTCCCCATTCTATGAACCGCCGCCTCTTCCTCCTCGCCGGCCTCGCGCTGTGCCTCCCCTTCACGTTTTCCTCGCTCGCAGCCGATGCGGCGCCGCCGGCGGGGGTCAAGGTGCTGACCGCCGGCCACAGCTTCCACTACTGGATGCCGCCCATCCTGAAGCAGCTCGCGGAGGGCGCGGGCATCCAGGGGCACGAGCAGCTCGACGTGCAGATGATCGGCGGCTCGCAAGTCATCCAGCACTGGAACACGCCGGACGAGAAAAACAAAATCAAGCCGGTGCTCATCGCGGGCAAGGCCGACGTGCTGACGCTTTCGCCGCTCTATCTGCCTGACGCCGGCATCGAGAATTTCGTGAAGCTCGGGCTGGAGCACAACCCGAAGCTCCGCATTACGGTGCAGGAATTCTGGCTCCCCTTTGACGACCAGTCACTCTGGGCGACGCGCGCGAAGGACGTGGTGATCGACCCCAACGCGAAGACGATGGAGCAACTGCGCGCCGCGCATGCGCCGTACTTCGCGAGCATGGACGCGGAAGTCCGCCGCATCAACGAAGTGGTCGGGCACCAGGCGGTCTTCGTCGTGCCGGTCGGGCAGGCGGTGCTCGCGCTGCGGGAGAAGATCATCAACGGCCAGGCGCCCGGGATCACCGAGCAGAAGAAGCTCTTCACCGACACGCTCGGCCATCCCACCGGACCGATCATGGCGCTTTCGGGATACTGCCACTATGCGGTGATCTACGGGCGCAGCCCGATCGGCCTCGCCGCGCCGGTGAGCGATCCGCGCGGGCGGAAGGAGTCCGACGAGCTCACGGCGTTGCTCCAGCAGATCGCGTGGGACGCCGTCACGAGTCATCCGCTGAGCGGCGTGACGAAATAATGGAAGAAGGCCCCGATCGCGCACAGCTCCGGCGCTACCTGGCGGAGCGGAATCAATATCCCGCGCGCACCGCGGAGATCGATGCGGAGCTGCATCGCGTCTTCAACCGCAAGGTCGCGATCCTCGCGCTCGACATGTGCGGTTTTTCGCGGATGACCGCGCAGTACGGCATCGTCCACTTCCTCGCGATGATCGACCAGATGGAGCAGGGCGCGATCCCGGCCGTGCAGGCGAATGGCGGGCGCGTGATCAAGCTCGACGCCGACAACCTGTTCGCGATTTTCACCGAGCCGAAGCGCGCGCTCGAGGCGGCGCTCGACATCTTCCGCGCGTTCGAGGCGATCAACGCCGTCGTCCCTGAGAATCGCGACATTCGCGGCAGCATTGGGATCGGCTACGGCGACGTGCTGGTCATCGACGAGGCGGACCTCTACGGGAATGAGATGAACATCGCGAGCAAGCTCGGCGAGGACTGCGCCGGTCCGTTTGAAATCCTGCTCACCGCCGCCGCCCACGCCGCCCTGCCGCCGGACCGCTACGAATTCGCGCCGACGGTCTTCCCCATCGGCGGGATGCAGATCGAAGCGCAGCGGTTTCTGAAGAGCCGGTACAAGCGGTTGCCGGCGGGGCCGGCGGGATCGGACTGACGCGTGGCGCCTCACCGCCACGCGTAATGATCCAGCCCGTAAAGGAGCGCGGCCCCGAGGAAGCCGCTGACCGCGACCAACGCGGCGCCGAGGATGAGCGCGCCGCGGAAACGCCGGCGGGAGACCGAGCCTTCGCGGCTGTCTCCGAAAAGCAGGACGCCCGCACAGACGATCGACCAAACGGCGGCCAAGGTCCCGCACCAGCGGTGGAACCAGAGGAGGGCGCCGGTCGCTTTATTGTACGAGGAGAAATAGGCGTTGATCCAGCCGAGGATCGTCGAGTTCACCGCCCCGAGCGCGGCCAGGATGACGAGGAACCGCACCGTCTGCAGCCACGAAGGGCTCTTGGTGTACCAGGCGATCGTCTCCGCAAAGACGGCGACGAACATGAGCGCCACCGGGAAGTGCGTGGAGGCGGGGTGAAACTGGCCGATCCAGCGGAAGAGCTTCTTCAGGAACGGCTCCTTCGGCCCCTGCGTCGCGATCGACACCGCCGGCGAGTCCTTCTTCTTCGAGCCCGGGAGCTCGCCCGGCGCGCCGATCTCCACCCAGCGGCGGACAATCTCTTTCTCCTCCTTGGTCAGGGGCGGCACGTTCGCGTCTTCGCCCGGCATCTCGTCGTTCGCGACCATCTTGTAGATCTCGGATTTGTCCGGCTCGCGCCGGACGACAAAGTCCGGGTTGTCCGCGATGCGCTGGAGATCGAGCACGTAACCAAACTTCTTCTTCGGGCGCGGCAGCTCCGGCCCGTGGCAGTCGATGCACTTCGCCTCGAAGATGTCGTGGACGCTTTGCGCGATCCGGAGTTGCTCTTCCTTGGTCGCCTCGACCGCAGGCGCGCGCATCACCGCCAGGAGCAGGATGACGAAGGCAAGGCAACGGGGGCGGACGGTCATGTCAGGGGGATTTCACACGAGAAGAGGCCGGGAAGGGAAGGATTCTTAGCGGGGAACGTGAGGCGGTGCAAGGTGGGCGGGGCGGAGTAATCGGTGATCAGTCGGCAGTGATCAGAAGGGCGAACATCCGTCCGCGTGTTCTTGAAACCATCCTCATCCTCTTCCTCCACATCTTCATCCCCATCGTTCAGCCTACTTTCCTCACCGCCTTGGTTCATTGGAGGAAGGACAAGGAGAGCTGGGGATGAAGATGATAATTACGACAAACAACGAACATGTTTTCGACGATCTTTGGGCTGCGGTGCGAGCGCTGAGCGAAGGAAACCGTCCCGGCGGGACGAAGGAAATTAGCCGGTGGTGCAGCGAGGAACGAGCGGAACCACCGGAATCCTCAACCAAACGGAAACCGTCCCGGAGGGACGGTGGAAACGCTGACGGGGCGTCACGGTTCCGGCGCCTCCTCCGGGGCGCATCCGCGTGTGCGGTGGGTTCCGGTGGTTGC
>DASYIS010000273.1:0-8885 GCA_035997375.1 Chthoniobacteraceae bacterium
GTTCCGGGGGTTCCGCTCGTACCTCGCTCCACCCCCGGCTATTTCTTCTGGCCCTCCGGGCCGACGGCACTCCGCCAATCGGCTGAACGGAGCCGCGGTCGTCAACGATGTTCCAAAGCCGAAATGAAAAGTTCCGGAAACCAGAAGGCGCCCAACGTTCCGAGAATGGCTCCGAAAAAGATCAGACGGACGTAACTACGGTTCGAGATTTTCATGCCGAAGGCCTGCTGAAACCGGTCCCACTGCGCGGGACGCCACGCCGGCTCGCGACGAACCCGCCACGCCGCGTATATTGCGGCACCCCACCAATAGGCCAACAGCACACGATAGGCGATCCAGACGATCGAACTTCGCGTCATGACGTTGGCGATGTGCGCCTTGCCCTCAGGCCGAGCCCGCCAGCGCCGTCTGCAGCTTCTTCGCCTGCGCTTCCTCTCCGCGCGACAGGCTGTCGTACGCGCCGAAGTCGTTGAACCACCACTTCTTCGCCCAGCGGTACATCCAGTGTTTCTCCGGGATTTCCTCGCCGGGGAGCCATTGGGAGAAGCGCGGCTGCATGGCTTCCAACTCGGCCATCGCGGTGCCGCGGATCGTGGTGTCGCGGGCGCCGTGTTTTAACACGAGCTCTTTCACGAGATCCGGCCGCTCGAGGACGACGCAGCCGCGCGTCTGCTGCGCGCTGAGGTCGCGGAAGTCGCGCAGGAATTCCGAGTCGCGCATGGTGGCGAAGACGCCGCGCTCGTCGCGGATGTTCTCGGTCGCGAACTGGATGATCGGGCACGGCTCGATGTCGCCGCGCGGATTGACGTGGTGCGAGATGCCGGTGCTCATCGGGCAAAGCGCGCGCCCCTTATGATCGTAGTAGGCGTCGACGATGCCGATCGGCACCTTGGTGCGCATCTCGACGACGAAACGCCGGGTGCGCACGAGCTGGTCGGGCCGGAGCGCGAGCTGCTCGTTCATCTTCGGCCCGACCGGCCGATAAGTGTGATACCAGGCGTAATGGACGCCGCGCGCGATGAGCTCGCGCAGCCATTCCTCGGTGAGCAGCTCGTCGATGTTCGTCTGGCAAACGCTGGTCGCGACGCCGGTGAGGAGCTTCTGGCTGATGCAGTGGTCGAGGCCGCGCAGGGTGCGGTTGAGGACTTCCTTGTTCCCGCGCCGCTCGTTGCTCGTGATCTCGCGGCCCTCGATGGAGACGAGCGGCGTCGCGTTCCCGAGCTGCCGCAGCCGGCGCGCGGTCTTCTCGGTGATGAACTGCCCGTTGGTGAAGACCTGGAAGTAGCAGTCCGGGTGTTGCGCCAGGAGATCGAGCAACTCCGGGTGCATGAACGGCTCGCCGCCGAGGATGCCGAAGAAGCTGTTCCCATGGCGCTTGGCGTCGAGGATCGTGCGATTGAGCGTCTCGAGGTCGATCGCGACCCGCTCCTCCTCGACGTCGACCCAGCACCCCTGGCAGCGGAGGTTGCAGGAGTTGAGGATCGAGAGGTAGAGGAACGGAGGGAAAAACTCGCCCCGCGCGATCCGGCGCTTGAATTTCTCGATCGAGACGAGCCCCTTCACGCCGAAGTTCCAGAGGAACTTGGCCATGCACCGGGGATCGGTCGTGGAGAGGATGCGGGCGGCGAGGCGGGGAAACATGGGTGAGGGGGGAAGAGAAGCACGCTTTGCGGAAAGAAGCGAATGACGAATGACGAATGACGAAAGCTCCGCGTCACGGTTCGTCATTCGTCATTCGTCATTCGGATTTCCCTGCTTCGTTGGAAGAAAACCGCCATCGGCGTTTGAATATCCGAGGGGGGTGCGTTGTCGAACCCACAAGACAGTTGGTTTTTGCTACGCGACTTTTCGGGCTCTCCTACGTTTCACATGTTGTGATGCGGGGCCCCAAGCACACGTGCCGAGCCGCTGCCCGTCACGAAATCAACCAAAACCAAAGATACCATGAAGAAACTAATCACCATCCTCGCGGCCCTGGCCGTCAGCGTCTCCTTCGCCACCGCGGCGGATGCGGCCAAGAAGGAAGCCAAGAAAGCCGGAGCCGGCGGAGCCGAAGAGCGCTTCAAGAAGCTCGACACGAACGGCGACGGCTTCATCAGCCTCGACGAGCTGAAGGCCAGCCCGGCCGGCGCGAAAGATCCGGCGAAGGCCGAGGCCATGCTCAAGGCCAAGGACAAGGACGGCGACGGCAAGCTGTCGGCGGAGGAATTCGCCGCCGGCGGCGGCAAGAAGGGCGATGCGGCGGCCCCCAAGAAGGGTGGCGACGCAGCGGCCCCGAAAAAGGGCGGCGACGCCCCCAAGGCCGACGCGCCCAAAGTCGAGCCGGCGAAACCCGGCAGCGACGCCCCGAAGCCCGCGGACCCCGCCAAGTAAGCGCGCAGCGCTGAGTTAAAATTCAGACGCCGCGCCGGGAGACCGGCGCGGCGTTTCTGTTGGCCGGGGTCTGCACGGCTATCGGAGAGCATCGACCAACATCAACCGGATGCGTCTCCGTCGCGCCGGGTAGAGCCGCCGCTACACACGGAGACGACGACACCCCAAGCCCGCGAGCGCTGCGCCCATCCACAACAGGCCGGCCACGCCCGGCTCGGGCACCACGGCATAGAGGGTCCCTTGCGTGATGGCGTACACCGTCCCATCCGGCCCGATGATCGTGGGCGTGTAGGGTTGGCCGCCCGGTGGCGCCAGGGTGATTTCCGTATAGGTGTTTGTATCGAGATCCCAGCGGTACAGGCTGCCGTCTTCGTTGTTCGCGTAGATGGCGTGACTTAACAGGTCGATCGCGGCGGTGTTGATGCACCACTCGTCATCCGACGGGCCGGGGCTGGTGAGCGTCATCACCTCGAGCATGTCGGTCGCGCCGGTGAGGGGGTCGACTTGCGGGACGTTCGGGTCCAGGATGGCGATCTTGTTTTGCCCGCCGTTGTAGTGGTAGCTGTTGTATTTGGAAAAGAGCAGGTAAGGAGAGTTGGCCGCCGAGTGGTAGTTGGGCAGGAGACTGCTCGGCACGATGGCCATCGTGGTGTCCCAACCAAAGGAGCCGGAGAGTTTCTGCGTCTGCAAATCGGCATTAAAGTGCAGCAGCGTCCCCCGGAAGCCATAGCCCTGGCTGCTCCCGTAGTAGATGTCGCCATCGAGGCCGATCGTCGGCGACGCGGTGGCCAGTCCGGACACGCCGGCGAGCGGGAGCGTCGCGCCGAGGGGGGTGAGCGTGGAGGCGCTGAGGCGCACCACCTGTCCGTTGCCGATGTCGTTGCCGTCGTTGAACACGGCATACAGCGTCGCGCCATCGGCGGTGAGCGCCGGCGCGGCGTTCAGCGAAGCCTGCGGGTAGCTCGAGACGGAACTCGCGAGCTTGAAGGTGCCGACACCGCTTGCCGAGATGCGGGCGATGCCGCCGCCTTGCGGGAGGAGCGGGGTATCCGCAGTCACCTGAAAGCCAAAATAAACATTGCCCGCCGCGTCGCTGGTAATCGGCGTGTTGATTTTGACGTTGGCGTCATAGAGGGCCTTGTTCGCCTGATAGTCCGCCTGATCGGGGGAGTTGTCGAAAAAGGCGAGTTTGCCGGTGGCCGCGGGCGTACCGGAGTCGGCGTTGTCGCGCCAGTTCAGCGTGCCGCCGGCCGCGGGAATGTAGACGCGGTAGGTATCCGGCGCCGTCTTCGCGAGCACGGGCGAAAAGCTCGGCCGCCAGCCCGAGACCGGCGCGATGTAGTCGGTGCTGGCGGACCAGAGCAGCGCGCCGTCGCTCCCCCGCCGGCCTTCCACGACAAAGCCGGTATTGTCCTGGCCGGTCGTCACCGGGACGATGACCGTGTTGTTTTGCGTGATCGTCGGCGAGCCATAGTGGGTGAAGGCGCCGGGATAAAGATCGACCGGCGTATGCCAGGAAACGGCGCTGAGCGCGTCCCCCGCGACGGTGGAGTCGCCGGTGTGCTGCGCGTTTCCGCCGTACATCTGCCAGTCGGCCAAAGCAGCAGCCGGCGCGAGCGAAAGCGCCATCAGCGTGTAGGTAAGACTGCGGAGGAACACGCGGGACTCTCGCAGATGTTCGCCTCGGGGCAAGTGCCGGCACGGTTCGATGGATTTGACTCGCGCGCCGCCGGAGCTTGTGCGCGTCTTCACCAACCCCTCCAGTCGACATGCTCCTCCCACGGCTCCTCCTCGCGTCTGTGTTCCTTGTCTCCACCGGCTTCGCCGCCGATCTCGTGCTGCTCGGCGAGCACAAGTCGGAGTACCAGATCGTCCTCCCCGACAAGCAACCGACGGAAGGATTGGCGGCGTGCATGCAACAGACGGCGCGGCTGATGCAGACGGCCTTCCAGGCGAACGGCGCCGAGGTGGCGGTCGTCAACGAAAGCGCGCGCGATCCGGCGAAGCCGGCCATCCTGCTCGGCAATACGCGGGCCGCGCAGAAGCTCGGGATCGAGGTCGCGAAACTCAAGGGCTGGAGTTACCTCTATAAAGCGAGCGGGCGCGACCTGATCATCGCCGGCCGGGAGCAACCGGGCGCGGGCGACGGCACGAAGCTGGCGCCGTGGGACCGCATCGGCACCGCGAAGGGCGTCGTCGATTTTCTGCGCGAATACATGGGGACGCGCTTTCTCTATCCGGAGATCGGCCCGCGCCAGCCGATCAGCGCGGCGGCGAAGGTCGACCTGCTGGCGTCGCCGGCGATCGAGTACACGCCGACGCCGACCGTGACCGTCGCGGCGCACCTCAGCTTCCAAAAGACGCCGGTGCTCGAGTCGTGGCAGGCCTGGCCGGAGTTCGGCAGCTTCTATCACCTCGCACAGAATCGCTTCCCCCGCGTCGACGACGCGTTTGGCGGGCATACCTATGAGCGCGCGATCCCGGTCGAGAAGTACTTCGACACGCACCCGGAATACTATGCGCTACTCGGCGGGCAGCGGCAGAAAGGGGCCGGCGCGCAGGCGCAGTTCTGCATCTCCAATCCCGCCGTGCAGGAGCTGCTTTATCAGGACCTCATTGACTTGATTGACCAGGGATACCATTCGGTCGACCTCGGGCAGCCGGACGGTTTCCGCCCCTGCCAGTGCGAGAATTGCGCCAAGCTCTTCGGGACCGGTGGCGACTGGAGCGAGAAGCTGTGGATCCTGCATCGCAACCTGGCCGAGCGCGTCCTCGCGGCCCGTCCCGGCCATATTGTGACGATGACGTCTTACATTCTCACCGCGCAGCCGCCAAAGACCTTTAACAAATTCCCGGCGAACGTGCAGATCCTACTGACCGGCACGAACGAGGAAGACATTGCGCCGTGGCGGAAATGCGAAGTCCCGCAAGGCTTCACCGGCTATATCTATGACTGGTGCCCGAACCTCAGCACACGCTATACGCCGATGCGGACGCCGGGTTACATTGAGGAACAGGCGAAGCGGCTGGTCGGGAACCGCATTCAATCGATCTATCAAGACGGGCCCGGCACCCTCCAGGGCCTGGAGGGACCGGTCTACTATACGATGGGCCGGATGTTCGATGACGCGGAGAAGAATCAGGCGAAGGTGCTCGTGCATGAGTTCTGCGGCGCGGCGTTCGATAAAGCCGGGCCGCCGATGATTCAGTTCTACGATCAACTCTATCACGCGATTGAACTCTATTCGCGCTATTTGGGCACACGCGATCCGGCGTGGACTTACCAGGACATCTATGGCCGCCGGCGCAAGAGTTTGTCCGATCCGCTGCAGTTTCTCGGGTTCTTCTATACGCCGGAGCTGCTGGCTGCGCTGGAGACCGAGCTAACCCAGGCCGAGAAGCTCGGGACTACTCCCAAGGTTAAGCTGCGGCTCGCGCTGGTGCGCCGCGAATTCGACTATATCCGCAGCCTGGCCAAGGTGGTGCATTTGTATCACGCGTTCAAGATGGTGCCCGACCGTGCGCTGCGCGACCGGTTGCTCGACGCGATCGATGCGCGCAATGCGGAGATCGCCTCTTACTTCGACGAGCGCGGTGGGGCGAAAGCCGTCGCCGGCTGGCCCTATACGTACTTTCCGCCCATCGGCCACAACGCGGCGCACCTGCGGCTGGCCCACGACGGCTACCAGGAACCGTACGCGTCCACCGTGTTCAATTGGGACACCAAGGCCATCCGCCATGCGCCGCTGGAAGGCGGCAAACAACTCGCCGCGCGCATGGTGCAGGACGCGCTGACCATCGATTCGCCGCAATGGCAGCAGGCCGCGGCCGTGGAGTTGACGGCGCTGCCCGGGAGCGCGCTCACGCGCAAGACCACACTGCGGACGGCGTACGACGACGCGCACGTCTACCTGCTCGCCGAGGGCGAATTGCCCGCCGCGCTCATGACTCCGAAGGCCGGCGGGAGCCAGGAATCGCTCGCCATCTACTTGGCGCCCAACGCAACCGGCGAGACCGCGTATCGCTTCACCGTCGGCTTGCAGAGCGACGCGAAAGGCGATGCCGCGCGCGGCTTCGTCACGAATGCGATGGACCCGCGGTACGACCGGTTCGACCCCGACTGGAGCGGCGCCTGGACCTACGAATCGCGTCTGGATCCGGAGAAGAATCGCTGGCTCGCCTTCGTGAAAATCCCCTTCAAGACGCTCGGGGTCGAGGCCCCGAAAGCCGGCGCGTTTTGGCGCGCGAATTTCGGCCGCGTGCATGAAGCCGCGCTCAATCGGCTCGAGCGCTCGCTCTGGTCCGTGCAGCCCGGCACGCGCGGGATGGAGGACCGCAACGACCTCGGCGAGCTCGTGTTTGCCGCGCCGGAGCAGGCGACCGCGACGCCGGTGAAATCGGGCCCGGGCGCCATTCGCGAGGAGTTGTACCGCACCACCTTTGAGATTCCCGCCGACTGGAAAAACCTCGCGGACCCGCTGCCGACCCGCCTCGACCAATGGCTTTTCCGCATCGATCCGCTCGAACAAGGGACCAAGGCCGGCTGGCAGCAACCCGGCCTCGATGAGAGTGAGTGGGTCAAGATGAGCGTGCCGTCGTTTTGGGCGGAGAATCAGGCCGTCGGCAAGTTCGAGGGCGACGGCTGGTATCGCACCACCTTCACCGTGCCGGCTGAATGGAAGGGCCGCGGTCTGCGCCTGCTGTTCGGGTCCGTCGACGAGCAGGCGTGGATTTACCTGAACGGGAAACTGGTGCGCGAGCACACGGAGGCCTCGGAAAAGAAGAGTTACAACGAGCTGTGGGAGGAGCCGTTCACCGCCGACGTCCCGGCGGCGGAGCTCAAGTACGGCGGGCCGAATGTCCTCGCCGTGCGCGTGCATAACTCGGCGGCCAATGGCGGCATCTGGCGCCCCGTGCTGGGCCAGGGGCTGCCGGCGAAGTGACGCGCCGGCGGCGCATATTTCCTCAAGCGGCCCCGCACGGCACGCATTCCGCTTTAGGATCGCGCCCATGACGCCAGATTCATCCACGCCGTTCGATGCCGTCCTCAATGCCATGCTGGAAGCGGGGGGACGCGGGACCTCCGATCTCGTCTTCGTCGTCGGCCAGCCGCCGCAGGTGGAAATCAACGGCGTGCTCACGCCGGTCGGCATCCCCGACCTCCTCCCGGCGCTCAAGCCCGAGCATACCGATCGTTTCGCCCTCCAGCTCATCGCCGGCAACGAGCGGCTCGCGCTCGATCTCAAGGACAACGGCTCGTGCGACACCTCGTACACGCTGGCCGAGACCGCGCGCTTTCGCGTCAACGTCTTCCGCCAGAGCGGCAAGCACGCCATCATCATGCGGAAGCTCTCGACGGAAATCCCGTCGCTCGCCGCGCTGAATTTGCCGCCGGTCTTCCATGAGATCATCAAGGAAAAGACCGGCCTCGTCTTTTGCACCGGCGCCACCGGCTCGGGCAAGACGACGACGCTCGCGGCCATGCTGAATGAGATCAATCTCACCGCGCGGGTGCACGTGGTGACGCTCGAGGACCCGATCGAATTCATGCATCCGCAGAAGAGCGCGACCTTCTCCCAGCGCGAGCTCGGGCGCGATTACTCGTCGTTTGCCATGGGCTTGCGGGCGGCCCTGCGCCAGGCGCCGAAGGTCATTCTCGTCGGCGAAATCCGCGATCGCGATACCATGGAGATCGCGCTCACCGCGGCCGAGACGGGTCATGTCGTTTACTCCACGCTCCACACCATCAGCGCCTGCCAGTCGATCAACCGCATGGTCGGCATGTTCGAGCAGGGGGAGCAGGGTCAGGTGCGCGAGCGGCTCGCCTCCACCTTGCGCTACATCGTGAGCCAGCGCCTGGCGCCCAAGGTCGGTGGCGGCCGGCAGCTCCTCACCGAGATCATGGGGAGCAACCTGCGCACGCGCGAGATCGTGCAGATGGGCGAAAACGAAGCGCGCAGCATGCACGCCTCCATCGAGGCCGGCGTGACCGCGGGCTGGCACAGCTTCGAGCAAAACATCATCCAACATTTCTCCGCCGGCACGATCACCGAGGAGACCGCGATGCTCTACTCGGTCAACAAATCGACGATGCGGCAATCGCTCGACCAGGCGAAGAAGAAGCTCGGGCAGGACGACCAGACGCCGCACAACTTCCGCCTGAGCGAGAGCCACGCGAAGCCGCCGCCTTTGCCGGTCGACCCCAAGCTGAGCGTGAATCCACCGCCACCGGTCATGCGGCCGCGCGCGGTGGGGGTGTAGGCGGAATCGGCTGGGCGCTGGAACGGACGCCAGTTCTCGTCCCTAGTGTAGAGCCCTCAACCCGCGCGCGGGGCCAGGCGAGAAGAAACTTGGGTTGGGCGCGCGGCGAGCGCGACGGGGCGACGCTGGCCAAACTGCGCCACGGCCGCCTCAAAGCCGACGAGGCCACCCTCGCCAAAAGCCTGGTCGGCGACTGGAAGGAGGAGCCCCTCTTTTGCCTCGAACAGGCGCGGCTGACCTACACCCACCTC
>DASYIS010000274.1:0-2454 GCA_035997375.1 Chthoniobacteraceae bacterium
CGCGCCGGCTCCCTTGGTTGCTCCTGCTAATCGTCATCGCGATCGTGTATTATGGGACCTATCTGAAACACGGGCTCAACTTCCATGACGACGGCGCGACCGTCGCGCTGGATGCCAAGCGACTGCTCGACGGCGAGGTGCCTTTTCGCGATGTGGATCTCGGTTACAACGTCCTCTGGTTTTACCCGGTTGTCGGATTGTTCAAGCTGTTCGGCGTCAACTTCGTCCTGTTGCGCGCCTATTGTTTCACGCTCTCGGTGCTGACTGCGGTCCTGGCGTTTCTGACCTTGGAACGCGTGAGCCGCCAGGCGTGGCTCGCCTTCGTTGTCGCGCTGCTGCTCGTGCTCGTGCCGGGCATGACGTTCAAGAACTACATGCCGCTGCTCGCGGTCGCGAATATCTGGTGCCTCGTCCACTTCGCGCTCGGCGCCCGCCCGCGCCGGGTCGTAGAGGCGAACGAAGACGGGACGACCGCGGCGTTTCTCGAGGTGTCGTTCGCCCCGTCCTGGGGTTGGCTGATCGGCGGGGCCTTCGTGCTCGGGCTGACCTTCCTGATCCGGATCGATGTCGGCACGTTCTTCCTGCTGCTTTGGCTCGGCGGCGAATGGCTCATCGCGCTGCGTCCGCAGGCCTCCGCGGGTGCGCGCATGGCGATGCTCATCGGCGGGCCGCTCGTGACGATTGTCCTCGCGACGGCGGTACATGTTCCCGTCTATCTGGATGCGGTGCATCGCGGTTTCGACAAGCGCTTTGTCGCGGCCTACCAGGAGTGGCCGAAAGAACTCGTCACCGCATTGGAGGAGCGACTTCACGCGCCGCCCGCCGGCGCACCGGCGCTGCCCGCGCCGACCGATGACAAGTCGGACTTGGAGGAGAAAACGACTCCGCCCTCGGCGAGCCTGCCCGCGCTTCCTCCTCCTGGTGATCCAATCGTGGCTCCGCCGGCTGCGAAACCCGACGCACCTGTCATTTCACCCGCCCCGGTCCCGGTGGACGCCGGGTTGCCGAAAACCACGCCGGCGACGCCCGCCCCGGTCGCGCCTGCGCCGCCCATCCCGGCTCCCAAAGACAAGGACGGCTTACCGCAGGCCCCGCCGGCGCCTGCTCCCGACGCGGCGGCCCCGGCCGCGCCCTCCACTCCGGTAAACCCGGACGCCGGCACGCCGCCTGCGCCGAAGCCGGCACCGCAGCCGGAACCGTCGATTCCTCCGCCTTGCAAAGAACCCGCCACGCCCGTGCCGGAAACGCCGACCGCGCCGGCTGCGACGGAACCGAAGGCTCCGCCTGCGGCTCCGGCCAAAGACCCGGCCGCTCCGACAAGTCCCGCACCCGCGACGGAGGCTCCCACCGCGACTCCGGTGCCTGCGGCCCCGGCAATTCCGGCAGCGCCTGCCCCGGCCGCGCCCGCGCTTCCGACCGAGACGCCGGCGCCGTCCGCGCCCGTTCCACCCCCGGCGCCCGCCTCTGTCGTTCCGGCGGCGCCTGCTCCAGTCGTTTCCTCCGAGATTCCCGGTCTCCCGCCGGCTCCCCCCGCTCCAGTGACGCCCGCGACCGAGCAACCCAAGCCCGCCGTAACCGCCGTCGTTCGTCCGGAAAAGGAGCCCAATTGGAACACGCACGGTCTCCGGCCCAAGACGCTCGCCGATCTCGCCACCACCAAGGAGCCGTTCGAGAAGGCGCTCATTCTCCTGCGGTACGCCCCGCTCTTCACGCTCGTCCCGCTCGCGATCTGGGCGTTCTTCGCCAGCCTGCTTGCGTGGCGGAGCAATGAAGCCGGCGCGATGAACCGGCCGGTCGCGGCTCTTCTCGTCATCGGCGGCGCGCTCACCATCTTTCCGCAATACTTCTTCTGGCGCTCGGACTCTCCGCACATCTCCGAGTTCATGCCCGGCTATTGGGTCGGTGCGTTTGCCGCGGTCCTCCTGCTCGGCTGGTCCGATCGCCGCCGCACCTCGTGGATGGCGCGCACCTTCGCCTGCCTCTTCCTGGTCGCGCTCGCCGCCCACGCCGGCCTCTACCTCTGGCGCATGCTGCCCGACCGCTGGACCGGCACCATCGCCGCGTGGGGCACCTTCCAGCGGCATGGCCACGGCCCGTGGCATTGGAAACCGAAGGCCACCACGCTTTTCCACGGCGCCAACGGCGTCGACGTCTACGTGGGCAAGAATGAGAGCGCCGCGCTCGAGCAGCTCAAGACGCTCGTCAACGCACACTCCGGCTCCTCCAGCGATTACCTCGTCGCCTACCCGTACCATCCGCAGCTCAACCTCCTCCTCGACCGCCGTACCTACGAGAAAAACGTCTACGTCGACAACGCCACTTCCGGCCGCGGCTGGAACGAAGCCGCCATCGCGCGCATCCAGAAATACCGCCCGAACGTCATCGTCCTGAGCGACTGGGCGATCAACGGCACCGACGACTCCCGCTTCAGCGTCTGGGCCGAGCCGACCAAGA
>DASYIS010000275.1:0-18708 GCA_035997375.1 Chthoniobacteraceae bacterium
GCCACGGCCTCTTGGAATCTCGTCGGCAAGATCATCGGCGGCACGGTGCGCAGCGACAACGGCGCCAAGCTCTTCGCGAGCCCGTCCGGCGGCACGCTGGACGGCGTGACCATGGACGCGGACCTGGAGCTGACCAGCGCCGGCCTCTCCGGGCACGTCGCCAATATCCTCCACGGACTCACCCTCACCGGCACGGCGACCATCGGGTACAACAGTTTCCTGAACTTCGTCGACTCGCAGACTCTGGGCGGCACCGGCTCCGTGGTCTTTGAAAACAACGGGGCAAGCGGGCTGGTTTTGACCTCGTCAACCACGGCCGCGCCGACCCTGACCATCGGCAGCGGGATGACGATTCGCGGAGGCGCCTTTGCGGCCAACGGAGCGAACATCGGCGACAGCGACTCCCTTGGCTCGATCAGCGGCGGCACCATTATTAACGACGGGAAGATCTCCGCCGATGTGTCGGGCGCGATGCTGTTCCTCAACCGGGTCGCGGTCGTAAACCATGGCACGATCGAGGCGAAAAACGGCGGCATCATCAATATCGGGAATCTCTCCACGAACAGCGGTACGATCAGCGCGACCGGCAGCGGCCGACTCACGATCGACGGATCCCACTGGACGAACACGGGCACCCTTGGCGAAGCGGACTCGTTCCTGTTCCTGCAGGGCACCTTCACGGCCGCGGGGTTGGGCGCCACGAGCCTGAGTGGCGGCAACGTTTACCTGGCCGGCACGCTGGAAAACACGGGCGCGACCTTCACCATCCCGGCGGCCGGCACGTGGCGCCTCGCTGGCGGGACGATCCTGGGTGGCACAGTGAGCGGCTCCAAGCTCCAGGTGGGCGGCGGGGTCGGCATTGGCACCCTCGACGGCGTGACCATGAACGCCGACCTCGACCTGGCGACCGACGGCGGCAATTACCTCCACATCTACCACGGGCTGACGCTGAACGGAGTCGCCACGATCGGCGGCTCGATCCTGAAATTCCACGGCACCCAAACCTTGGGCGGGACCGGTTCCGTCCAGTTTCTCGACCATTCCGACGGCACTCTGCAACTGACGGACAGTGGCAGCATCCTGACCATCGGCCCGTCGATGACGATCCACGGCGGCTCAGCCCAGCCCTTCGGCGCCCGCATCGGCTACAACGAAAACGAGGGCGGGCCGACCGACGTCACCGTCATCAACCAGGGGAAAATCTCGGCCGATGTGAGCGGAACCTCCATCACCATCTTGCAGCGCTTCATCAATGTCGGCGCGCTGGAAGAGCACAACGGCGGCACGATCGTCGCCCCGAACAAGATTGACGCCGTGCTCAAGACCCTGACGAAGACGAGCGCGCCCTACGCGTTCCTCGACGCCGACGGCACGCCGGTCAAGGTGAAGTGGCTCGGGGCCGGCTCGGTCACGCTGGTCCGCACCGTGGACTCCAACTCCCACGGCGACCTCTTGAGCATCTCGACGACCGGGAGCAATCTCACCAGCAGCCTGAGCATCACCACGACCGGCGTGGGCGCCACGACCAGCGTGGAATCCATCGACATCCACGGCTCGCTCGGCTCGCTGACCGCCGCCACGACCAATCTCGCCGGCAACCTCAGCAGCACGAACAGCGTCCGCGCGCTCACGCTCAAAGGCGTGAGCGACAGCACGATCCACCTCGGGCCGCGCGCCGCGGGCGACACGAAGACGACGACGAGCCTCACCTTCGACCTGGTGGCCAATCTCCAGATCGATTCCGCCACGCCGCTCCTCGCGCTCACGGCCGCGCAATGGCTCGACCGCGACGGCACGCCGGATGTCATCAAGGCGCCGTCGCTCGGCACGCTGACCATCAAATCCCTGCCCGCCCGCGCGCTCGCGTCGGACTTCGAAGCCGGCCTGAATCTCTCCGGCGCCGGCGTGGCGGCGAAGGGCCTCACGCTCGGGAAAGCCGTCATCGCCGGGAAGATTGCCGGCTCGGACTGGCAGGTCGCCGGCAACGTCGGGACCATCACTGCCGGCTCGACGGCGGCCAACTGGAGCACGCACTTCAACGGCAGCCTCGTCAGCCTCACCACCACCGGCTCGACCGGCGGCGACCTCCACATCGGCGCGCGTGCCTTGGGCGACACGACCACCGCCACCAAGTTCGCCCTGGGTTCCGCCGCAGAGCTGAGCATCCACTCCGCGACGCCGATCCTGACGATCACGGCGACGCAGTGGCTCGATCGCGACGCGACAGCCGATGTCCTGGCGGCGCCCTCGATCGGCGCGCTCACGATCAAGGGCAATGCGAACCACACGATCGCGGGCGACTTCGAGGCGGACGTCGCGCTGACCAGCGCCGCGATTTCCACGACCAAGCCGATGCTCGGCCTCGCCTCCGTGGCGGGGCAGATCACCGGCGGCACCTGGAGCGTCGCCGGCCGGACCGGCCAGGTGAAGGCGGGCGCGTTCGCGTCGGATTGGGTCGCGACCTTCAGCCTGCCGATCGGCAACCTCACGACCGCGAAGAACGCGAGTGGCGACATCACCATCGGCGCCCGCCCGGCCGGCGACCTCAGCCGGACGAGCCTGAGCTTCGACACGGCCTCCGACCTGAGCATCCATTCGCTGACGCCGATCTCCTCCCTCACCACGCGGAGTTGGCTCGACCTGGATGCCACCGCCGACGTGCTCTCGGCCCCGTCCCTCGACTTCTTGACGGTGAAAACCGGCGACTTCGCGGCGGACCTGACCCTCAGCGGAGCCGGCGTCCCCGCCGCCGTGAAGACGCTCGGCACCGTAAGCGTGAAGGGGAAGATCGACAACGCGACGTGGAGCGTCACCGGCCTCACCGGCACGCTCGGCACCGGCGCCACCGGCACGGACTGGACCGCCACCTTCACCAAGTCCATCAACAGCCTCACCGCCACCACGCTCAGCGGCACCCTCCAGGCCGCCTCCATCGGCAACCTGCAGGCCGGCAACATCGACCACCTGAGCCTCACCCTGACCCAACCCGTCAGCCCGACCATCCAGGCGCTCCACAGCCTGACGGTGAAGAACGCGATCGATCATTCTGACATCCTCGCCGCCGGCAATATCGGCACGGTGAGCGTGGCGAAATTCCTGAACAGCCGCCTCTACGCCGGCGTCGCGAGCGGCGTCACGGGCCTGCCGCAAAGCACGTCCGACTTCGCCTCCGCGGCCGTCATCGCGAAGCTCGTCGTCAGCGGCACGCTCGATCGCTCCCCCGCGATGAGCAACTCGTACGTCGCCGCCTCGCAGATCACCTCCGCGTACGTCGCACTCTTTGCCCCGAACAACCTCGGCCAGCCCTACGGCCTCGCCGCCGACAGCATCGCCACCCTCATCCTGCGGACCGCCAATTCCACCACGACCCAGACCAACCTGACCGCCCCGACCGCCGACGCGAGCGCCCCCGGGGACTTCTTCTTCGTGAGGATCTTGTAGCAGCCGAAGGCCTTGGACTGCGGCAGCCTGCTGCCGCTTTGCGGGGGTCGCAGCCTGCTGCGTGCGGGGGGGTTCAGTCCGCGGTCGCCGCGTGGGTAGACCCGGAGGGAACCGGGGTCGGCGAGCCGAAAGCGGAGGTATTTTCGGCAAGAATACCACCCGGCTTGGCGAAAATACCGGTCGGCACGGCGAAAATACCTCCCGGAACGCCACGCCGACCTCCCGGATTGACGCGCCGACCAGAAGGATTGGCGTGCCGACCGGAAGAATTATCGCCCCGACCTCCCGGATTGGTTCGCCGACCGCCAGGCACGCCGCGCCGACCGCCTCCCGCGGCGCGCCGCAGCCGATTGAAGACTGGGACGGGCGTATTGCGCCGGTTCCACTTCTCCTCAAAGATTCCCCCGCCCCGCCGGTCACTCCTCCGAGCGCACTTCCCTCATGAATTCCCCGCACATTTCCACGCCCGCCCTCTCCCGCCGCACCTTTCTCCGCGGCGCCGGCGTCACGCTCGCGCTCCCTTTCCTCGAGGCGATGCGGCCGGTGTTTGGGTCGGCGGCGACGGCGGCGAACTCTCCGGGCGCGGTGCCGCGGCGGATGGTCTGCGTCGAGACGAACATGGGGATTCTGCCGCAGTTCTTTTTCCCGGAGAAGACGGGGCGCGATTATGTGCCGAGCCCTTACTTGGAAAAGCTGGCGGCGCATCGCGAGCAGCTCACGGTGTTTTCGGGCGTCAGCCATCCCGGCGTGACGGGCGGGCACACGGCGGAGCGCTGCTTCATCACGGGGACGCCGCACCCGGAGCGCGGCGGGTTTCGCAACTGGGTCTCGCTCGACCAGTTCGCGGCGGAGCAGGTGGGAAATCTGACGCGCTACCCGTCGCTGGTGCTGGCGATGACGAGCGAGAACGCGACGCTCTCCTACACGCGCAGCGGCGCGCCGATTCCCGCGGAGCGGAGCGTGAAGAAGCTGTTCCAGAAGCTCTTCGTGCAGGGCCGGCCCGATGAGGTGGCGGCGAGCGTGGAGGCGCTGCGCCAGGGGCAGAGCACGCTCGATTTCCTCGGCGACGAGCTGCAGCGGCTCAATCGCACGCTCGGCCAGGACGACCGCGAGCGGATGGACCAGTACGCGACCTCGGTACGCGAGTTGGAGCAGCGCATGCACAGCTCGGAGGAGTGGGAGCAAAAGCCCAAGCCGGTCATCGACGCGAAGCCGCCGGAGGACATCGAGGACAACAAGGAATTCGTGGCGAAGACGAAGCTGATGTTCGACATGATGAAGCTGGCGCTGGAGACCGACTCGACGCGCATCATCTCGCTCTTCATCGACACCACGGTCATCCACAACATCACGCATCACGGCGGCCGGCCGGAGGTGCTGGCCGAGCTGCGAGCCAAAGAGGAAGGCCAAATGGGCGCGCTCAACGGCTTTCTCACCGCGCTCGCCGGAACGAAGGAGCAAGGCCAGTCGCTGCTCGACCGGAGCATGGTTTTGTACGGCACGCCGATGGGGAGCGCGAACTCGCATTCGAACGTGAACCTGCCCGTGCTGCTCGCCGGCGGCGGATTCAAGCACGGCCAGCATCTCGGGTTCGATACGGTGAACAATTACCCGCTGGCGAATCTTTACGTGTCGATGTTGCATCGGCTCGGGATCGAGGCGGAGAGCTTTGCGACTTCGAAGGGGACCATGCGGGGGCTGGAGATGGCGTGATGAAGTCCCAAGGCCGCAGGCCGCACCGGCCCCGGGTAGGGCGGCCATCCTGGCCGCCCCGGCGGGCATCTTGCCCGCCTCGATTATTTCCAATTCGCCGCACAACATAGAAACACGTCGGGCGAAGACGCCCTCCGGGGCGGGCAAGATGCCCGCCCTACCCGGGGCCTCTGACCCTCCTCCTTCCATGTCTCCCCGCCACCTCGTCACACTCTCCCTCGCTTGCGCCGCGAGCGCCCTTGCGGCCTCGCCCGACCCCGCCTCGATCCTCGAAAAGCGCTGCTACGACTGCCACGACGCCGACTCTCACAAAGGCAACCTCGACCTCACCGCGCTGAAGCCGACCTTCACCGACCTCGATGCCTTCGCGAAATGGGTGAAGGTTTACGACCGCATCGAGGCCGGCGAGATGCCGCCGAAGAAGAAAGAGCAGCCCTCGGCCGAAGAGAAATCAGCGGTCATGTCCTGGCTCCACGACTCGCTCCTCGGGGCCGAGCAGGCGCGCCTCAAGGGCAAGGTGCGCACGGCGATCCATCGCCTCACCCGCGCGGAGTACGAGAATACGATGCGCGATCTGTTTTCGATGCCGGGGCTCGCGCTTTCGGGCGATCTGCCGGCCGATGGCAGCGCACATGGGTTCGACAAGAACAGCGACGCGCTCGATATCTCGCACGTCAACCTGGCCAAGTACATCGAGGCCGCGGAGAAGACCCTCGATCTCGCGATCGCCACGCGGCCTGAGGCGCCGGCGGTGCAGAAGCGGCGCATCTCGCTCGCGAATCCGGCGGGTTTCGTCGCGCACGTCATCATGAATGGCGACGGCGTGCTATTGAAGGACAAGAAGCCCGATCCCGCATTCCCGCCGGCGGCGGACGAGACGCACCTCGACATGAGCGCGCATGAGCGGATGGGTTCGTTCGATCCCGGCCGCGCCGCGACGGTCGGGCTGTTCCGGCACGAGGATGAATCGATGAGCCCGTATTTCATGGATCACGTCACGATCTATCCGGGGCTCTACCGGGTGCGGACTTCGCTCTGGAGCTTCCAGTGGGACAAGGGCCAGGTGCTCCCCTCGCGCGGCACGGAGGCGGGCCGGCTCTCGGTGGTGCAGCTCACTGGCGACGGGCGCGGCGGGCAGCACCCGAGTTACGTGCTCGGCTATTACGACGCGCCGTCGATGGAATCGAAGGAGCACGAGGTCGTGACGTGGATGAACGTGAACGAGATCATCGGCTTCAACACCGCCTCGCTCGCGCCGGCCGCGAACTACGCGCGCAAGGGCCACGCGATGTCGTTCACCGGTCCGGGCATCGCCTGCGACTGGCTGGATGTCGAGGGTCCGTTGCACGACCAGTGGCCGCCGAAATCGCACGAGCTGCTCTTCGGCAAACTGCCGCTCACGGAGTTCAAGAAGCCCGAGCACCCCGGCGTGCGGCCGCCGGCGCGCGTGGTCGCTCGCCAGATCGGCGCGGGGAAAAACCGGCGCGACCCCGAGCCCGGCCTCTGGACCGTGCAAAGCGAAGACCCCGCGGCGGACGCCGATCGCCTGCTCGCGGACTTTCTCCCGAAGGCGTTTCGCCGGCCGGTCGATGCCGGAACGCGCGAACGCTACGTGGCGCTCGCCAAGGCGCGGCTGGAGGCGGGCGACTGCTTCGAGACGGCAATGCGTTACGCGTATCGGGCGGCGCTCTGCGCGCCGGAATTCCTCTACCACATCGAGACGCCGGGCCCGCTCGACGACTACGCTTTCGCCTCGCGGCTCTCCTATTTCTTCTGGAACTCGATGCCCGATGCGCGCCTGCGCCAACTCGCGGGCGACGGCACATTGCGCAAGCCCGAGGTGCTGAAATCTGAGGTCGAGCGGATGCTGAAGGACGCGAAATCGCAGCGCTTCGTGGAGGACTTCCTCGGCCAGTGGCTGAAGCTCCGCTCGATCGCCGCCAACGATGCGGACCGGAAGCTCTACCCCGAGTTCAATCCGTACCTCCAGGACTCGATGGTCGCCGAGACGCGCGCCTATTTCCGCGAGCTGATCGAAAAGAATCTCGACGCCACGTACCTCGTGAAATCGGACTTCGCGATGCTGAACCAAAAGCTGGCGACGCACTACGACATCCCCGGCGTCACGGGCGCACAGGTGCATCGCGTGGCGCTGCCGCCCGGCTGCCCGCGCGGCGGATTCCTCACGCAGGCGGCGATCTTGAAAGTGACCGCCAACGGCACCACGACCTCGCCCGTACCGCGCGGCGCCTTCGTCATGGCGCGCCTGCTCGGCCAGCCGCCCGAGCCGCCGCCCGCGAACACCCCCGCCGTCGAGCCCGATGTGCGCGGCGCGGTCACCATTCGCGAGCAGCTCGAGAAACATCGCTCGGACGCGACGTGCGCGGGCTGCCACGCGAACATCGATCCCGCGGGCTTCGCGCTCGAGGCGTTCGACGTCATCGGCGGCTACCGCACGCGCTACCGCTCGCTGGAGAATGGCGACCCCGCGCCGCGCGGCAGCATCGATCCGTTCATCGGCATTTCGTTCAAGCTTGGGCCGGCGGTCGACGCGACCGGCGCACTGCCGGATGGCCGCAAATTCCAGGACATCATCGAGCTGGAAAACATCCTCGCCGGCCATCCCGAGCGCCTGCTGAAGAACCTGCTCGAGCAGCTCGCGATCTACAGCACGGGACGCGAAGTGACCTTCGGCGACCGCGAGCAAATCGCCGGCATCCTCGCCCGGACGCAGAAGCAAGGCGGCGGCCTGCGCACCCTCATCCACGAGCTCGTCCAGAGTGGGCTTTTCTCCACGCGATGACCGGGAGCTCTTGCCAACGAATGACTCGAATCGAAACGAATGGGCACCGGGCGAGCGCCAGCCCTGGGAACGCCAATCTCCCGATTGGCGAGCCTGCAAACTCGGCTCCGCCGAGGAGCAGACTGCCCATCCGAGAACCTCGCCAATCAGGAGATTGGCGTTCCCAGGAGGCGCGTTCGACGCTCCCTCCGTCTTCGTTCCGATTCGAGTGATTCGTTGGCCAAATTGCCCTCCCAAATGAAACCGTTTCTCCTCCTCCTGCTCACCACCGTGCTCGCGTGCGCCGCCGACGAGAAGCCGGCGAACCCGCAGCTCTTCAAGCACCGCATCACCGGCCTCTTCTCGCACGAGCGCGAGCCGGTGTTGCGCGAGGCGATGGCGGAAATCCCCGGCGTGGAGCTCGTCAGCATCGATTTCGACCACGCCGAGGGGACGTTTCGTTACGACCCCGCCGTCGCGTTCAAAGGGACCAAACCGGACGACATCGAGAAGAGCCTCAACAACAAAGTCGGCCAGGCGACGCACTACACGCTCGGCATTCAGCCGCTCATCGCCACGCCGCCTGACCAATTGACCCGCGTGGAAATCCCGATCGCCGGCCTCGATTGCCAGGCCTGCTGCCTCGCGGCGTACGAATCGATCTTCAAAGTCGAAGGCGTCGCGCAGGCCACCGCGAGCTTCAAGGACGGGAAACTCACGGCGCTCATCGATCCGGCCAAGACCAACCGCGACGACCTCATCGCGGCGCTCAAGAAGCGGCAGGTGAAGGTGCCTGGATCAGAGCCGGTAAAGCCGTGAGCCAATGCACGCCCGTCGACCGCGGCGGGCCGGCGCCCTGATGGCCGGTGCGACTTGGGCAGCCGCGTCAGCCTCCGCCGCGCTCTCCCGCGTTTTCCCATCGAGCATGCAGCTGACGTTCATGTCGCCCATGACGTTGATCGCCGTGCGGCAGCGATCGAGGAACCAGTCGACCGGCAGGAGAAGGCCGATGTATTCCGGCGGCAGCTTCACGGCGGTGAAGACCAGAGTCATCGTGACCAACCCCGCCTCAGGAATGCCGGCGGCGCCGACCGACGCGATGACGGAGGTCACGACGACGGTCAATTGTTGCCCCAACGTCAGCTCCAGGCCGAGCCCCTGCACGGCCAGCATCTGCGCGACGAAGAGCGCCGCCATCGCCTCGTAGAGCGCGGTGCCGTCGTTGTTGAAATTGGAGCCGACGAGCGCGCCGAGACTCGCCGATTTCTCGCGCAAGCCGACGCGCTCGCGCAGGCATTGGAAAGTAACCGGCATGGTTACCGTTGAGCTGCCGGTCGAGAACGCCATCACGAGCGCGTCGCGGCAGCCGCGCAGGAGATCAAGCGGCTTCACCCAAGTCCAGATCCGCACCCGCACCAGGTAGTAGGCCGCCTGCAACAACAGGGCCACGAGCACGGCGATGATGAAGGCGCCCAGGGCATGGAACGCGCCAAAACCTTTCGTCCCGATGATGCTCGCCACAAGCCCGAAGACCGCGAGCGGCACCACCTCGATCACCCAATGGAGAATGACGATGAGCGTCTCCAGCGCGACATCGATGAAGTCGGCCACGCTGCCGACCGGCTTCGTCGCGCGGCCACGCAAGGCGAGGCCGAAGGCGACCGCGATGAAGATGACGCCCATGACGCGGCCGTTGTCCGCCAGCGGGCCGACCAAACTTTGGGGCACGTTCTCGAGGAATTGCTTGAGCATCTCGGGAACTCCATCGGACTCCGCGCCTTCGCCCATCTCGTGATGTCCCGCCGGCAGATAGTGCCCCGGCTTGATGACATTGGCGACCAGCAGGCCGATGCAAATCGCGACGACGGTGTTGAGCAAAAGCAGCGAGAGGAGACGCGTCGCCGTCCCCTTCTCGAATTTCGCCTTCATCAGCGCCTGGATGATCGCGAGCAGGATGAGCATCGGCGCGAGCGCTCCGAGCACGCGAAAGACTAGCTTGCTCGGCACCGCCAGCGGCAGCGCATATGGCCCCAGCAACACGCCGGCCACGACGCCGAGCACCATCCCGCCGACGATGCGGAGATAGAGCGGCGTCCGATGCCACCAACTCAAAAGGCCCGTCTGCGCGGTCGCGGTGTTTTCCATGTCGGGGCGGGAGCGTGGCAGAGGTCGCGCGGGAGGGAAAGGAATTGCGCGCACCCGAAGCTTGCGCGGAGGTGGCCAGCGCTACACGGTTGCTCAAACCTGTGGCCGCTCTCCGCCGCAGGAAGCCCCCTTTCACGATGCGGATGAAGCGATGCCCGAAATGTAACGCGGTGAATTACCCCGATGCCTTTCTTTGCCGCTGTGGGTACGAGTTCGCGGACGGTGAGGATCTGGCGCCGGGGGCCGAGGTCGCGGCGATCACCCCTTCCACCCTGCGCGCTATTCAGTTCAATGCGCTCACGATCACGGCTCTCGTCGGCGTCATCGAGAGTTCCGTGTTCGGACGCGCTTACCTGGACTCCATTTTGAGTGGGGTTCGGTTTGGAGACTTTTTGGCGATGGCCGGCATTTTTGTGGCTCCCATGGCGGTGACATTCGGCGCGGTGCACCTGCTCGGCCGGATGGTGGCCAGCCGCGAGACCGGCGTGGGTATGAAGATTGTGGCCATGATCCTTTTTGGTGTCGGCGCCGTGCTCGTGGCTGCCGGCATTTTCGTGGCCGGATGCGCGGCCTCGTTCCATATTGGCGGATGAACAGCGACCACGACGCCCAACAGATCCGCGAAGTCATCGCCACCTGGATCCGCGCCTCGGCGGCGGACGACCTCGAAACGGTGCTCAGCCTGATGGCAGAGGATGTCGTTTTCCTGCTCCCCGGCCGGCCGCCGATGCGCGGGCGGAAGGAGTACGCCGAGGCGTCGCGTTCGATGATCGGGAAGATGCGGATCACCGGAACGCCCGAGGTGCAGGAGGTCGAGATGTTCGGCGATTACGCGTATTGCTGGAATCACCTTTCGATCACGGTCACGCCGGTCGAGGGCGGCGCGCCGATGCATCGCGCGGGGAATATCCTCTCGATCTTTCGGCGCGAACCGGATGGGCGGTGGGTGCTGTTCCGTGACGCGAATCTGCTGACGGCGGTGCAGGGGTAGCCTGGGAACGCCAATCTCCTGATTGGCGAGAATGCAACTCGGCTCAGCCGAGGAGCAGGCTGCCATCCTCGAGACTCGCCAATCAGGAGATTGGCGTTCCCAAGGCTCCGCGCCGCGCGCCGTGGACTTGCTCTTAGTGCATCGCCAGTGCGCCGATTAAGAGTAAGAGCAAGAGTACGATTACGAGCGCCTGCCGGCGCGCCTACCGCGAGGCCGCCCGCGTGATCTCCTCGAGCTTCGCCTCGAGCTTCGACAGGTGATGCTCGGCATCCTCCCGCCCGCGGCGCTCCTCGAGGAGCGCTTCCTCCAGCTCGCGGATGCGCTGTTGCAGGTTGAACCGAATGCTCGTGCGGACCGGGCGGGCGGCGTCGCCCTCCTCCTCGGTGATCTGCAGCTCGGGGATATTCTTGAGCGCGGTGACCGTGCCGTCCTTGCAGTTGGTGATCTGCGTCTCGCCGTTGATCTCGCCCATCTGCAGGAACTCGCGGACCGCGCCGACCGTCGTGGGGCCGTAGAATTGGTCCGGCGATACCTCGACGAGGTAGTCCATGTGGAGGTCCGGCAGCATCGGCGAGCGCATCCAGTTTTGCGCGTCGGTCGACACCTTATCGAGCGGGGAGACTTGGGCGTCGCTCGCCCATTGCTTGAGCTGATCGAACGAGATCGGACCGAAGATGGTCGAGTCGTCGTGTTTCAGCAGGTACCAGGTCTGGGATTCGTCAGCCATTTAGGGATTTTCCTTTTTGTCGGTCGTGGTGTCCGCGGGTTTGATGGGGATCTGGAGAACTTGGCCGATCTGCAATTTGCGTTCATCGACAACCTTGTTCGCTTTGTGCAGATCTGCAATGGAGACATTGTAATGTTTCGCGATGGAGGTCAATGTTTCGCCTTTGGCGACCGTGTGCGGCACTCCGGCCGGCTCGGCGCGCTCCACCCGCGGCTCCGGAGGCGGGGCGACCGGAGCCGGCGCCGGCGGCGGCTCGGGGGCGGAGGCCGGAGCCGGCGCGGCAGGATGAGTTCCCGGCAGCGACGCCGGAAGCCGGGCTCCTTCCTTGAGTTGCACCGCTTTCGTCAGCTCCTCGATCGCCAGGCGCAACTCGTCGATTTCGCGGCTCTGCTTCTCCACGAGCTGGCGGAGCGCGCGGACTTCGTCGGCGGACGGACGTGCCTCAGGCAGGCGCTCCGGCGCAAACCGCTCCTGCGCAAGGGCGCCGGCCGTGGCGGCGAAGGCCGCGAGGAGAAGGCAGACGGTTTTCATGGCTGAAGACCGTGTTCGCATGTTCATGCTATCGGAAGCAAGCTTTCGCGTGCGTGCTTGCGTTTTCGCGGCGGCGAAATAAAGTGTCTCCATGCCTGATCGGACTCAGAAAACTCCTGTCCCGTGGGTGCCTCAACAAGGCGGCGATGGCGGCGGCCCGAAAGCGCCGGACGTGCAGAAGCCCGACACCAAGGATTTGCTCCAGCGCATGCGCAAAGTCGACCCGAACCAGTCCCGCCGCTACCGGCAGCGGACGGGCGAATGAGCGGCTTCCCGCCGCCGCCGCCGTCCTTCGGGCAGGCGCGCCCCGAGGACTTCGCGGAGCTGCTCCGGCGCGAGGGCAAGCTCCCCGCCGTGCCTGCGGTCGCCCACAACGGCGGCGCGCACCTGCCGACGCCGACCGAGGCGACGACCATCCTCGCCTTCAAGTTCGCGGGCGGCGTGCTGATGGCGGGCGACCGCCGCGCGACCGCCGGCAATCTCGTCGTCTACGACCGCGCCGACAAGGTCCTGGAGATCGACCCCTACTCGCTGATGGCGATCGCCGGCGTGCCGGCGATGGCGTGGGAAATGGCGCGCATGCTCGAGCACTCGTTCCAGTTCTACCGGCGCTCGCAGCTCCAGGAGATGAGCCATGAGGGAAAGGTGCGCGCGCTTTCGAAACTGCTGCGCGACAACCTCGGCTTCGTGATGCAGGGCATCGGCGTCGTGGTGCCGCTCTTCGCCAGCTACGACCTCGAGACGCAGGCGCCGCGGCTTTATTTCTACGACCCGATGGGCGCGCAGTTCGAGGCGACGGACTTCGCGGCCAACGGCTCCGGCGGGCAGGCGGTCCGCAGCGTCCTCTATTACGAGAACCAGTTCGGCCCCCGACCGCTGCGCAAGCGGACGGAAAAGGAGGCGGTCAAAGTCGCCCTCCGCGCGCTCGACACCGCGGCCGAGACCGACACCGCGACCGGCGGCGTCGACCGGCGCGCGCGCGTGTTCCCGATCGTGAAAATCATCACGCAGGACGGCATCACCACGCTGCCGGACAAACAGTTGGCGAAGCTTTTCAAGGAGCAGGTGAGGTAAGATCATGAAAGACGGATACGCACTTAAGGACTGGGTCGAGAAAGCCATCGGGTGGATCTTGGAGTGCCTGATCGAAGCGCTTTTTTCTCACTGACCGTAACCGATGAAATACGAGGAATCCTGGCTCTACCGGTTCGGCAATTTCCTGATCGAGCTGATCGAAGGGATCTTCCTCTCTATTTTCCACTGATGACTGAGGAACCCTACCGCTGGATGGAGGCGATCGCGAATCGCCGGGAATACATCGAGCATCAGCTCGCCGGCGGCAGCCCGATCGCCGCCCTGAGCTTTCGCGACGGCGTCCTCTTTTTCACCCTCGGCCGCGAGCGGCAGAAGATCTTCGAGATTTACGACCGCATCGGGCTCGGCGCGATCGGGCACCCGGGCGACATCGAGCGGCTGCGCATGGCGGCGATCGAGCTCGCGAGCACCGAGGGCTTCACCCGCTCGGCGTTCGATGTCTCGCTGCGCCGGCTCGCGACCTACTCGCTGTCGCCCGCGCTCAAGGCCGCCTTCGAGCATGTCTACGGCCCGCCGTACCTCGCGCGGCTGCTCTTCGCGGAGCTGAGCCGCGGCGATGCGCCGAACACGTTCGTGCGGGTGGAATTCGACGGCGCGATCCGCACGAATGGCGGCGTCTTCGGTCGCGCCTTCGAGCATTTCGGCGTCGTCGCGGGGACGGATGCGGCGACGCAAAAAATGGAAGAGTACCTGCGCGGGCGCGTCGACCCGCGGGCCTCGCTGGAGCGGGCGCTCTCGATCGCGTGCGACGCCTGGGCGCTCGGGCATCTCGCGCTCTCCGCCGAGCAGCCGGAGGACGAATTCCCGCCGGAGAAAATCGCGGAGCACCGCGCGGAGCACCTGGGCCTCGCGTCCATCGAGGCGGGCATCCTCGATAGACAAGCGAAAACTGCCGTCACATGGCGCTCGCTTCCCGATGCGGATGCGCGTACGCTGCTGGGCAGTTAGCCGCCTGCTGCCATGAAAATGATGCATCCCATCAGCCGCCTGCTCAGGCGCCTGGCCCAGTTTTTCGGCCTCATTCTTCAGCCGCGGCATGCCCTGCCGAGCGTGGGCCTGGTGGTGCTCGGAGGTTGTCTCACCTTCATCATCACGCCCGACGACCCGGACGCCGTGTCGCCCCCGGCGCCGCTGAAGCGCAACGAATTTCCGCTCGTCATCCTCGATCCCGGCCACGGCGGGCGCGACGAGGGCACGAAGTGGCGGGGCCTCGCGGAGCGCGAGCTCACGCTCGACCTCGCCCTCCGGGTGGAGCGGTTGCTGAAGATCGCCGGCTTCCGCACGATGCTGACGCGGCACGACGACACGTACGTCTCGCTCGAGGAGCGGACGCGCCTCGCGAACAATCAAAGCGGCGCCCTGTTCGTTTCCCTGCATTTCAACAGCGATCCCACCGGCACCAGCAGCGGCATCGAAACCTACTACGCCCAGGAAAAGGTGCCGATTGGCAACGACTGGTCATGGGTCGGCATCTTCAACAAGTCCGATCCGCTCCCTCCCGATTCGAGCGAGACGCTGGCGGGGGCCATCCAGACCGCCCTCGTGTCGCGGACCGAGGCGAAAAACCGCGGGATCCACTCGAAGAATTTCTACGTCGTCCACCACACCCGCTGTCCCTCGGTGCTGATCGAGAGCGGCTTCATTTCCAACGCTTTCGAGTCGCAACTCCTCTCCACCGAGACCTACCGCGACCTGCTGGCGCAGGGCATCGTCGAGGGACTGCTGCGTTATCAGCAGACCATCCCTGCAGAAACGCGACCGCCAGCGGTGCTTGCGGAGCAACCGCGGTGAATGCGCGGGCGGGGGTGTGCGTCTGAGGGGGAGAGACAATGAGACAATGAGACAATGAGATCGGAGCCGCCCTCTTCCTCCTCATCGTCATCTTCATCTTCATCAGTCCCCATCCGCTCTCCTGCCCGCTCTCATTGTCTCATTGTCTCATTGTCTCTCCCCTTCGCGCCATGACCCGTCCTCTCCTCCTCCTGCTCCTCCTCGCCCTCACCGCCCCTCCCCTCCTCCGCGCGGATGAACCGACGCGCGCCCTGCAGAATGAGCTGAAGGCGCAGGGATTCTACTATGGCGAAGTCGACGGTATCTCCGGGCCGGCGCTCGCGGCGGCGCTGAAGCGATATCAAATCCGCAACGGCCTGGAGGTCACCGGCACGCCGACACCCGAGACGCTCGGGGCGCTGAATGTCGGCGTCGGGACCGCTCCGAAGCCCGAGGCCGAGCCTTCGCCCGCCGCCCCGGTCGGTTCCGGCGACGCGCCTCCGGAGCCGGTGACCCCGCCGAAGCCCCGAGTCGATCTGCGCAAGAAACAGGCGCTCGTCGAGAGCGACGAACGTGCCTTGAAGGAGGTCCAGGAGGAGTCGACCATCCGCCGCACGCCGCGCGACCCGTCGGTCGTCCCGCCGCCGGCCGATCTCTACCGCACGCCGCCCGCGCAGATCAATCCGCGCTACCGCGACGTGTACGCCGGCAGCCCGTACGAGACCGCGCCGCCGCCGCTGCAGGAGCAGACCCTGCGCGCCGCCCAGCGGACGCTCCGCGCGCAAGGTTTCTACGGGGGCGTGATCGACGGCCTCCCTGGTCCCGGCACCCAGGACGCCATCATTTCCTACCAGCGCAACGTCGGTCTCCCGCGCACCGGCCGGCTCGACCTGGAGACGCTCAACATGCTGCGCCTGCTGCCCGGTGCCAACAGCGCGAATCCCGTGCTGAAACCCTTCACCGCCCCGCCGCGCAACTCGCACGCCATCCGCGGGATTTGGGTGAATTGAGACGGGCGCGTTCCGGACGCGAAGCGCTCCAAAAACACTGGGTAGAGCGCGGCTCTCCTCTGAGCCTAAGCCGTAACTATTCATTAGGCGCAGCCCCGCCACCGTAGCACGGGCATCCTGCCCGTGGGGCCGGCGGGCGTCTCGCTCGTCGAAACAGAGGCTCACCGTTTCGTGGTGCTCCAATCAGCGGGCAGGATGCCCGCCGGCCCCACGGGCGGGACGCCGGCGAGACGCCCGTGCCACGGTGCCGCTCTGCCGCGGTTTTACATCGTTACGGCTAAGGCGAACGAGGGTGCCGCCTCCAATTTCTTGAGCGTCTCCCGCGCGGGCCACGTTCAAGAAAAACCGGCTGTCTCAAGAACCTTGAGCGCCTTTCGCGCGATACACCCTCAAGAAGTCAGAGGCGGCACCCTCGTTCGCTTAGGCTCAGAGGAGAGCCGCGCTCTACACACCGGGACGAGGCTCCGCCCCGCTGCCGTTACACCCCCGTCACCGACACCACCACCGTCCGCCGATGCGGCGCGCTGCGGTGCTCGAAGACAAAAATCCCCTGCCACGTCCCGAGGAGCATGCGGCCCTCGGCGATGGGGATCACTTCGCTGGTCCGCGTAAGGACCATGCGCAAGTGCGAGGTCGTGTCGTCGCGCCCCTCCGCGGTGTGTGCATACCAGTCATCTTCGTCCGGGACGAGGCGCTCGAAGAACTCGTGCAAATCCGCGCGCGCGGACGAGTCGGCGTTTTCATAGATGACCAGGCTCGCGCTCGTGTGCTGGATGAACACCGTGACCGTGCCGGTGAGCACCCGGCTGTCGCGCACGAACCGCGCGACCTGGCTCGTGATCTCGTAGGTGCCCTTGCCGTTGGTTTGGAGAGTCAGCGTATCGGTCGTGGCTTTCATTCGGAAAGACAACTCCGCGGCGCGGAGTGGGTCAAGGGAGACGCGTCCTCGAACCACTAACCGCCGGTATAACCCCGCCGCCGCAGTTCGTCGGCGAGCCGCGTCCCCGTGGGACTCCCGGCTGGCCGGAGCGGGACGCGCGCCAGGACGAGGGCTTCCGCCGCTTCGCCATAGGGCGCCTGCGCCAGCACTTCCCCCGTGCCGCCAATGGCCACGGAGCAGCCGATGGCCTGCCGGCCTTTCCACGGTCCTTCCTCCAGCCGGCCCACATGGCTCACCGCGACCACGGGCAGGTCATACCACCGCTGCAGGTCTGCGTACGCGACCCGCCATCGATCGACGTACGGCTCGCGTTCCTGATCGTAATCGGCCCTCACGGCCCAGGACGAAGGCGACAGGATGATCTGGGCCCCCATCCTGGCCAGCACATGCCCGATGCTGAGCGACTCCGGAAAGTTGTCCGCGCAGATGCTGACCCCGAGCACCCCGAGCGGCGCGTCCACCACCCCGAGCCGGTCGCCCGTCGCGTACAGGTCCTGCGCGATGTCGAGCTCGTGAATTTTCCGATGGAGGTGGAGCAGCTTCCCGCCACCATCGATTACGACCGCCGAGTTGTAGAGCTTCCCGCCGGCTCGCTCCACCAAGCCCGCGACGACCGAAATTCCGCTCTCCGCCGCGGCACGCATGAGGGCGTCGCAGTGGCGCCCGGGAATCGGCTGCGCGGCGTGCCGCGCGCTGGGATGGGTCCAGCCGAGGTCCAGGCACTCCGGCAGGAGCACGATCTCCGCGCCACGCTCCGCGGCAAGGGCGATGGACTCCACAGCGCGCCGCAAGTTCGCCGCCGGTTGCCCGCCCTCCACCAGGATCTGCGCCATGGCCACGGTGAGGGACTGGGGTGAGGCGGACATGGGAGTGATGGAATATTGGAGTATTGGCAGTCGGAACTCCATCACTCCATCACTCCATCACGCCCCGCGGCGACCCCGGCGCCGCGCCAGCCCCGCGACCAGCGCCCCGACGCCGAGCAAGGCGCCGCCCGCCGGCTCGGGGATGACGGTGAGGGTCACGTCATTCGCCAGACCATCGGCCTCGAGGTGCGCGTCGTAGTCGATCGCGAAAAGGTTCGAGCCGACGGCGAACGTCGCGCCGTCCGCCAGGTTCAGGAACGTCCCGGTCGTGGCCGCGGCGCTGGTGTTGTCGATGATGGAGAATTTCAAGCCCAGGGGGAGAACCGAGCCGCCCAAGTCAACGGGGCTCAACAAGGTGTTGCCCAGTTGCACCGAATTCGTCGTGCTCAGCAGATCGACGGTGCGCGCCGTGGAATCGAGCTCGAGCTTGAAGACCGACGCGCTGGTGAGACTGACCCCGGCGCCATGGAAAGTGCCGATGCCAACTCCCGGCGAAAAAGTGGCGCTGCCAATCCCCAACTGGCCCAAGATCGTCCCGGTGCCGCCGAACTCCCCTCCCGAGCCGACCGAGATCGACGCGGGACTGGAATTACCCTGGGTCGCGTTGTACAGGAGCTTGCCCCCACTCACCACCAGGTTCCCCTGCAAAGGACTGTTCAAGACCGCGGTTCCACTGCCACCGAAGGTCGTGCCCGGG
>DASYIS010000276.1:0-3022 GCA_035997375.1 Chthoniobacteraceae bacterium
ACGGTAGAGATGAGGGAGTGAGCTACGCGTGCACCCCCGCCCGCACCTGTCACTGTGGCCCAAGGACTCGCTGCTAAAACTGAAAGCCGTTGTATTCCTCGTGCGTGCCGATCCAAAACCAAGTCACGACGTTCCCCGTGCGAAGGGCGACGGGTCGATAGTGGTCGCCCACTCGCACAACGCAAATCCCGCCTCGTCGCTCCTCGAATTTCAGGGAAGGTGCGAAGGGGTCGCGTTTCCACAGCGCGAACTTTTCTCGCGCAAGCCGCGCCCCGCCCGAACATCCGCGAGCACCTCCTCATAGACACCCCGCAGCCGCCCACCCTCGGCGAAATCCTCATCCATTTGCCGGTCCCACTCCGCGTTTTCCCGTTCCCGCAGGTAGGCGTTCAGCTCGGCGAGTTCCTCCGCCGGAAGCTCGGTCACCGCTTCTTTGATCTGCGCCAGGCTCATGCCAATGTTCTAGCGCGAAACCGGAGCGCGCGCAAGCCTCCGCCGCCCCCTGATAAAAACCCGAAACTTTTTCCAAGCAATTTTCCCGCAGATGGGTTAATCCCTATGCGAACCTCCCAGAAATCCTGAAAACCATGCTGTTCGGCTCCAAACTCAAGAAAAAAGCCCTGTGGGTGCAAACCGCGCTGGAACGCTACGAGCGTCCCCTGCTGCAGTATGCGCTCAGCATCGTCCAGGACATCGACCGCGCACGCGACATCGTGCAGGACACTTTCATGCGGCTCCACAACCAGGAGCAGGAGGCGATCGAGGGCCATCTTTCCCAGTGGCTCTTCACCGTTTGCCGCAATTGCTCGCTGAAATCGCTCAAGAAAGAGGATCGCTACATCTACGTCGAGTCGTCCGAGTTCGAGCAGAAGAAGTGCGACGGGCTCACCCCCTTGGGTGAGTTGGAGCGCAAGGAGCAGATCGCCCGGCTGATGGAGCTGGTCGCCGAGCTGCCGAAGAATCAACACGAGGTCGTCCGCCTCCGTTTCCACCACCACCACTCCTACCAGGAGATCTCAGAAATCACCGGGTTGAGTGTCGGCAATGTCGGCTTTCTCCTGAATGCCGCCATGCGCAACCTCCGCTCCAAGATGGAGCGGGACGAAAAGGACGAAAAAATCATTTACCTGACCAAGACCGCATGAGGGGTAAGATCACAGACCAAGACCTGACCAATTACGCGCTGAATGACGGACTCGATCCGTCCGAGCGGCTCTACGTGGAGTCCATGCTCGCGATCAGCGAAGAGTGCCGCCAGGACATCTACCGCAACATCGAGATGTCGCAGATGCTGGAGACCGGTTTCGAGCGCCTCCATGGGGCGGCCCCGATGCTGACCGCCGACCAACGGCACGCGCTGCTGAATCCGCCGACCCGTCTCTTTGGCCGGCAGACCCTCCATCGCGCCGCCGCCGTGCTCGCCATGGCCGCCTGCGCCGCCCTGGCGCTCGCCAACCCGAATCTCTGGCAGATGGAAAACCATCGGCGCTCGCTCGCGCAAGTGTCGACGCAGGTGACGCGGATGATGTCCGACAGCCTCAACGCCGGGGGCGATTCCGGGATTGCGCCGCTCGTCATGCCGACGTTCAGCGACTCCGTCGAGTCGATCATGCAGACGACCATCGACTCCATGCCGAGCGCGATCTGCACGCCGCCGACGATCGATACTTCGGATTTCGCCGACTTCCGCTAGCGTCCCGCCAGGATTTGCCTCACCGAACGCCGTTCGCCACCTCGCTGGCCGAACGGCGTTTTCCTATACCCACCTATGCCCTCGACCACCGCCGCCCCCGCTCCGCCCGCCACGCCCCCTGCCCTCCCCTCCGCCGTCGTCGACGCGCCGCTGGATGACAAAGCCGGCGCCGCCTTGCTCGTCGACGTCAACCGCCGCGTCGTCGAGGAGATGGGCAAATTCATCGTCGGGCAGACCGAGGTCATCGAGCAGCTGATGATCGCGGTGCTGGCCGGCGGCCACTGCCTGCTCGAGGGCGTGCCCGGCCTCGCGAAGACCGCGATGATCCGCTCGCTCGCGCGCTGCATGGATCTCACCTTCCGCCGCATCCAGTTCACGCCCGACCTCATGCCGGCGGACATCACCGGGACCGACATCATCCAGGAAGACCCGCACACCGGCCACCGCTCGTTCGTCTTCCAGAAAGGCCCGATCTTCTCGCAGATGATCCTGGCGGACGAGATCAACCGCACGCCGCCGAAGACCCAGGCCGCGCTGCTCGAGGCGATGCAGGAACACAGCGTCACCGTCGGCGGCCACACGCTGAAGCTCGAGGAGCCGTTCTTCGTGCTCGCGACGCAGAACCCGATCGAGCAGGAGGGAACCTACCCGCTGCCCGAGGCGCAAAAGGACCGCTTCATTTTCCTCGTCAAAGTCGACTACCCCGAGCGCGAGCACGAACGGCAGATCATCGCCCGCACCACCGGCGCACACGAGGCCGAACTCCGCCCGGTCATCACCGGCGCGCAGGTCATCCAGCTCCAGCACGTCATCCGCAAAGTGCCGGTGCCCGATCACGTCACCGACTTCGTCCTCGACCTCGTGCGCTACACCCGGCCGAACAACCCCGAGGCGCCGGCGTTTGTCAAAGAGCTCGTCGACTGGGGCGCCGGCCCGCGCGCCTGCCAGAACCTCGTCCTCGCGGCGAAGGTCCGCGCCGTCCTCCGCGGCCGTTTCCACGTCACCGTCGACGACATCGTCGCCCTCGCCCTCCCCGTCCTGCGCCATCGCGTCGTCCCGACGTTCAACGCCGAGGCCGAGGGGATCAAGATCGACGACATCATCCAGCGCATCCTGCAAGCCGTGCCGAAGGGCGACGGGAAGAAGATTTTCTAAGGCCTCGGAGCGAGCCGGCGGGCCGCGTCGGCTCGCGGCCCCAACTTAGCCGTAACTATTCAGTTGGCGCGCGGCATCGACGTGGCACGGGCATCCTGCCCGTGGGGCCGACGGGCGTCCCGCCCGTCGAAACGGAGGCTCACCGTTTCGTGGTGCTCCAATCAGCGGGCAGGA
>DASYIS010000277.1:0-6430 GCA_035997375.1 Chthoniobacteraceae bacterium
CGTGCGCTCCCCGGACCGTTCGCGCTTCGCGCTCAACTGCATCGTTCCCGCCAGCCAACAGATGCCGCCTCTGCACATCGTTTGGCTGCGACGGCATCGCCGCTCATTTGCCGATGCAAAACGTGCTGAAGATCTTGCCGAGCAAATCTTCGGTATCGAGCCGGCCGATGATGTCGCCGAGCGCGTTGAGGGCGGCGCGCAATTCCTCGGCGACGAACTCAGCGGAGATGCCGCTGTGCAGCGCCTCCTGCGCCGCTTGCAGGTAGGCGAGGGCTTGTCGCAGGTGAGCCTGATGCCGGGCGTTGATCGCCACCGACCAGTCGCGTTGCGCCGCGGGACCGCCGAGGATCGCGTGCTCGATGGCGTCCTCGAGATCGGCGGTGCCGGCTCCGGTGTGACAGGAGAGGCGCACCGCCGAAACGCCGGCCCACGCGGGGTGTTCGCCGAGGTCGGTTTTGTTGAGGACGACGAGGTGGTTGGCAGGGGATGTCTGCTCCGGCGGCTGCGTGGCGTCGTGGACGTGGAGCACGAGGCCCGCTCGCACGAGCTCGCGCTGGGTGCGCTCGATGCCGGCTTGCTCGACGGCGTCGGCGGCGGCGCGGATGCCGGCGGTGTCGACGAGGCGCAACGGCAGGCCGCGCAGGTTGATGACTTCCTCGATGGAGTCGCGCGTGGTGCCGGGCGTGGGGCTGACGATCGCGCGGTCGTAGCCGAGCAGGAGGTTGAGGAGGCTCGACTTGCCGACGTTCGGCGCGCCGTAGATCACGGTGCGCACGCCTTCGCGCAGGATTTGGCCGCGCGCGGCGGTGGCGAGGAGCGCCTCGAGGTCGCCGCGCAATTCGGTGAGGCGCGCGTGGAGGGCATCGCCGGTCTCGGGCGCGATGTCTTCGTCGGGAAAGTCGATGTAGGCTTCGACGTGCGCAAGCAACTCCAGCACGTGCTCGCGGAGCGACGCGATGCGCCGGCCAAGGGTGCCGGAGAGCTGTTCGTGCGCGGCGCGCAACGCCAGGTCGGTCTGGGCGGTGATGAGGTCCATCACGGCCTCCGCCTGAGTCAGGTCGAGCTTGCCATGGAGGAAGGCGCGCTGTGTGAACTCGCCGGGCTCCGCGAGCCGCGCGCCGGATTTCAGCAGCAGATCGAGCAGCCGCCGCGTGACCAGCAAGCCGCCGTGTCCGGAAAGCTCGATGACGTCTTCGCCGGTGTAGCTCGCCGGAGCGGGGAAGTGCGTGAGGAGGACTTCGTCGATCTTGAGGTCGCCGTTGTAGAGCGCGCCGAGTTCCGGCCGGCGCGGCTGCCAGGGCCTGGGAAGGCCAATCTCCTGATTGGCGAGTCGCTCGGATGCCGCGGGTGCTCCTCGGTTACACCGAGTTGCATCCTCGCCAATCGGGAGATTGGCGTTCCCAGGGCGCCGGGCGCGAAAGAGGCGCGCCACGATCGATGCGGCCTCGGGCCCGCTGAGGCGGAGGACCGAGATCGCGCCTTCGCCGACGGGCGTGGCGATCGCGGCGATGGTGTCGGTGAGGCTCATAGCTATCCCATCGGTCCCATTCTTCGCATCCTTCCCATGGGAGGAATAGGAAGCATGGGAAGTATGCGCTACAGCAGCGCCGTCAACTCGGACAGGAAGCGCTCGTTCTGTTCGGCGGTGCCAATGGAGACGCGGACCCACTCCGGCAGGCCGTACGAGTTCATATCGCGGATGATGATTCCTTTCTTCATCAGCGCCTGGAAGACGGCTCTGCCGTCGCCGACTTTGACGAGGATGAAGTTGGCGAAGCTCGGCACGAACTCGAGGCCGAGGCGCGCGAAGGCGGCTTGCAGATGGTCGCGGCCGGCGGTCGTGAGGTCGCGCGTCTTGCGCTGGTGCTCCTCGTCCTGCAAACCCGCGAGCGCGCCGGCTTGCGCGATGCCGTTGGCGTTGAAGGGCTGCCGCGTTTTCTGGAGCACGTCGATGATGTCGGCGCGGGCGATGCCGTAGCCAATGCGGAGATTGGCCAGTCCCTGGATCTTGGAGAAGGTGCGGAGGACGACGACGTTGCGGCCCTCGCGCACGTACTTCAGGGTGTCCGGCGGGTCGTGGAGAAATTCGTGGTAGGCTTCATCGAACACGACGACGACGTGCTCCGGCACGCGCTCCATGAAGCGGTCGATCGCCGGCTGGCGGAGCAGGGTGCCGGTGGGATTGTTCGGATTGGCGATGAACAGCTCGCGCGTGCGCGGGGTGATGGCGGCGAGCATGCCGTCGAGGTCGTGCTCGAAATTCGGGTCCGGCACCTCGACCGTGACCGCGCCGAAGAGCGTCGCCATCAGCTTGTAGACGACGAACGCGTGGCGCGACATGACGATCTCGTCGCCCTCGCGCAAAAAGGCGTGGCCGATGAATTCGATGACCTCGTTCGAGCCGCAGCCGAGGACGACGTTGCTTCGCTGGAGGCCGAATTTGGCCGCGATCGCCTCGCGCAGATAGTAGCCGCCGCCGTCGGGGTAGATGTGGGATTTGAGCAGCGCCTCCTGCATCGCCGCGAGCGCCTTGGGGGAAGGGCCGAGCGGGTTCTCGTTGGAGGCGAGCTTGATGATGGCCTCGGCGGGCAGGCCGAGCTCGCGCGCCACGTCTTCGATAGGCTTGCCCGGCTCGTAAGAGACGAGCTCGCGCAGCCAGGGGTGGGCCAGGTTCCAGATGTCGGACATTCAAGAAGGTACGAAACCCGTGCGCCGGCTGTCCAGCGCTTCCGCAAATGTCCGTGCCGCCCCTACTCCAGCACCGTCACTTCGTCCGCCGGGAGGAGTTTCGGGTTCTGGGTCGGGTCTCGCTCCGATCTCGTGATGTTGTAGTACGAGACCTTTCCTTCCCGGGTCACCTTGATCTTTTTCTTGTTCGCGAAATCGCTGAAGTCGCCGGCGCGGGTGATCGCGTTGGAAAGGGTCATGTCGACGTTCCACGGCACGGCCTGCGGAGCGCGCACGGCGCCGCCCACGGTGACGAAACGCGACTGCGGCTGCAGGCTGACGACGGCCGTCGGGTTCGTGAAAATCTTGTCGGCCACCAGCTTGCGCTCGATCGCGCGCGCCAGTTGCGTGGTTGAGAGGCCGGTGGCCTTGAGCCCGCCGATGTATGGGAGGCGGATCTCACCGTCCTCGGCCGCGGTGAGGGAGAGGTGATATTCCGCGGCGTACTCCACCGGCATCCCGCTGAGCGTGAGCTCGAAAATGTCACCGTTGCGGATGACGGCCTGGGCGTGGCTGTGGCGGGGAAGCAGGAGGGCGAGTGAAAGGATCGCGAGGAGGATGAAGCGCATAAGCAACGAGTGGTTTGGAGAGGAGAGCCGGCTTACTCGGGAAGGATAACTTCGTCGCCCGGCAGCAGCTTGGGGTTTTGCGCCGGATCTTTGTCGGCGCGGCTCAGGTTATAGAAAGTGGCTTTGCCGTCGCGGGTCAGCTTGACCTTGCGGTAGTTGGGAAAGCCGTTGTCGCCGCCGGCGCGGATGATCGCATTCGAGAGCGTCAGGTCGTTCGTCCATGGGACCGCCTGCGGCGACCGCACCGCACCGCCCACGGTCACAAAGCGCGACGCGGGGTTGAGTGTGATGACCGCGGTGGGGCTGGTGAAGATTTTCTCCGCCACCAGCTTGCGTTCGATCGCGCGGGCCAGCGTGGTCGACGACGTGCCCGCCGCCTTCAACTCCCCGATGAAAGGAATCCGCACCTCGCCGCTGTCGCCGACGGTGTACTGGGTGGCGAACTCGGCGGCATACTCGACCGGCATGCCGCTGAGGCGAAGGTCGAACACGTCGCCGGTGCGCATCACGGCCTGCGCCTGGCTGCGGCACGGGAGGAGCGCGCCGAGCGCGAGCAGGAGGAGGAGAAAACGCGTCATGGGTTTCGAGGGCTCAGTAATCCGCGCCGTCGTCGTGATGATGGACCGGCGGGGCGATTTGCGGGGGCGCGCCGTTGTTGGAATGCTGCGGCGCGGCCGGCGGCGGGAGCGCGCGGCGCTCGCCGCGCTTGGGCGCGTAGTAATCCTGGTAGGCGTTGTAGTGGGAGTAGCCTTCGTCGTGGCGGGTATCGACGTTGTTGAGGACGACGCCGGCCATCGCACCGCCGACCTGGGCGACGGCGTGCTTGACGCGCTGCAGCATGTTGCGCGGAAAGCGCCGGTGCTGCACCACCATGACCACCATGTCGACCACGCTCGCGAGGATGGAGCCGTCGCTCACGCCGAGGATCGGGGGCGAGTCGAAGAAGATCATGTCGTATTGCCCGCGCACCTGGTCGATGAGCTGCGTCATCATGGCCCCGTTGAGGATGCCGACCGTCTCCTCCGGCAGCTTGCCGCTGGGGATGAAGGAGAGGTTGTCGAACTTGGTCGTGCGGGTGATCTGGTCGACCGACGCCTTGTGCTGGAGAAAATCCGCGAGCCCGAGTGCATTGTCGGTGTCGAAGAACGTGTGCTGGGCGGGGCGCCGCAAGTCGGCGTCGACGATCAGGACATTCAGGCCGCCCTTGGCGCAGGTGAAGGCGAGATTGTTGAGGGTGGTCGATTTGCCCTCGCCGGGGCCGGCGGAGATGACGGTGAGGGTCTTCGCGTCGGGCGTCGGCTTGTTGAACTCGATGTTCGCCCGCATGATGCGGTACGCCTCGGTGTCGGGATGCTCGCCGGGGATGCGGACGAGCATGGGGATGCCGCGCGGGATGACCGCGAGCACGGGCAACTGGAGGAATTTCTCGAGGTCCTCGAGCGTCTTCACGCTGGTATCGAGGTACTCGATGAAGAAGGCGAGGGAGATGCCGACGACGAGGCCGACGATCATGGAGAACACGACGTACTTGCCGACGGCGGGCCGGCCCGGACCCATCGGCGGCTCGGCGCGCTGGCGCACGTTGACCGGCTCCACGTCGATCATCTTTTCCATGCGGGCCTTGGAAAGCGCGGCCTCGGCGTTCTCCCAGATGCGCTTGGCCTGGAGGTATTCGGTCTTGGCGTCGCTGTACTCCTGCGCGGAGTTCCGACGCTCGGTTTCGCCGCGCAGGGCGTCCGCGGAGTTGGCCTCCAGGACCGTCAGCTTTTCCTTTTCGTACTGCACTTTGGTCGCCCAGGTTTTGCGCAAGGAATCGAGCGCCGCGGCCAGCAGTTGATTGATCGCCAGCTTCCGCGCCCGCAGGCCCTTGATCTTCGGATGATTCTCCCCGAGCCCGGAGGCGAGCAGGTTCGCTTCTTCCACGACCGCCTGCTGCAACTGCGGCAACTGGCTGGCGATCGTGTCATCGCTGATCCCGATTTGCTTGTACACGTTGATCAGCTCTTCCGGCTTCAGTTTCTCGATCGTCTGGAGAAGGTTTTCCGTCTTTTTCACTTCCATCCGCTGCTCCGACTCGGCTTTTGTCGGATCGCCCGAGGTTCCCGCCGCCCCCTGGATGGGCGCCGTCGCGCTCTCCTGATCAGGATCGTTGATCTTGTCACGCACCCGGATCATCGAGATCTTCTTCTGCGCATCCGCGACCACCTTGCGCTGCTTGAGCACTTCGTCGGAATATTGGGCGAGCGAGCGATTGAGGGCCTGCAGAAGGTCGTCCTGCCGCCGGGTGCGATAGACCTTCGCGATGGTATTCGCGATGTTCGCCGCCATGTTCGGATCGACGTTCCAGACGCCGACCTCGATCAGGCTGGTGTTGCGGACTTCCTGCAGGTCGAGATCGCCGAGGAGCATGTTGAAGACATCCTGCTTCGTGCGCGGCGGGCCTTCGCCGGAGAAAGCTTTGACCAGCCCGAGCTCATCAATGACCGGGTAGAGGATCTCCGTCTTGCGCAAGATCTGGAACTGCGTGGCGACGAACTGCGGATTGTAGGTGAACGTCCCACCACCGCCACCGGGGGTGAAGCTCTTGGCGTCGTCGGATTTCACCTCCATCGTCACCTTGGCAAAGTACTCCTTCGGCAGGAAGGAGACGGTCACGGTGGCGGAGATGACGACGAGGAGGAAAACGAGGGCGATCAGTCCCCAGCGGACGCGGATGACACGCCAGTAGTCGAGAAAGTGAAGTTTGACTTCGTTGGAGTCCATAGGTGAAGGAGCGAGGTGGGCGGGAACGGCTGGGCGAGAGGTTTGATAAAATAGTTCATCTTACGCCTTTGCGCAATCCCAGAACGCACGATTCTCAAAGAAATCGCAAGAAACCGGCTCAGAAGGTGTACTGCGCGCCGAGGAAGAGCTGGTTTCGGTAATAGCTGGTCTGGTCGAGGCTCGAGAGATCGTTGATGAAGCTGTAGGAGGCGTTGATGCTAAACTTCTTCGTGAGCGCGTAGTCCAGGCCGAGGTCGAAGGTCAAAGTATCGCCCACGATGTCCTCGTTGGTGAGCGATTGGTTCGAGGAAGTCACCCGATGGATGTAGCCGAAGCTCGCGTTTCCCCGCAGGCGGGCGGTGAAGGCCTGG
>DASYIS010000278.1:0-2356 GCA_035997375.1 Chthoniobacteraceae bacterium
GTCATGGCGGTTGTCCTCTTAGAACGATGGCGCGTTTTTCCTGCCACGGCTTTTTTGCGTGGATCTCACGTCCCTAGTTGAGGGTTCCTCGGAAGCGACCCGAAAAATAACGCTCCCCTGGGGGAGCGGCTCGGGCGCGGGTGCTGTGCTCATTTTCTGAGTATATAGCACATTTTTCGTCAAAATCAAAGCCTTGCGACGCCGCAGAGGCCCGATTTCGGGCATTTCAGCATTACATTTTCGTCACGGCTGGTTAACGAGAGGGCTAGTCGCCGGTTCCCGGATTAGGGGAGAATTGCGTCTCCAATTTATTGGGCACGTCCTCCCATTCCTTGGCATCCGCCGGCGGTTCCTTCTTGGCCGTGATATTGGGCCAGATCTTCGCAAAATCGGCATTGAGCTTGAGAAGGTTTTCCAGGCCCGGCTCGGTATCGGGCTTGATCGCTTCGACCGGACACTCCGGCTCACAGACCCCGCAATCGATGCACTCGTCGGGATGGATGACGAGCATGTTTTCCCCTTCGTAGAAGCAATCGACGGGGCAAACTTCGACGCAATCCATGAACTTGCACTTGATGCAACTTTCGACGACGACGTAAGTCATTTCATAACTCTCCGGACGCGCCTCAGAGCGCGTTCAGCACAACGGAGTCCGGCTGCACGGACGAGATCAGGCCTGCGCAAACCGCGCAAACTTATCTGCGGGACGCGTCCGAGCCGACTTTCGGTTCCGCTCACCGACATTTCCTCGCCTGAAAGCGCGCTAGTAGCGCATGGGCTACCAGCAAGCAAGAGATGGCGGCTTGCGGCCAATTCTGCCAGCAGATCACCCCTCGTTCTCCCCGGTGAAGCGCGCGGTGGCGCGGCGATCGCGCTTGGTGGGCCGGCCAGTGCCCCCCTCCCGCAGGACGGGCGGCGGCGGTGCGCGCTCGGCCCGGCCGCCATCGGGCGGATCGAGAGATTCACAGATTGCACGCGCGTCGTCCGCCGAGCCGCGGCGATCGGCGAAAGCCCGCACCTTGAGCACCCGCACGGCTCGGTCGAGCGCGACCGTCACGACATCGCCGGGCCGCACCGGGTGGCTGGATGCATCGATGCGCTGGCCGTTGATGCGCACGTGGCCCGCGGCGGCGAGCGCAGCAGCAGCCGAGCGCGTCCGCACCACCCTCGCGTGCCAGAGCCATTTATCGATGCGCTGGCGGTCCAAGCACTTGCCTCAGCGACGCCTCAAGTTGGGGCCGCGCCCACGGCGTGTCCGGCGAAGGGGGAACCGGTTCGCCGAAGGAAGCACCAACGCCATAGTCTAGCGCGGCTCCTTGGCGTTCGCCTCAAGTTGTTCCTTCAGCGCCGCAAGCTTGGCGAACGGTGAATTCGGATCCGGCTCGCGGTCGCGACGGTCCCTGCCCTCGGGCCGGCCCTTGATGTATTTCGCGCGCAGCGTGGGATCGCGATCCGGACGGTCGCCACGAGGCGGCGGCCGTCCACCGCCACGCTGCCCGCGTTCGTGATCCGGCCCGCCCGGGCGATCCGCGCGCACACGATGTTCGGGACGCTGATCCGGCCGCGGCTGACGCTCGAGGCGGTCGTTGCGCGCGCCGCCGGCCGGACGCTCGCGATGGCGGCCGCCGTCCCGGCGCTCCGCAGCTACGGTCGAAACCTCGGCACTGGCGGCCGCAGCAGGCGGCGTCACGCCGTCGACACCGACCACGGCAGCGCTTCCATCGGGCGCCGCCGCGGGAGGTGGCAGATGCCGCTGCCGCTGCGGACGGCGCTGGCGCGGCCCGCTTTCGTGACGTGGCTTGCGCGGATGGTCATCGCGCCGGCCCGGCCGCCAGACCTCGATGAACTCGGTGGACGTGGGTTCCGCCTTGGATGCAATCTCGGGAGGTCGCGCGGGTACCGAACTTTCCGGCATCTCCGCCGCAGCTTCCGCTTGTTCCTCTTGCCCCGTGACGGCAAGGGTCGGCGCTTCGGGGACGCTGATCACCGCCTCCGCTGCCTCCGCCAGCACCGGGTCGACCGCGCGTTCAAGCGGCTCCCCTGGTACCACCGCTTCTTGGGCGGGCTCGACCTCCGACGTGCCTGTGGCTGGCTCCTCGATCGCGACCGGCCTTTCCAGGTTCGCTTCTGCGTCGACCGCAGGCGCGGCCACGGGCTCGGTATCTCCGTCAGCCAGAGCAGGTGCGCCCGCTACGGTTTCCTCGGGCGCCAGCGCAACCGGAGCCGGAGGCTCTGCTGGTATCGAAGGCGCAGCCGCGGGCGCCGGCTCGGGTGGTTTTGGCCGCTTCTCCATGCGATAGCCGAGCGACCGCAGGACCGAGGCGAAACCCTCGCCTGAACAACCGGCGAGCGACGT
>DASYIS010000279.1:0-7381 GCA_035997375.1 Chthoniobacteraceae bacterium
CCTGTCCTCGCGCATCTAGCCGGCTCTCCGTGAATTGCTTCTACTCCTTCGGAGCCGTATCGCGAAAATGTTTGTAGAGATCGTATAAAGCGAGCACGGCCTTATCCTCAGGAAGGATGTGGTGAAATTTGAAGGGCTTCCCGTTGACGATGGCGTTCGCACTGAACTCGAAGGCATCGAGCGCGAGCTTATTGCTCCGCGCCGGAATCTTCTGCATTTTCGGTGAGGTCAAGAGAGCCATGGCCTGCTTATACTCGGCGTCCGTCAGGCGATGAGTGTGGAGCAGTCCCCTTTCCTGATATGGGCTGTAGATTCGCGCCTCTTTCGCCTTCAGGTCCAGCACGACATAGTTATCAGGTCCAAAGGCCCTCGCCTCGAAGACAACGTAATTGTCTGATGGAATCGGCGCGCGGTAGTCCCGGTAGAAGGTGAAGCTTTTCTCCTCCCCTCCTGCGACAGAATCGATGAGAAGACAAAACAAGAAGCCGGCGAGGAGGAAAAGGTTTCGCATGGGGTGGATGATGGGTGAAAGGCGTTGCCGTCCGGTGTTCGAGTGTTCAGCCAACGAATGGCGGGCGCGGGCATGGGAACAAGATTACACCGGCAGAATGAGAATGAATAGCCCAACCGCCCCGTCCTTTTTTTTCGTCCGGGGGTTCTTTACTCTTTCGGCAAAGCAAACGCCACCCACGAATCGCCGCTCGGCCCGCCGAGTTTCCCGCCGCCCGTCGCGGGCAGTACGATGAACTGCCGACCGCGCGCCTCGTAGCTCGCGGGGGCGCAGGTGCCGTGCAATGGCAGGTCGGCCGACCACATCTCGGCGCCGTCTTTCGCGGCGAAGGCGCGGATTTTCCGGTCGCGGGTGCCGGAGCAGAACACGAGCCCGCCCGCGGTCACCATCGCGCCACCGAAGTTCTCCTGGCCGGTTTTCGGGACGCCTTTCGCGGTCAGCTCGGGGTACTCGCCGAGCGGCACCTTCCAGACGAGTTTGCCGGTGTCGAGATCGAGGCAATTCAGCGTGCCCCAGGGCGGCGTGGCGCCGGGGTAGCCCTCCGGATCATTCACTTTGACGTAGCCGCCGAACGAGTATTTCGGCTTCGCGTTCGGGTCGATCGGAGGGCTGGGGCGATCTTTCACGAAGAGGAAATCGAGCAGCGGCTTGCCGGCCTCGGTGGCGAATTGCGGTTGCGGCGGCATCGCGTTTTTGCCCGTGGTCAGCAGCGCCTTCACCTGGTCATCGGTCATGCGATGCCGCAATCCGCGCAAGGGCGGCGCCATGCCGACGCCGATGCGGTCCGGCCCGTGGCACGGCGCGCAGGAGGCGAGATAGGTCTGCTCGCCGACGGTCGGCGGCTTGAGCGGCGCCGGGTCGTCGTCGCGAAAGACGGTGACGTTCCAGAGGATGGTATTCGCGCTGATGTAGAGCCGGCGCGAGGCGGGATCGAAGGCCGCGCCGGTCCACTCCGCGCCGCCGTGCAGCCCGTAGAAAGCCGTCGCCTTCGCCTCGGCGAACGGGAAGAACCAGCCCGTGTTCGAGTGCGAAAGAAACTGCTCCACCGCCGCGTGCGCCTCGGGGGTGCGCTGCGTGATCTGCTCGCGCGTGAACTCCTGCCGCGCGAACGGCTCCGGCAGCTCGACGTCCGGCTGGTAAGGCGCGGCCTGCTCGCCGATGAGCGTCGAGGCCGGCGCGCGCCGCAGGCGGAAGGGGAAGAGCGGCTCGCCGGTTACGCGATCGAGCAACAGCGTGTTGCCGATCTTCGTGACTTGCGCGACCGCGTCGACGCGCTTCCCGTCGCGCAGCACGGTCACGAGATTCGGCGGCGCGGGAATGTCGAGGTCCCAGATGTCGTGGCGGATCTCCTGGAAATGCCAGAGCCGCTCGCCGGTCTCTGCCTTGAGCGCGATGACGCAGTTGGCAAACAGGTTGTCCCCCTTGTGATCGGGGCCGATGAAGTTTGGCTTGGGCGAACCGGTCGAGACATACGCGATGCCGCGGCCTTCATCGAGCGCCATGCCGCCCCAGCAATTCGCGCCCTCGCTGCGGTGCGACCACGTCTCCGCGCCGTATTCGCCGGCCTGCGGGATCGTGTGGAAGCGCCACTTCATTTCGCCCGTCACCACGTCGTAACCGAAGACGTCGCCGCGATAGCCCGGCACCACGAGCACGTGCTGCCAGACGGCGCCGGCCACCGTCCCGCCCATCGGCAGGGGCGTGCGGCCGTCCTTCCCGAAGCTCGCGAGCGGCTGCCCGGTCTTCGGATCGAGCGCGTAAATGAAGTCGCCCATCGTGAAAATGAGCCGCGCCGGCGCACCCTCCGCGCCGCGCCAGTAGAGCAGGCCGCGGCGCGCCGGCGTGTCTTCGAGGCGCTTCGCGAGCCGCTCCGGCAAGTACCGCCAAAGCTCGCGGCCGGTGGCGCCGTCGACGGCGACGATGTGCCCGCCCGCCGTTGGCGCGTACATCACGCCGTCGACGATGATGGGGTTGCACTGGATGTTCCCCGTTCCATCGCCCGAGTGGTAAGTCCACGCGACTTTCAGCTTGGCGACGTTTGTCCGGTCGATCTGCGTGAGCGCGGAGAAGCGGTTCGAGGTCGGCCCGCCGAGCGAGCGTTCCCAGGTGCGGTAGCTCTCCGGCGCGGGCCATGGGGCGGCGGCCGTGAGTTGGTCCGTCGCCGCGGCGGGGATGGTGTAGTAGTCGTCGGCTGCGGCGTGGAGATTCGCGGCGGCGAGCAAAAGAACGGGGAGGAGCAAACGGCGCATAGGGCGGTAAGAAGCTTATGTCGCAAACAGCAGCGTCGTCACGCATGGACGAAGTCCTTGGACTGCGGCAGCCTGCTGCCGCTTTGCGGAGGCCGCAGCCTGCTGCGGGTGGGGAGGGGGATTTGTGGGCAGGCCGTTACCGATTGCTCCGCACCGCACGCAGCAGGCTGCGACTGCCGCAAAGCGGCAGCAGGCTGCCGCAGTCCAAGGGCCGCGTCGCGCGCTTGCGCTTGCTTGCGGCCGCGCAAACCGGCACGCCTTTGGCATGGCTACCCTCCCTCGCCGCCGCTTCCTGCAACTCTGCGCCGCAGTCAGCGCCCTCTGCGCGACCAAGACCCGCGCGGCCGAGCCCGAGCTGGAGCTGGGCTTCAGCCTCTATGGGATGAAGTCACTCTCGCTCGCCGATGCGCTGCGGACATGTGCGGAGATCGGTTACAAGAACGTCGAGCTGCCGCTGAATCCCGGCTTTCCGACGGAACTCGCCGCGTTGACCGACGACAAGCGCCGCGAGCTGCGCGACTTGCTGGCGAAGAACCATCTCCGCGTCTCGGCGCTCATGCTCAACCTGAGCCTCGCCGCCACCGACGCGCAGCACGCGGACAACGTCGCGAGGATCGTCGCCGCCGGCAAGCTGGCCCATGAGCTCGACGCGGAAAAGCCGCCGCTCATCGAGACGGTCCTCGGCGGCAAGCCGGCGGAGTGGGAGGCGCTGAAAGAAAAGATGGCGGAACGGCTGCGCGGCTGGGCCCAGGCGGCCGAGGAGGCGAAGACGACGGTCGCGCTGAAGGCGCATGTCGGCAGCGCGGTGAACTCGCCCGAGCGACTGCTCTGGCTGCTCGAGCAGGTGAAAAGCCCGGCCATCGTGGTGGGGTACGACTACAGCCACTTCGAGCTCGCGGGGCTGAAGCTCGACGAGACTTTGCGTTCGCTCCTGCCGCAGACGCGCTTCATTCACGTGAAGGACACGACCGGCGACTCGGCAAAGTTTCAGTTTCTGCTGCCGGGACAGGGGCGGACGGATTATGGGGCGTACTTCGCGCTCCTGCGGGAGCACGGGTATCGCGGCCCGATCGTGGTCGAGGTCTCGGCGCAGGTCTTCAACAAACCGGGCTACGATCCCGTACAGGCCGCACGCGAAAGCTACGCCGCGCTCGCGCCGAAGCTGTGAGGGGACCGGAAAGGGAGTCCACGAAATACACAAAAAACACGAAAAGGGGGAGGGCTGCATTTTGCCAACGAATGACTCGAATTGGAACGAATGCGGAAGGCTGCAAGATTGCAGGGATTCGTGCCGATTCGAGTGATTCGTTGGCAAATGCAGCCTTCCGGTTTTTCGTGTCTTTCGTGTGTTTCGTGGACCACCTCCCATTGCGCCGCGAGCCTCACGAGCCGCAGCGGCGCACCTTTCCGCGGCCGGGCAGGAATTCGTAGACCGCGCACGGCTCGCTGCGGCCTTGGGCGTGCAGGACGACGACCGTCCAGTCGTCGTCGGTGTTCGCGGCGGTGAGGACGAAGCCGCGCGGGCGCACCTTTTCCGCCTCGAGGTGGAGGAGCTCGTGGACGAAGCGTCGCTCCTCCAGCGCGCCGGAGCCGTAGGCGGTGATCAGGTCGCGGAGGGACGCTTTGATTTGCGGCAGGCTTTGGGCCTGACCGCGGTCGAGAGGATGAAGGGCTTCCATGACGAAAAGGCAATGCGTCTGTCATGCGTGTAAGCAAATCCAACGCCACGGTCGTCCACCCCCTATGCGCCGGTTTCCTGGAGCGCGCCTGCCGTCGCGGATCGCCGAATGTTTTTCCCCAAAAAAATGCCGAGCCGCCGATCGAATGATCGACGACCCGGCTGTTCCCCCCAGAACGATTTGAGAATCGCAGATGGGATGAGAGATGCAAGATAATCTTTTGAGAAAACTTCGAGCGCGCTCCACCCTCGCGCTACGCGGCCTTGTTTTGGTGCTGTTGCTGCCGTTTCGCGTGGCCGGGGCGCACGGCGCGCCGGGTCGGAACGGGCGCCTCGGCCGCGAGCCAGCGCGGCCGGTCGCTGCCGCCGCTGCGGTGGTAATCGCGCGCGAGCGGCGGCTCCACTTCGCCGGCCGGCCGGGAGGCGAGCAGAAACTCGTGCAGCAACTCGTACTGGCGGCTGCGCGCGATGCCGTGGCCCTTCACCCCGCGCTCGTGGAGCCAGTCGGAGAAGGCCAGGACGCCGGCGAAGGGCGAGCCGCCGCGCCAGAGCAGCGGCAGCGCTTCGGTGAAGTGGCCGCTGTTGCCGTAAATGTCCCAGAATTTCGCGAAGCGCCGCAGCCGCTGCATCGTGGCAAAATCGACGAGGCGCGTTTGCAGCACCTCGTACGGCGGATGCGCGCCGTAGACCATGCCCCACTCACGGTCGTGGCGGATGATCGGCGTGCCGCGCAGGCGCTTCAAGATGCCGACCTGGATCTCCTGCGGCGCCAGCTCGACCAGCCGGTCGAACCCGCGCGCGAAGCTCGCCATGTCTTCGCCGGGCAGGCCGGCGATGAGGTCGGCGTGAATGTGGACGCCGCTGTGCCGCCGCAGCCAGCGGAGGTTGTCCGAGAGGCGATCCTGGTTTTGCCGCCGGCTGATCAGCGTCTCGACCTCGGGATTGAACGTCTGGATGCCGACCTCGAACTGGAGCGCGCCGGGCGGAAATTGCGCGATGAGGCTGCGCAGCGCCTCCGGGAGGCGGTCCGGCACCATCTCGAAATGGACGAAGAGATCCGGCTGCCAGCGCGCGAGGAAGAACTGGAGAATCGCGGTGCTCGTCCGCAGGTTCAGGTTGAAGGTGCGGTCGACGAATTTGAACTGCCGCACGCCGCGCTCGAGCAGCCGCTCCATCTCCGCGAGAAACGGCTCCAGCGCCACCGCGCGCACCGGCACCTCGAGCGAGGAGAGGCAGAACTCGCAGGTAAACGGACACCCGCGCGAGGCCTCGACGTAGATGACGCGGTGCGCGAGATCGCGCTCGTCGTAAAGATCGTACGGCAGCGCCAGCATCTCGAACGTCGGGAGCGGCGCGGCGATGATTTTCAGCGGCGGCGGCTCGCCGGCGACGAGTTGCCGACAGAGCTGCGCGAACGCGAGATCGGCCTCGCCGGTGATGACATAGTCGGCCAGACGGACAATCTCCTGGCGGTCGCATTCGAAGCTCACCTCCGGCCCGCCGATGACGATGATCAGCTCGGGCCGTGCGCTCTTCAGAATCGAGATGAGCTCCGTCGTCGGCGCGACATTCCAGATGTAGACGCCGAGCCCGACGATCGTCGGATGCAGCGCGAGGATGCTCTCCGCGATGTCGATCGGGCGCTGGTTGATGTCGAACTCGCGGAGCGTGGTCCGCGCGCGCAGCTCGCCCATGTTCGCGAGCAGGTAGCGCAAGCCGAACGCGGCGTGAATGTACTTCGCGTTCAGCGTCGCGAGGACGATGGCGGGGCCGGGTTCCATCAGGCTCAAGGCGTCTCCTCTGAATCGCGACCCAAATGGGCTGGGTTTTGCTTGAGCTTCTCCCATTCAACCTGCAACACAGGCTCGATCTGTCGGAGGATCTCGGGCACGTCTTCCACGGCAGTTCGCCAGACGCGCGCGTAATCGATCGCCGTGTAGTCGTGGGCCAGCACGTTGCGCATTCCATACATCAGCTCGAACGGAATCTCGCGGAGTAAATCGCGCGTTTCCTGAGTGATGTGCGAGGCCGCGTGGCCGATCGCGATGAATCGGAAACAGACCGCATCCCTCGCCGTCTGGCTGGCGAGAAAGCCGGCCTCGGTCAGCACCTTGATTTCCTCCTGCATGATCTTTGCCGATTCGACAATTTCGGCCAAGTACCACGCTTGGCTACGTTCCTTCATAGATCGTCTCGGCAGATCGGAGGATAAAGTGCTTCAGGAAGCGATTCGTGCTGCGCTCGACGGCGGGCCGTTCGAGGAGGTCGACCGAGCAGCCCAGAAGATTCTCGAGTTCCTCTTTCAACCTCAAAAACGCGAACATCCCAAACCGGGCGGAAGGCGCAAAGGTCACCAGCAAATCCACGTCGCTCTCCGTGCTCGCCTCGCCGCGCGCGACCGAGCCAAAGACCTCCAGCCGTTCGACCGGATGTTGAAGGCAGAAGGGCCGCAGGCGCTCCCGCAGCGCGTCGACCGAGAGCGGGGCGTTGGGCGAGGCTTCTGTGGAGGTGATCGACTGCATGCGTAGTTTCCCGGAGAAGATCGCGCGGATTCCCGCGAAAACGAGCCATTTTTGCCAGCGATCCGCGGCCTGCGCCACGTTTCCGGCCGCGGGGCTTGACCAATTTCACGGCGATCGTTCATTTTCCCCGTGCGCGCACATTCCACCTCACCTCCAAATGCAAACCCCACCCAAGAAGTCCAACCAACTACTGCTGATCGTCGGCCTCGTCATCGGCTCCATGGCCGGGACGTTCGCCGGCAGCAGCTGCTGGAAGCCGCCGACGATCGAGCAGTTGCTGGAGCGCACGGCGGTCGAACTGAACAAAGGTCTGCCCAAGATGGCCGACCAGGAGACGCGCCTGGATTCCGCGAGCACCGGTCCCAACAAGACCCTGATCTATCACTACACGCTGGTGAACCTGCGCGCCGCCGACGTGCAG
>DASYIS010000280.1:0-8414 GCA_035997375.1 Chthoniobacteraceae bacterium
CGGAACCGAGATCAGTCGCGCGCCATCCAGCGCATAGCGGTCATCGGCAGTCAGCTTTACCGACCCGCGAAAGCCATCCTGAGCGATCGTTGCACCGACGCGGGAAATGGCCGACAATCCGCCGAGGTTGAAGCCCGCGCCGAGCAGGCCATTGCCGCCCTGACTGCTGTAGCCGATGGAGAGCTTAGGCTCCATGCCTCCGATGCCGGGAGAAACGGTAATCGGAAGGGAGACGTTCGCGTCCCCGCTGGAACCGACGCTGGCGCTGACGGGAGTGTATCCCGAGATGATGGTATTTGGATCGGTAAACGGATCGAACAAGGCGGCCGCTTTCTTGGACCCGAGCGACCAGGTGGCGGTGATGCCTTTGCTGAAATCGACCTTGAAGTCCTGAGTCGTGTCGGCGACGGCGGGTGAAGTCGCCTTGAGGGAAAGCGTGTCTCCGGGTTTCACGTACGCCTTGCCCACGACCTCTTTGCCATTGATCACCAGAACCACTCCCGGGGGCGGGGTAACGAGCAGCCTGCCGGAGAAGCCGCGCATCACGATCGTATTCGAGGTGAGGGCGTTCCCCATGGAAGCCGCCAGTTGGCTGGTGAAATTGAGGCCGGGGAGCGTCGGCGTGACGGTCTGGACGCTCGGCGCGAGGAGCGCGGAAACGCTCGCATGTCCTGCAGACGGCCCCGGCTGAACGGGAGTGCTGTTTACGCCGAGCGCCGACGCGGTGGCGGCATGCCGCACGATCGCCAGGCGAATGAATTGAACGTTCGGGAGTGTCTCGTTGGGCAGAGCCGCATAACTTACGCTTCGCATGCCGCCGACGATAGGACCCGCGCCGACCGGCGCCGTGTAGTAGTTATCGCCCACTGCTTCCGTGAGGCCGGTCTGAACAAACGGATACCAATTCGCCCCATCCTCGGAGACTTGGGGAACGAACACCAGTGCGGCGTCGTCCGTGCGGACGGTGGCGGTCAACACGAGCAGCGGCCGGTCTCCCAAGGCGGGCACCGTCACCATATCGGCGATAGGAAAGGTCGAGGGCCCCTTCGGGTCCGTGCCAAACGCGTACTCGGCCAGGTTCGAAAGGCCGTCCTGATCGGGATCGGCACTTGGTCCCACGGTGCCGAATGCCTGATTGATCGCGGCCGTTCCTTCGATGCCGAACGCCTGGCGAACCCAGCGGGCGTAGCCGTCAATCGGATCGGCAGCGTGGCCGGGCCGGCCGAAGAGCGCGAGTGCAGTGAGTATGAGGATGGAATACCGAGAGGATTTGGTCATTGCCGTCAAAACTTTAGGGTGGTGGCTCTATCACCGTCCGCAAGAGCCGCGCGGACGGTGGGGGCAGTTGCGGGGATTGTCAAGGGTCGCGAAACGCTGAATCCTCATCCCACGACCCGGTGCCGCGTCGATGCGGCCGGTGCTGGTCGTGCCGTCCTGGTGATGAAAGATCGGTCGCCTTTCTCTTCTGAATGAAGACTCCGATGATGACCGCAAGAGCAAGGGGGCGATGACGGGCTTGCCAGCGCGCCCCGGCATCGCGATGGTCTTCGCCCTGTGTTCCGCGCGCTTTTCCTTTCCTGCATCCTCTTCGCCTTCCTCGGCGCGGCGCCTGTGTTTGCGGCTGAGAAGAAGCGCAAGGACGAGCCGAAGCTACCGGTGCCGCCGCCGCAGCCGGTCTCGCAGGAGTTGACGGTGCGCCGCGGCGAGACGCTGGAGATCCGGCTGACGATCCACGGGCGCAAGTACGAGAACCTCAAATACCTCATCCGCACCGCGCCCGAGAAGGGGAAGCTGACGGAGCCGAAGGTGGTGACGCAGGAGGCGAGCATCGTCATCTACACGCCGCCGGCGAATCTCGCGGTGAAGCGCGACCATTTCACTTACGCGGTGCAAAACATTGACGGCGTCTCGGCGGCGGTCGACGTCGGCATCACCATCGTGGATGAGGCGGCGAGGCTGGTCGTGCCGGATGTCATGGAGTTTGCGCCGCTCCTCACCGGTGGGGCGGCGTTCAAGGAAATGGAGCTGACGAACATGGGCGGCTCCATTGCCGCGGGTGAGGTGCAGGTGGCCGCGCCGTGGCGGATCGAGGGGCCGATCGGGTACAAGCTGCCGGCCGGCGGGAAGCAAAAGTTCCTCGTGTTTTTCGAGCCGAAGACGGCGGGCATCCTCCGCGGCGAGATCCGCTACACCTCGCAGATCGATCGCGTGACGTCGCTGCGCGGCATCGGCGAAGCGGCGATCGCCATCGTCCCGGCCGAGCTGCGCTTGGTGGCGGAGAGCGGCAGCACGGCGCGCTCGGGGCAGTTGGAGCTCACGAACAACACCCCCGGCGAGCAGTCGCTGAAATTCTCCGGCGGCGCGCGCCTGCATGTGCCGCCTCCGCTCGTGCTGGCGGCCGGAGCCGCGAAGACCGTCACCGTTTTAGTGGATGAAAGCGATCCGGGCGCCGGGGAGGAGTCGCTGACGATCGACGGGGCAGGTTTGCAGATGGTCGTGCCGGTTCACGCGAAGGTCGTCGGGCCGGTGCTGAAGCTCGCGCGGGAGCAGCTCGCTTTTCCCACGGCGAAGCAGGGGCAGGCGGTGAGCATCGATCTCGGCGTGGAAAATCTCGGGGGCGCGGAGGGGAACTGGAAGGCGGCCGTCGAGTTGCCCTTCCAGGTGCAGCCGGCGAGCTTCCGGCTGGCGCCCCGGGAGCGGAAGGAACTCAAGATTTCGCTCAATGCGCAGGAGCTCGGCACGTACCGGGGTTGGATTCGATTCGAGGGCGAGCAGCAATTGCGGGAGGCGCGCATGGAGGCGGAGGTCACGGAGGTCGCGAGCCCTGCGCCCGCGGCGCCGCGCACCACGCAACCGGGGGCGGTGGCGGTGGCCACTCCCAACCCGGCGGCCACGCGCGAGGCCAAGGAAGCCGATGCGCGCATCGCCTCGCTCATCTATCTGCGCGACAACGTGAAGATCCGGAACATCGTGTCGGACGGCGCGACGATCGAATGGCCGACGGCGCTCACCACCGCGCACAATTGCAAGGTGGAGGTCCGCAACACGCGCCTCGACGACCAGGGCCACCTGCGCGTCGACTGGCTCCCGCCGCCGATCTCGAACGTGAAAACGATGGGCGACCGCTATTTCGCGGAGCTGCGCGGCATGCGCCCGGGGACGATGAGCACGGTCCGCATCGTGCCCGTCCTGGACGGGGGCGAAGCCGGCGACCCGATCTTCATCACGCAATTCCTCACGCCGCCGCCGAAATCCGCCGCGCTCAAGATCACCGGTTTTCGCCTGACCATCTTCCTCTTGGTGGCATTCGCGGCGGCGGCCTACGCCAGGCAGCGGATCAAGGCGCAGCGCGGGGAGTGAGGGAAGGTTCCTCGTTCGTCGTTCCTGGTTCTTCGTTGCCGACCGTTCGGCCGCGGCGCTTGCAGGTGGAAGGCCGTTCGGCTTTGCTCGGGGCGATGCCTTCCGAGAATCCCGACCGCCGCGCCCGCCTGCTGGAGAAGCTCAAGAATCAATCGCTCACCTGGGGCGACTTCACGCTCTCCTCCGGCGCGAAGAGCCGCTACTATTTCGACTGCAAACTGACCACGCTCGACCCCGAGGGGGCGACGCTGGTCGGCGAGGAAATGCTCGCGCTGGTCCGCGCGGAAGAGGCGCGTTCCGGGACCAAAGTGGACGCCATCGGCGGGCTGACGATGGGCGCCGATCCGATCGCGCTCGCGGTCGGGATGACGTCGTGGCGCAACTCGCCGGCGGCGCCGTTGCAGGTTTTCACGGTGCGCAAAACGCCGAAAGCGCACGGGCGCAACAAGCTCGTCGAAGGCAACTTCCAGGCGGGGATGAAGGTGGTGGTAATCGACGACGTCGTCACGCGCGGCGATGCCACGCTGAAGGCGATCGAGGCGGTGGAGGAAGCCGGCGGCCACGTCGCCTTCGTCGCCGTGCTGGTCGATCGCGAGGAGGGCGGCTGCGACAAGATCCGCGGGCTCGGGCACAAGGTGATCGCGCTCATCAAACGCACCGAGCTCATTCCCGACGAGGCGCCGGCGACGGCTTGAGTGACGCGATGAAAATCGTCATCCCCGGTGGGAGTGGGCAGGTGGGGACGGTGCTCGCGCGGGCGCTCGGCGCGGGTGGGCATGAGGTGGTGGTGCTGGGGAGGGGAGGGCAATCAGACCATGAGACAATGAGACAAGGAGAGAGATGGGCGCGGCGGGTGGTTTGGGATGGGCGGACGCTTGGGGATTGGACGGCGGAATTGGAGGGAGCGGACGCGGTGATCAATCTCGCGGGGCGGAGTGTGAATTGCCGCTATGGCGCGGAGAATCGGCGCGAAATCATCGATTCTCGGGTGGACTCGACGCGGGTGCTCGGGCAGGCGATTCGGGCGGCGGCGCGGCCTCCGCGCGTCTGGCTCCAGGCGAGCACGGCGACGATTTACGCGCATCGTTACGACGCGCCGAATGACGAGGCGACCGGCATCATCGGCGGGTCCGAGCCGGGCGTGCCGGAGACGTGGAACTTCAGCATCGACGTCGCCACGCAATGGGAGCGCGCGGCGATGGAAGCCGATCCGCTGCCCGCGACGCGGCGCGTGCTCATGCGGTCGGCGATCATCATGAGCCCGGATGCGGGCGGCGCTTTCTCCATGCTCCTGCGGCTCGTGCGGTTGGGACTCGGCGGGCAGAATGGGGACGGGCGGCAGTACGTGTCATGGATACACGAAGCCGATTTCGTGCGCGCGGTCTTGTGGCTGATCGAGCACGAGGAAATCGAGGGCGTGGTCAACCTCGCCGCGCCGGCGCCGCTCCCGAACGCGGAATTCATGCGCGCGTTGCGGCAGGCGTGGGGCATGCCGATCGGCCTGCCGGCGTTCGAGTGGATGCTCGCGATTGGCGCGTTCTTTTTGCGGACGGAGACAGAGCTGATCCTGAAAAGCCGGCGCGTCGTTTCCACGCGGCTCGCCGAGCATGGATTTACGTTCCAGTACGCCGACTGGCCGGCGGCGGCGCGGGAACTGTGCGCGCGGGTGGCGGCGCGGCCGGTGGTCCGCTCAGTCCTCTGAGCGGCTCCGCACAGACCGCACAGGGGACTGTGCGGACCACGTGGCGCTCAGGCGGGAAAAAACAGGCGGCAGAGAAACACTGAGGCGATCACGGCCGTGATGTCCGCCGCGAGCCCGGCGGCGATGGCGTGGCGCGTCTGGCGCACGGCGACCGAGCCGAAGTAAATGGCGATCACGTAGAACGTCGTCTCGGTGCTGCCGTAGATCGTGGCGGCGGTGCGCGCGATGAGGCTGTCCGGGCCGAAGCGTTGTACGAGCTCGACGAAGATGCCGGTGGTCGCGCTGCCGCTCATCGGGCGAATGAGGACCATCGGCAGCAGGTCGGCGGGAAAGTGCAGGCTCTTGAAAAGCGGTCCCAGCCAGGCTTGCAGCATGTCGAAGACGCCGGCTTCGCGCAGCATGGCGATGCTCACGAGCATGGCGACGAGATAGGGGATGACGCGCTGCGCCGTGCCGAAGGCCTCCTTGGCCCCCTCCACGAACTGCTCGTAGACGCGCACCCCGCGCAAGGCCGCGTACAGTGGAAAAAAGGAGAGCATGAAGGGAATGGCCAGCGTCGCCATCGAGAAAAGGACGCGCAGCACGGGCGGCTTGCCGACCAGGAGTTTGGGCGCCGCCGGAATGACGAAGCCGTGCGGCTCGAGCCAGCCGGCGACGGCGTCACGAAAGGCCAGCATGACCAGGAAGATGACGAAGACCGTAATGAACAGGCCGATGATGACCTTTCCCCACGGTCGCAGCGCGGCCGGTTGCACGGTCTCGGCCTCCACGAGTTGCTCGGCTGCCGCGGGCGCCGGCCGGTCCGTGGCGGTCGTCGGCGCGATGCCGGCCGGAGGGATTCGAAAGATCGGCAACCGCTGGAGCACTTTCGCGGCGGTGATGCCCGCGGCGGTCGCGCAGAGGGAGGCGAGAAACGCGGTGGGCCAGATGGCGTGCGCGCTCGTGGAGCCTTTGACCGCGAGGATGCTGATCGCGCTCGTCGGCACCAGTTGGATGGACGCGGTGCTGATCGCGAGGAAGGTGCACATCGCGTTGGAGGCGACGCCGGGGTTCGGGTTCAGCCGCTCGAGATGCGCCATGGCGCGCAAGCCGAGGGGCGTCGCCGCGTTGCCGATGCCGATCATGTTCGCCGCCATGTTCAGGACCATCGCTCCCATGGCTGGGTGATCCGGCGGCACGTCGGGGAAGAGCCGCCGCATGATCGGCCGCAGGGCGCGCGCGAGCAACTGCACCAGCCCGCTCTGTTCCGCCAGGCGCATCACGCCAAGCCAGACGGCCCAGATGCCCATGAGCGGCAGCGCGATCACCATGACCGCGTCTTTCGCCGCCGCCATCGCGCCATTGTTCATCGCCTCGAGCCGGCCCGTAAAACCGGCGACCAGCACGGCGACGACGACAAAGCAGAGCCAGATCCAGTTCAGCATCGCGGGAGAGTAGGCGATGCGGGCGCGCGGAAAAGGCGCAAAGCGGCGCCTCAACTCTTAATCCTGCTCTTACTCTTGCTCTTGCTCGAATCCTGAAGAGCAGGAGCATGAGCAGGAGCAGGATTGAGAGCGCCCCGCGACTACCCCATCACCTCCGACAGCTTCACCAGCCGGCTATTCTCCTGCGCCGACTTGGCGCCGGCGTGGATCATGGCGGTGACATCCATGATCTCCTGGTGAGGCACCGGCTCCACTCCGGTCTGCACCATGTGCCGGAAGGTGTTGGCCATCCGGAACATCGAGTAGTGATAGCCGTAGTGGAAGACTCCCTCGATGGAGGGCGTGTACGAATAGTACTTCTTCTTGAAGTAGACGTCGGTGCGGTCGTACTCGAACTTTTCCGCCGGCTGGCCCCACCAGAAGTGGCACGGGTAGCGGTCCTGAAACGTGACGAACCCGTGGCACGTATCGTTGTACTCGTACATGCTGATCGCATCCACGCCGGCACCCATGAGCGAGATGATCGTCCAGAGCGGATGCTGACCGTAGACCGACCAGACCGCGGAGTTGTATCGACTGTTCATCCGCGCCGAGACATGCTCGATGCCGCCGAACTCCTCCGAGTCGCGCATTCGCTTCGCGGCTTCCATGCCCCACTCGAAACGGAAGATGTTGGCCGACATGAGCGGCGCTTTGTGCGCCTTGGCAAACTCGATGATCTTGCGCGTGCCGGCGACGCTCCCGCCGATCGGCTTGTCGCAGAAGGTCGGCAATCCCTTGGCCAGGCCGGGTGCCACCAGGTCGAAGTGATCCTCGCCGTAACCCGAGGCGTCGCCGAGCCAGATCGCGTCGACTTCACCGACCATCTTTTCGAGATTCTCCGCCACCTGGACGCCGGGGAAGACTTCGGTGAACGGCACCGCGGACTTCGGATCGGCGTCGTAGTAGTGCGTGATGCGCGTATCGGGAAAGGGGAGCTGGTCGAAGTTGAAGCTCGGGTTGCGCAGGTAGTTCTTGAAGACCGGCACCGCGTTCGGGTCGTGCTTCTTCAGGGCGTCGACGTCGAAGTTGGGGTGGAGGTATTGCGCGAAGTGCCAGGTGTGGCCGTTGCGCGGCTGCGGCTTGCCGAGGATGGCGGCCGAGATGACGCCGATGCGAAACGTCTTGCCGGGGGCTCGCGCTGCGGCTTGCGCGCACGCCTGGCCCGTCAAGGCCGCGGCGGCGACGGAGCCGGTGAGCGCGAGCATGTCGCGCCGCGAGAGGTGGCGGGCCGGGGGATTGGTTTGGGCAGTGGGTTCGTTCATGGGGAGGAGTGGATGAAGGGGCGCGCCGCCGGCGCGGTCAAGCCCCCGAGTTGACCTTTGGCGATGCCAACCCTTTGCGCAATTTCGCGATCGCCTCGCCGGCGAGTTGGTCGCACCGCTCGTTGTCGCGATGCCCCGCGTGGCCCTTCAGCCAGCGCCACTGGAGGCGATGCGGGCGCACCGCCTCATCGAGCGCGCGCCAGAGGTCTTCGTTTTTCACCGGCTGCTTGCCCACAGTTTTCCACCCGCGCTGCTTCCATTTCGCCACCCATTCCGTGATCCCCTGGCGGACGTAGGTCGAGTCGGTGAACAGCTCGATCTCGCACGGTCTTTTCAAGAGGCGCAGGCTCTCGATCGCGGCCTGCAATTCCATGCGATTGTTGGTCGTGGCCTCCGCGCTGCCGGAAATCTCCTTCACCGCCTCGCCCCAGCGCAAGACCGCCGCCCAGCCGCCGGGCCCGGGATTGCCCAGGCAGCCGCCGTCGGTGTGGATGGTCACTTTTTGCACGCGAGATGCTTGGCACTTCTGAGCGGGGTGTGTCGAGCGGATCGCTCCGCGGGGCGCGCGGAAAACACGGAAACGCGGCGAAGCCGCGCTTGTCCCGAGGTGTAGAGCGCGGGGGG